>PMKK01000056.1:0-25797 GCA_003157715.1 Actinomycetota bacterium
CAGCAGCCGGGCGGCGGACCGCTTGCATCCAGGCGAGATGAAAGCCGCCCGGGGACCGCATAGAATCGAAAACGCGGGACTCTACCGGGAATGGTCGCCCGGCGGGCCGGCGGGACGCCGGCCCGCCGGGCGACCACGAGCGAAGCGAGGCATCGTGAGCGCCGAACGCACCGTACTCGAAGAACAGGTCGTCGCCGAGGTGAGAGCGCGCCGCGACGAGCTGCGCGACTTCGTCGCGCAGCTCGTCGCGCTCGACACGACCGCGCGCGCGCCGGGCGACCCGTCGCGCGACGAAGCCGCCCTGCAGGGCCTGCTCGCCGGCCGTCTGGCGGCGCTCGGCGCCGGCATCGATGCGTGGGAGCCCGAGCCGACCGGCAAAGGCAACAGGTTCGTGCCCGACGATCTCGACTTCGCCGGCCGGCCGCAGCTGGCCGCCACGCTGACGGGTGCCGGCGGCGGTCGCAGCCTGCTGCTCAGCGGCCACATCGACGTGGTCGGGGTCGAGCCGCGCGACAAGTGGTCGAGCGACCCCTTCGTGGTCAGCGAGCGCGACGGGCGCCTCTACGGCCGTGGGGTGAACGACATGAAGGGCGGCATCGCCGCCCTGGTCGTGGCCCTCGAGTCTTTGCGCGCGGCGGGCGTGGTCCTGCGCGGCGACGTCGTCTTCTGCACCGTGACCGACGAGGAATCGAGCGGCGCGGGCGGCCGCGCCGCCGTGGCTCACGGGGTGAAAGCCGACGCCGGCCTGTGCGCCGAGGCGACCGGCTTTGACGCCTGGGTGGCCTGCCGCGGCACGGTCACCCCGACGATCACGGTCGAGGGCCGGGTCGGCCACGCCGAGCTGCCTCAGCCGCACTGGAGCGACGGCGGCGCGGTCAACGCCATCGAGAAGATCGTGCCCGTGCTCGACGGCGTGCGCGGGCTGCGTGAGGATTGGCGCGGCCGCGCCGACCACCGCCATCCGCTGCTCGCGCCGGGCGACATCGTGCCGGTGCTGATCGGCGGCGGCACGTGGATGGTCACCTACCCGCACTCCTGCTCGCTCACCTGCGACATCACTTATCTGCCGAGTCATGTTGACGCGCAGGGCACCGGGCGGCGCGTCGAAGCCGAGGTCGAGAGCCGTCTGCGGGCGGCGGTGGCCGCCGATCCGTGGTTTGCCGAACATCCGCTGCGCATCGAATGGAGCGAGGACGTGGTGCCGGCCGAGATCTCCGGTGAGCACCCGCTCGTCGCGCTGGCGCTCGACGTGGCGGGCTCGTTCGGCCGTGATGGCCGGGCGGTCGGGCTCGATTCGTGGCACGACGCCGCGAGCTTCACGCGCGGCGGCACGCCCTGCTTTTCGTTTGGCCCGGACGGCTTCGGCAGCGCCCATGCCGTCGACGAATTCGTCACCGTCGACACGCTGGTCGACTTCTGTGCGGCGGCGGCCGTCACGGCGATGCGCTGGTGCGCGGTGGCGCCATGAACGTGGGAGTGAAAGCATGAATGTGGGAGTGGAGGCCGGCGGCCCGGCAAGCGAGCTGGAACAGCGGGTCGTCGAGAAGGTGCGCGCCATGCGCGGCGAGGTCGTGGGCCTTACCCGCGCGCTCGTCGCCCTCGACACGACCGCCCGCGACGCGGGCGAGCCGCCCCGCGACGAAGCGGAACTGCAGCACCTGCTGGCGGCGCGCCTCGAGGCCCTGGGCGCCGAGATCGATCTCTGGGAGCCGGCGCCGACGGGCGCCGGCGGGCAGTTCGTGCCGCCGAGTCTCGACTTCGTCGGACGGCCGCAGCTCATCGCTCGTCTGGCCGGCGATGCCGGCCGCGGCGTGGGCAGCTCTGCCGTGCCGCGCAGCCTGCTGCTCACCGGCCACATCGACGCCGTCGACGTCGAGCCGCGCGAGCAGTGGACGAGCGACCCGTTCGTGGCGACCGAGCGCGACGGCTTTCTGTTCGGGCGCGGCACCAACGACATGAAAGGTGGTCTGGCGGTTCTCGTCGTCGCTCTCGAGGCCCTGCATGCCGCCGGCGTCACGCTGGCCGGGGAGATCGTCTTCGCGGCGGTCACCGACGAGGAGTCGTCGGGCATGGGCAGCTGGTCGGTCGTGGAGCGCTTTCGGGAGCGCGGCCTGCACCCCGATGCCGGGCTGTGCGCCGAACCGACCGAGTTCGAGGCGTGGGTGGCGTGCCGCGGCATCCTCAAGCCGCGTCTTACGATCCCCGGCCGCGCCGGCCACTCGCAGGAGCCCCAGGCCGGCTGGCGCGAGGGCGGCGCCGTGAACGCCATCGACAAGCTGGTGCCGATCCTGACCGAGGTGCGGCGCATAAACGAGGACTGGCGCGGGCGGTCCGACCAGCGACACCCGTTCCTGTCCGCGGGCGACATCGTGCCCGTGCTGGTCGACGGCGGCACCTGGGACGTCACCTATCCCGCCTTCTGCCACCTGACGCTCGACTGTCACTACCTGCCGGCGCAGTGGCACGAGACCCTCGGCGCCGAGCCGGTCAAGGACGAGATCCGCGGGCGCCTCGACGCCGCCGCGGCGGCCGATCCGTGGCTTGCCGAGCACCCGATCGCCTGGCAGTGGGAGTGGGAGGTGCCGCCGGCCGAGATCGCCGCCGACCACCCGCTCGTGACGACAGTGCTCGACACAGCCGCCTCCTTCGGACACCCTTCGCGGCCGGGCGGTCTCGATTCGTGGCACGACGCCGCCACTTTCACCCTGCACGGAGGCGTGCCGACCTTCTCGTTCGGTCCGCGCGGCATGAGCACGGCGCACGCCGTGAACGAACGCGTCTCTGTCGACGAGCTGGTCGACACCGCGGCGATCGTCGCGGTCGCCGCGATGCGCTGGTGCGGGGTGAGCGCCGGGGGCTGAGTCGAACGCTGAGAGCTGAGCAGTCCGCGGAGACTGAGACGTTCGCTGAGAGCAGAAGAATCCGTCTTGAGGGAGAGAGAGATGTTCCAGGGCCTGACAGGTAAGGTGGCGCTCGTGACCGGCGGTTCGTCGGGCCTCGGCGAGGCGATCGTCGGCCGGCTGGCCGCCGAGGGGGTCTCGGTGGTGGTCGCCGGCCGCGACGAGCGACGGACCCATGCCGTCACGGCCGCGGCTCTCGAGATCGCCCGGCGGGCCGGCCACGGCGAGAGCGCGATGACGGCCGTCTTCGGCGACGTCGCCCGGGTCGCCGACTGCGACCGCATGGTGGCCGAGGCGGTCGCCGCGCGGGGCCGCCTCGACGTGCTCGTGAACTGTGCCGGCATCTGGATCGAGAAGCCCATCGCCGCCATGACAGAAGCCGACTACGACCTTCTCATGGACTGCAACCTCAAGGGCACTTACTTCATGTGCCGGGCCGCGCTGGCGCACATGGCGGCGCGGCGCAGCGGCGTGATCGTCAACCTTGCCAGCGACTCAGGATTGCACGGCGAGCCCGCGGCGGCCGCCTACGCCGCCTCCAAGGCGGGCGTGATCATGCTGACCCGCACGCTCGCCAAAGATCACGGGCCCGACAACATCCGCGTCTGCAGCGTCTCACCGGCGATCTTCGACACGCCCATGCTGACCAAGGCGATAGCCGACGCCGACGACCCCGAGGCCTACGCCTCGTGGCAGGCCGACGGCTACCCGCTCGGGCGTATCGGCCAGCCGGAAGAGCTCGCCTCGGTCGTGGCCTTTCTGGCCAGCGACGAGGCCAGCTTCGTCAGCGGCCGTACCTGGGTAGTCGACGGAGGCTTCACGGCGTAGAGGGGCGCGGGGCGCGGGTCGACCGCCCCGCGGGCGAGATGAGAGGATGAGGGTCATGAAGATGCCCCGCAAAGTCCTCGTCGCCGACCTCGCGCTGTTCTCGGTGGCCGTCTTCTGGGGCTTCAACTTCGTGGTCATCAAGTATGTCACCGAGCGCACGACCGACGCCGTCAGCCCTGTCGCCAAGAGCGTCGTCGCCGGCACGATGGTCTACCTGCTGCTGCGCTACGTCGTGGCGACGGCCATCTTCTCGCTGGTCCAGCCGCGCGCCCTGCTTAAAGCCACGCGTGCCCAGTGGCGCATGGGCGGCCTGCTCGGCGCGTTCTACCTGACCGCGCTCGTCGTGCAGACCATCGGCCTGCAGTACACGACGCCCGGCAAGTCGGGGTTCATCACCGGACTCAGCGTCGCCATGGTGCCCTTCTTGTACTGGGCGGTCGCCAGGCGCTCCCCGGGCTGGTTCCAGGTGCTGGGTGCCGTCGTGGCGACCGCCGGCCTGGGATTTCTGTCGCTGCGTGGCAACCTCACCGTGAGCTGGGGCGACGCGCTCACGCTGCTGGGCGCTCTCCTCTACGGCATGCACATCATGGCGACCGGCTTCTTCGCGCCCAAGGTGCCGCCCTCGACGCTCGCCGTGACGCAGATGGCGGTCTCGACGGTGCTGCTCGTGATGGTCACGCCGTTCGTCGCTCACCTCACGCTGGCGCTCGGCTGGGAGGCCTGGGCCGCGATCCTCTGGACGGCGCTTTCGGGCACCATCTACGCGTTCTTCATCCAGTCCTGGGCGCAGCGCTACACGACCTCGACCCATGCCGCCGTGCTGCTCTGTTTCGAGAGCGTGTTCGCCGCCGTGGCGGGTGTGGTCTTCGGCATGGACAGCGTCACCTGGCGCATGATCGTCGGCGCCTCGCTGATATTCACCGGCATGCTGATCATCGAGCTGCTGCCGGCGGGCGGGCGTCGTAACGAGGCACCCGCCGAGGCGCTGCCGCCGATCGAGCCGCGCTCGTCCTGAGCCTCACCGGGCGCCGCGCAAGAAGACGCCGGGACCTGGCGGCGGCCCGAAGCGTCGGGGGCGCCCAGCGGGTCTCAGGCGCCGAGCTCCAGCCGGTAGTGACCGAAGCGCCGCCAGACCGTCATGCCGGCCTTCTCGTAGAGCCGCACGGCGCCCGTCGGGTTTTCGGCGTCGACGAACAGGTACACGTCGTCGTAGCCGCGGGCGTGGAAGCGCGCGAACTCCTCGAGCAGGAGACCCAGGGCCAGCCCCCGACCCCGCCACGGTCTGCGCACGGCGACGTCGCCGATGTAGGCGGCGGGTCCCCGCGTCACCCCGACGACCTGTCCGGCGATCTCCGCGCCGGACCACGCGATCAGCCAGAACGCGGGATCGAACTCGGGGTAGGTCTCGTGCCGGGTCTTCCAGGCCTCGAACGACTGCTCGTAGTAGCCGAAGTGCTCGACGAAGGCCTCGAGATCGGCCTGGTAGGCGGCGCGTTCGTCGGCCGGCAGGCGCGCCTGGCGCAACTCGAGGCCGGTCGGCCGCCCGGATTTAGCGAAGCCACGCGACAGATCGATGCGCATGGCGTAGCTGTCGCGGACCCTGCGGTAGCGGTGCGCGGAAAGCCAGGCGATGCGCTGCGTCTTGGTGTCTTCGCAGATCGTCAGAAGCGTGGCGGTCTGCGCGCCGGCGTCTTCATCCTGCCCGGTGGCGTGTTCGGCCAGGTGTTCGCGGACCCGCTGCTCGGCCAGTTCGAGCAGGACGGCCGAGAGCAGCCGGCCCCGATGAAGGGGATGCACGTAGGCGACCGTCCACGGCTCGGCTCCGGGAGGGCAGCAGGCGCTGCCGAACGCCGCCGGCTCGCCGCGCGGCGCGCGGATCAGAAACCAGTCGCGGGCGATGTCGACAGCCGGATCGTCGAGATCGGAGGCGACCTCCCAGTCGTCCTCGCGCTGCTCGCCGCAATCGGCCGACTCGCAAGCGTTCACGAGCGTCTGGATGGCCGGCACATCGGACGCGTCGGGGTGCACCAGGGTGTAGCCGGGCGGCAGATCCGGCATCGCGTCTCCCTTCTTCTGACGTGCGCCACATTCTATCGTCGATGCGAGATAATGGAGCGGTGATGGCGGAGAGACTCTACGAAGACGTGCGTATCGAAGGGCACCTGATCGACTCGCTCATGGTGCCGCAGATCATGGACGACGTAATGGACCTCGAGGGCGAGTTCGAGATCCTGTCGTTCGACGTGGGGCGCACCAAGACCGCCATCTCGACGGCTGTGTTTCGCATCTACGGGCGCGACCGGGCGCACCTCGAGGAGCTCCTCACCGCGGCGCAGGAACACGGAGCGGTCGCGGTGGCGCCCGAAGACGCCGTGCTGGCGCCCGCGCCCGCCGACGGCGTGTTCCCCGACGATTTCTACTCGACGACCAACCTCGAGACGTTCGTGCGCCTCGCCGGCGAGTGGACCCGCGTCGCCCAGCCCGAGATGGACTGCGGCGTGCGGGTGACGAGTCGACCTGAGGCCGAGGCCGAGACCGGGGGCGAGACCGGGGGCGAGGCCGCGGCTGGTCCGGCCGCCGCCGTGCGCGCCGAGACCGTGCCGCTCAGCGATGTGCGCCGCGGCGAGCGCTTCGTGGTCGGCCATCACGGCATCCGCGTGGTCCCGCTGCAGCGTCCCCGAGAAAGGCAGCCGTTCGAGTTCATGGCCTCGGCGGTCAGCAGCGAGAAACCCAAGGCGCAGATCGTCCACGAGGTGGCGCGCCTGCTGCGGCGCGTGCGCGACGAGGGCCGCCTGACCATCGCCGTGGTCGGTCCGGCCGTGGTCCACACCGGCTCGGCGGCGCAACTGGCGCGCCTCATCCGCGCCGGCTACGTCGGCGCTCTGTTCGGCGGCAACGCGGTCGCCACCCACGACATCGAATCGAACATCTACGGCACCTCGCTCGGCATCGACATGCACAGCGGCCTGCCGGTGCCCGGCGGCCACGAGCATCACTTGCGCGCGATCAACACCATCCGGCGCTGCGGGAGCATCGCGGCGGCGATCGACCAGGGCCTCCTGACCGGCGGCCTCATGCACACCCTGGTGACGACCGGCACGCCCTTCGTGCTGGCCGGTTCGATCCGCGACGACGGGCCGCTGCCCGAGGTGATCACCGACGTGCTCGAAGCTCAGCGAGTCATGCGCTCCTACGCGCAGCGGGCCGGCGCCTGCCTGATGCTGTCGACCATGCTGCACTCGATCGCCACCGGCAACCTCTTGCCGGCCGCCGTGCACACCGTGTGCGTCGACATCAATCCGGCGGTGGTCACCAAGCTCGCCGACCGGGGCAGCTTTCAGACGATCGGCGTGGTCACCGACGTCGGCCTGTTCGTCGAGCAGCTCGCCGACGAGCTCGAGGACGGCTCTGCCTGAGCGAGCCTTCGCGACGCTCGAGCGAGCCTAACCGAGGTACTTCGCGCGCAGGGCGACCTTGTTGATCTTGCCGAGGCCCGTGCGCTCCACGGCCGCGACGAAGCGCACCACCGTGAGGATCGCTTCGCGTGGCAGCACGCCGGCGGCGATGAAGCTCTTCACCTGAGCGTGCAGGTCTTTTGCCGAGACCTCCTGGCCCGGTCTCACCACGACCAGTCCGAGGGGCACCTCGCCCCACTTGTCGTCGGGCTGGGCGATGACCGCCGCGTCGGCGACCGCCGGGTGTGACGAGAGGATATCCTCGAGCTCGAGCGACGAGAGCCACTCGCCGCCGACTTTGATGATGTCCTTCGCCCGGTCGGTGATGCGCACCGAGTCGTGCTCGTCCCAGGCGGCGATGTCCTGCGTGTGCAGCCAGCCGTCTTCCCACAGCTTCTCGGAGTTGGCGTGGTCCTTATGGTAGCCCTGCGTGAGCCACGGGGCGCGCACGAGGATCTCGCCGGTCGCCTTGTCGTCTCGCGGCGCCTCGTCGCCCTGCTCACCGACGACTTTCAGGTCGACCAGCGCGATGGGTGTGCCGGCCCGCGTCCGCAAGGGGACCTGTTCCTCGGGCGGAAGTTCGCATTGGGCCTGTGTCAGGTCGGCTATCGTGAGCACGGGACACGTCTCCGACAGGCCGTAGCCCACCACGACGTCGACGCCGCGCCTGAGCGCCGCCAGCGCGGTCGACTTGGGCAGCGTCGCGCCGCCGATGATCACCTTCCAGTGCGACAGGTCGACCGCGGCGGTGGCGGGGTTGGTGACCAGCATGGTCAGGATCGAAGGGACGCAGTGCGAAAAGGTGACCTTCTCGGTCACGAACAGCTTGAGCAGCACGTCGGGCACGTACTTGCCGGGATAGACCTGCTTGAGCCCCAGCATCGTCGCGATGTAGGGGATGCCCCAGGCGTGCACGTGGAACATGGGCGTCAGGGGCATGTAGACGTCCTCGCGCGAGAGGTGACAGGCGCGGGCCGAGCAGATGGTGGCGGCAGAGCCCAGGGTGTGCAGGACGATCTGGCGGTGGCTGAAGCTGACGCCCTTCGGCAGGCCGGTCGTGCCGGTCGAGTAGAAGGTCGTCGCCCTCGTGTTCTCGTCGAGGTCGGGAAATTCCGCCATGGGCTCCGCGGCGGCCAGCAGCGACTCATACTCACCGGCGAACGACAGGGGCGTCTCGGGGGCGCCGTCATCCGTCAGAAGGATGAACTGCTTGACCGTGTCGATGCGGCCCTTGACGTTCTCTATGAGGGGCAGGAACTCGGCGTTGATCAGCAGGACGTCGTCCTCGGCGTGATCGATCGTGTAGACGAGCTGCTCGGGCGAGAGACGCACGTTGACGGTGTGCAGCACGGCACCGATCATCGGCACGGCGTAGAAGCACTCGAGGTAGCGGTGGCTGTCCCAGTCGAGCACGCCGACCGTATCGCCCGCCTTCACGCCGAGCTCGACGAGCGCGGCGGCGAGCCGTCCCACTCGCTCGCGGAACGTGCGGTAGGTCATGCGGACCTGACCCCGGTAGGTGATCTCCTGCCGCGGATTGCTCGCCGCCGGTGCGGCGAACAGGTGCTTGATGGTCAGCGAAGAGTCGAAAGCGGACTCGGTGCGCCAGATCAGATGGTCCATGGTTCCTCCCGAGAGCTGGACGCACCTTATGCGATTCGCCTGGTCGCGGCCAGCGCGCCGTCGGGGTGTGTGCCGGTCGCCGTGAGAGCGCCGCTATAATCGGCGAAAGACCCGATTTGAACATCCATCCGGACACCATCGACGGGGGTAGCGACCCATGAAGGCACGAGAGATCNNGGCCACGTCGACTGGGACCGGCGCTTGTTCGACGCGCTCGTCCCGCTGCCGCACGGCACGAGCTACAACGCCTACTTCGTGCGCGGCAGCGACAAGAACGTGCTGATCGACACGGTCGATCCCGCCAAGTGGGCCACGCTGGCCGGCCAGCTCGACGAGCTGCCGGCGCCCGACTATCTGGTCATCCAGCACGTCGAACAGGACCATTCGGGCTCGACGCCCATGCTGCTCGAGCGCTTCCCTGAGCTCGTCATCGTCTGCAATGCGAAGGCCAAGGCGATGCTGCTCGACCACCTCGCCATCGACGACGAGCGCTTTCTCGTCGTGGCCGACGGCGAGACGCTCTCGCTCGGCGACAAGACGCTCACGTTCGTCTTCACGCCGTGGGTGCATTGGCCGGAGACCATGAGCACGTGGCTGTCCGAAGACGGGATCCTCTTCAGCTGCGACTTCTTCGGCTCGCACCTGGCCACGAGCGACCTGTTCGCCGACCGCCACGAGGTCTACGACGGCGCCAAGCGCTACTACGCCGAGATCATGATGCCCTTCGGTCCGCAGGTGTTGAAGAACATCGAGAAGGTCACCCAGTTCCCCATGAAGTACGTCGGCCCGAGCCACGGACCGGTCTACGACGACCCGCTGTTCATCATCGACGCCTACCGCGACTGGGCCGGCGGCGAGCCGCAGAACATCGTCTGCCTGCCCTTCGTCTCGATGCACGAAAGCACGCGCCTGATGGTCGACCACCTGACGATGGCCCTGGCCGATCGCGGCGTGACGGTCGAGCGTTTCGACCTGACCACGGTCGACGCCGGTGAGCTCGCCAGCTCGCTCGTTCACGCCGGCACCATCGTACTGGGCACGCCGACCGTCCTCACCGGACCGCACCCGCTGGCCGCCAACGCCGCCTTTCTGGCCAACGCGCTGCGGCCGCGCACCAGGTTCGCCACGGTGATCGGCTCGTACGGCTGGGCCGGCAAGACGGTCGAATCGATCCAGCGGATCATGGACCGTCTCAAGGTCGAGTTCCTCGAGCCGGTGATGGTCAAGGGTCTGCCGCGCACGGCCGACTACGAGGCTCTCGACCGTCTCGCCGACACCATCGCCGAGAAGCACCGCGACTTGGCCCAGCGGCGCTTCGCCGACAGTCTGGTCTGCCGGCCCGCGGACGACTAGGCGCGCGGCGTAGCCACGCCTGCCTGAGCGCCGACGACGCAGTCGCTCGGCGGACTAGCCCACCGGCAGCCCGCGCGCGGCAGCCTGCCGCGCAGCCAGCCGCCTCGCGGTCCGCGGGCCCGCGGACCGCGAGGCGGCTCGGGTAGACTAGCGGCGTGCTCACCATCCTCGTCGGTCTGTCGTCTGCCTTTTCGTATGCCACGAGCGACCTGTTCTCGCAGCGCGTCACGCGAGCCACGCGAGCGCTGACCCAGGTCGCCTGGGTGCTCGTCACGGGCGCCCTGATCATCGTGCCTGTCGCCTTGCTGGTGGACGGCCTGCCGGCCGGCGGCGCCCAGTGGCGGGCCGCCGGCGCGGCCGCGCTGGCAGGGATCGCCTACTTCGGTGCTTTCGTGTGCCTGCTGCGCGCTTTGCATGCCGGCGATCTGGGGTTGGTCTCGGCGCTCAACGCGCTGCAGGGCGCCTATGCCGCGGTCGTCTTCGTGCTGCTCGGGCAGCGCCTCACGCCGCTGCTGGGCGTGGCCCTCGTGCTGTGCGCCGCGGGCGCCGTGCTGGCCTCTGTCGAGGGTCGCGCGAAGACGGCGAAAGGTGTCCCGTGGGCGGTCGCCTCGGGCCTTCTGTTTGCCTGCGTCATGGTGCTCTACAGCTACGCTCACGCCATCAGCTGGCTGTCGCAGGCCGCGATCTCGCGCTCGGTCTCGGTGCTCATCGCGGTCCCCGCGGCGCTGCTGACCGGCGGGTTCGCGCTGCCTCGCGCGCTTCGCGTGACGGCGGTCGGCGCCGGAGTGCTCGAGCTGTGCGGGTTGATGGGCTTCACGATCGCCCTGGCCATGGGCCCGCTCACGGTGGCAGCGATCACCTCGACTCAGTTCGGCACGTTCGCCGTGATCCTTGGTGTCGTGCTCCTGCATGAGCGGCCGCGCCGCCACCAGTGGGCGGGGCTCGCCTGCACGCTGGCCGGCGTGACGCTGCTGGCCGTGGCCTTGTGAGGCCCTCGCCGACCGCGAGGCGCAATCGGCTAGACTGAAACGCAGTGAGCGATTTCTTCGACAACCAGCGACGTCCCGGCGAGCCCGGTCACCGCATGGAGAAGCGGCAGGAGACGCGCCGTCGCACGCATCGGCGCCGCCTCTTCGTGCTGGTCGCCCTGGTGCTCGTCGTGGCCGCCGCGGTGGCCGTGGAGCTTCTGCAGCCCTGGCGGACCGGCTCGCCGTCCAAGGGGGGCACGCCGTCGAGCTCGTCGAGTCAGGCCGGTCCGAGCCCGACGGGCTCCGGGCGCTCGCCGTCGCCCTCGGCCGCGCACGGCGTCTCCCCGTCGTCGAGCGCCGGCCCGAGCTCAAGCTCCAGGCCGACGCCGAGCCCGTCGCTGATCGCCGCGGCGCCGCCGATCGTGCAGGACCTGGTCCCTTATGGTCCGCGGCGCAAGGCGGAGATGGCCGCCTACAGCGGACGCCACTACGGACAGGCCACCTGGGTCCTGCATCCGCAGGCCATCGTCCTGCACTACACCGCCACCTCCACCTACTCTTCGGCGCACAATACGTTCGCCTCGAACGCGCCCGCTCTGGGCGAGCTGCCGGGAGTCGCCGCTCACTTCGTGATCGACGAGAACGGCACCATCTACCAGCAGGTGCCGCTCGACGTGCGCTGCCGGCACGCGGTCGGTCTCGACTGGTGCGCGATCGGCATCGAGTTCGTTCAGCCGGCCGGCTCGGGTCCGGCGTGGGCGATCGCCCAGATCTTCTCGAGGCCTCGTCAGCTCGACGCCGGCCTGCGCCTGGTCGCCTGGCTGGAGGCGGCCTACGGCATAGACGAGACGAACGTCATCGGTCACGCGATGGCCAACGACTCGCCGCTGTTCAAGGACCTGCTCGGCTGGCGCAACGATCATCAGGACTGGAACGCCGCCGCGGTGGCCCGCTTCAAGCGGGCGATGGGGCGCGCCGAGTAGGACCGCCCGATCAGAGCACCGAATCGCGCCGCCCGATCAGAGCACCGAATCGCGCCGCCCGGTCAGAGCACCGAGTCGGGACCACCGGACCGGGACCGGCGAATCAGGGCGTCGCATCAGGGCGCCGAGCCCGGCGCGCCTCGTGGATGGCCAGCAGATCGGCGTAGACCGCGTAGGCGGTCTGCTCGGGCAGTGCATCGCGCTCGGCCATCTGGATCGTGCCCATCAGATCGGTGTGCAGGAGCACCGAGAGGGTCGAGCCGCTGGCGCTGAACAGCGGATGCTCCGCCGGCAGTTCGGTGAGGCGCACTGCAGCGCGCACGCGTGTCGCGTCCGTCGTGACTTCGTCTCTCGTTGCCGAGCACACCACGCGCAACCTGCGTCCGGCGGCCCGCGCCTGGGCGACGCGCTCGGGCGTCACGTCGCGCACACTGTCCTTGGGCACGTCGTCGGGCGTCATGCCGGCTGCCATGAGGACGTTGGCCAGGGCGGCCGTCTTGGCCGCGGCGTCGTGCCCGTCGATGTCGTGACTGGGATCGGTCTCGGCGTAGCCCTCTGCCTGGACCTGGGCGAGGGCGTCGGCGAAGCCGACGCCCTCGCCCAGCGCGTCGAGGATGTAGTTGGTCGTCGAGTTGAACACGGCGTCGAAGCCGAGCAGGCGGCAGCCGGGCAGGCAGGAGCGAAACAGGCTGAAGACGGGACAGCCGTCCATCACTGTGCCCTCGAACAGAAGAAGCCGCCCGCGGGACGCCGCGAGATCGGCCAGCCGGCGAAAGTCCCAGGCGATCGGTCCCTTGTTGACCGTTATCGCGTCGAGGCCGCGGGCGAAGCTGGCCTCGAGATGTGCGATCGCCGTGCGGCCGCCGCGCGGATCGAGGGGGGTCGCCTCGACGAGGACGTCGGCGCCGCTGGCGGCGATCAGGTCGGCTCCGGGTGCGGCGGCGTCGGGAAAGCTCCACCTCGCACTCGGAGTGCCTGCGCCGCTCACCGCCGACGCGCCGGCATGCGCCGCGCCGCCGCTCGCCGCGCCGGAGTTTGTCGCGCCGCCGCCCCGGGCCAAGCCCAACACCTCCTGCGCGGTCAGGCTGTGCGGCGCCAGGAGGCTGCCGTGCGAGCCGGTGCCGACGGCGCTGAACAGGACACGCAGGCCGTGGTCGTTCGCCAGCTCGCCGGTCTTGCGGGCGACCAGCTCGCAGAAGCGCCGGCCCACGTTGCCGAAACCCAGCAGGCAGACGGTCCGGGTGACGACGCGGGGCGTCGTCTCGGGTGTCAACGCGGGCATCGTCTACACCTGGCCGGCGCCGGCCAGCCGGCCGACGGCGCCGAGCAGACGTTCGACCTCGGCGGGGGTCGTGTACGGAGCCAGGCCCGCGCGCACCAGGCCGCCGCGGCTCATGAGACCGAGCCGCTCGACGAGCCTGATCGCGTAGAAGTGTCCGTCCCAGAGGAACAGCCCCTCGCGGCCGAGGCGGCGGCAGGCCTCTTCGGGGCGCAGGTCGCCTATGGTGAAGGCCACGGTCGAGGTCCGCGGGTGGCCCTCGGGCGGGCCGTAGATCGTCACCCCGGCGATCTCACGCAGGCCCGCGATCAGGCACCCGGTGAGCGGCTGTTCGTGGGCCTCGCTGGCGACCATGCCGGCGACGACCTGGCGGCGGCGCCCCTCGAGCCCCTCGAGCCGCGCGTTCAGTCGCTCGTCGGCGGTCAGCCGGCGCAGATGGTGACGCCCCACGTCGGCGATGAAGTCGACCGCCGCGGCCGCGCCGGCGATGCCCTCGTGGTTGAGCGTGCCGGTCTCGAACTTGAACGGCGTCTCGCGAAGCTGCGTGCGCAGGCGCAGGGAGCGGACGAGCTCGGCGGCCTCGCGCCGCGCGTAGAGCACACCGACATGCGGCGCGAAGAACTTGTAGGCCGAGCAGAGCAGAAAGTCGCAGCCCAGGGCCGCGACGTCGATCACGCCGTGCAGCGCGTAGTGGACGGCGTCGATCACGGTCAGCGCGCCGACGGAGCGCGCCAGGGCCACGACACGGGCGACGTCGCTCACCGTACCGACTGCGTTGTTCGCCCAGCCCGCGGCGACGATGCGGGTGCGCTCGTTGACTATCTCCGCGAAGGCGTCCCAGTCGAGCGTACAGGTCTCGGCGACCACAGGGACCTCGCGCACGACGACGCCGCGCTCCTGGAGAGAGAGCCAGGGGCCGCGGTTGGCCTCGTGGTCCAGCTCGGTGATGACGACCTCGTCGCCGCTCTTCAAGTCCTGTGCGAGGCTGTGGGCGAGCAGGAAGTTGAGCGTCGTCGTGTTGGCGCCGAACGCCACCTCGTCCCAGTGGCAGCCAAGGAGGTCGGCGAGCGCGTCGCGGGCATCGGCCAGCAGGTGGTCGGTCTCGATGGTGGCCGCGAAGAAGCCGTGCGTGTTCGAGTTGTGGTTGACGAGGTAGTCGGTCACCGCCTCGACGACGCGCCGCGGCACCTGGGTACCGCCGGGACTGTCGAAGTAGGCGACGGGCCGGCCGTCGATCGCGCGCTCGAGGGCGGGGAACTGGTGGCGGACGTACGGGACATCGAAGTTCATCGCGTGCGGCTCCTGTGGGGGTTGCCGGCTGCCCTGTCCGATCGGCCGGGATGTGGCCGATCGGACAGGGCAGCGGCGAGCAGGCCCGCCCGTCGCCGCCGTTTCTCAGTCTATCGTCTCTCCGCGGCGTGGCGGCGTGGCGGCGTGGCGGCGTGGCGGCGTGGCGGCGTGGCGGCGTGGCGGCGTGGCGGCGGTCGTACGTGTTCGGCAGGGCAGTGGCGGCCGGCGTGGCCGGCGCGGGCGCCGATCAGGAGTGGGTCGGCCCTTCATCGTCGCGGGGCGCATCGGCGGGCGCGCCGTGTTCGGGGACAGCGGCCGGACTCTCGTGCTCGGGAACGGGGGCCGGTTCGCCGTGCTCGGGGGCGTCGGCCCGGGCAGCATCCTTTGGTCTATCGGCCGCGGCCTCGTTCGCGCCTGCCGGCGAGACCCTTTCGGATCGTGGCGAAGTGTCGCCCGCCGAGGTGCCGCTTGTTGCAGGGAGAGCCGTCGCCGGCAGCCGCACGCTGAAGCGCGCGCCCTGGCCGGGGGCCGTCTGCAGCCCGACGGTGCCGCCGTGGGCCTCGGCGATGGCGGCGACGATCGACAGGCCAAGCCCGGCCGTGCCTTCGCTGTGACGACCTGCGTCCGGGGGCCGGTAGAAGCGCTCGAAGACGCGCGCGGCCACGTCGTCCGACATGCCGACACCGTCGTCTGCCACTTCGAGGAGTGCCTGGCCGCCGGCTGAGCTTGTGCGGACCTTGACTGTGGCTTCAGTGCCGGCGTGCCGCAGGGCGTTCATCACGAGATTGGTGACGACCTGCCGCAGCCGGCTGTCGTCGCCCAGCACGCCGACCGACCCGGTCTGCTCCAGCTCGACGTCGCGGTCGGGGGCGAGGATCCTGGCATCGGCGACGACGTCGGCCGCGACCTGGGTCAGATCGACGGGCACGCGCTCGAGCGAGCGCCCCTCATCGAGGCGGGCAAGGAGGAGCAGCTCCTCGACCAGGACTCCCATGCGGGCCGCCTCCTGTTCGATGCGTCGCATGGCGAGGTCAAGGTCTTCGGGATGCTCTCTGGCGCCGCGGCGAAACAGTTCGGCATAGCCGCGCACCGACGAGAGCGGCGTGCGCAGCTCGTGTGACGCCTGGGCAAGGAAGTGCCGCAAGGCGTTCTCGGAGTTGCGGCTGCGGGTGAGGGCTTCCTCGATCTGGGCGAGCATGGTATTCAGGGCGAGTCCCAGACGGCCGACCTCAGTGCGCGTGTCGGCGCGCTCGACGCGCTGTGTCAGGTCGCCGGCGGCGATCGCGCCGGCGGTGGCCGCCATGTCGTCGAGCGGGCGCATCTCGCGGCGCACGATCCACCAGGCCAGCAGCCCGAGCCCGATCAGGACACTGAGGGTGACGATGCCCTCGACCAGCTGCAGGCGGTGCTGAGTCTGGGTGACCTCGGTCAGCGGCACGGCGGCGATCAGCGTGTAAGGCGAGAGGCCCTTCTGGGTGGCCAGCGCCCGAAAGCGCAGCGAGGAATGGCCGGCCGCGTGCAGGGTCAGGATCTTCCGGCCGCCGGCGGCAGTCGTGGCGCTCGACAGGCCGGCCGGCAGCACCGGCACCGGCGAGGTCTTGCCGCCGTAGCTGAAGGTGACCTGGGCGAGGATCTGCCCCGCGGCGTTGATCAGGCAGCCGTAGGTGCCCGGCGGCAGGACGGCCGCCTCGCTCGAGGCCGGCCCGGAGACGCTGTCCGGCACTCCCGAGCTCTGGCTCTGTAGCTGGCGCAGCACCGGCAGGGGCGCCGCCGCGAGCTGCTGGTCGACGCGCTTGAGCAGGAACGACTGCAGTGACAGGTAGGTCACGCCGTCGGCCACCAGCAGGCCGACCGCGACCAGCCCGACGAGGGCCAGCAGCAGGCGCAGGCGCAGCGACATCGTGTCAGTCCCGCGCGTCTCGCAGGCAGTAACCGAAGCCGCGCACGGTGTGGATGAGCGGCGGCCCGGTCGGGTCGAGCTTCTTGCGCAGGTAGCTGATGTAGATCTCGACGACGTTGGCGTCGCCGGCAAAGTCGTAGTTCCAGACGTGGTCGAGGATCTGCGCCTTGGACAGCACCCGGCGGCGGTTGAGCGTGAGGTAGCGCAACAGCTTGTACTCGGTCGCGGTCAGCTCGACCAGCACGCCGCCGCGGCGCACTTCATAGGTGTCCTCGTCGATCTCGAGATCCGAGTAGGTCAGGCGCTGGTGGCTGTCGTCGTCGGGCCGGGTGCGCCGCAGCACGGCGCGGATGCGGGCGACCAGCTCCTCGAGGCTGAACGGCTTGGTCATGTAATCGTCGCCACCGAGCGTGAGGCCGCGCACTTTGTCGTCGGTGCCGTCGCGGGCGGTAAGAAAGAGGACGGGCGTCGAGGGTGATTCCGACGCGACGCGACGCGCCACCTCGAAGCCGTCGAGGTCGGGCAGCATGATGTCCAGGACGATGAGGTCGGGACGGAAGGCCGGCAGCGCCAGCAGGGCCGCCTTGGCCGTGTGGGCGATGTCGACTTCGAACTGCTCGTAGCGCAGCGCCAGTCCGATCAGGTCGGTGAGACTCTCCTCGTCGTCGACGACCAGAATCCTCGGATGCTCGCTCAACGTGCGCCTCCTCGTTGCCCTCGTGGCCCCAGCTGCCCTCGTAAGCTTCGTTGCCCTTGTGACCCGTGGCACGCGGCTGTTTTGTGCCGTGGCCCCGCGCGACGTCCCGGAGGGCAGTGTACGACGGCTTTCTGTGGATATGCTGAGAGCAGTCTGTGCCCCTCATATGCATCATCGCCGCGACGCGCAAACCTGTGGGGAGCGCCGCGACAATCTCAGAGCGATCCCAGCCATCGCACAGCTTCGTCACAGCCAAGCGCGCTACAACCAGGGAGGTCAATGCGGAGGAGGAGCAACCATGCAACGACTGCGCTCTCACGCGATCGTCTTCGTTTCGGGGATCGCCGTCACTGCCCTGGCGCTGGCGGCGCTGATGGCCTTCGGCGTGCTGCCGGTCGGTACCCAGAAGACCACCGTGGTCGAGCAGCAGGCGACAACCGGCACGAGCGGCACGACTGAGATTTCGAACACGACCTCGAGCGACGCGCTGACGCCGGCTCAGATCTACGAGAAAGACTCGGCCGGCGTGGTCGAGGTCGTCTCCACCCTGACCACGACGACCCAGGGCGTGTTCGGGCAGGAAAGCAGCCAGTCTCAGGCGCTGGGCTCGGGATTCGTCGTCTCCGACCGGGGCTACATCCTGACCAACGCGCACGTCGTGTCCTCCAGCGGGCAGGCGGCAAGCGCCGTGTCGGTGGTCTTCAAGGGTAAGGGCTCGCAGACTACGCGGATCGCGGCCAAGATCGTCGGCATCGACGAGACGAGCGACGTCGCGGTGCTGAAGGTCGACCCGGCCAAGGCGCCGACGCTCGATCCGCTCACGCTGGGCGACTCGGCCACCGCCCAGGTCGGCGAGCCGGTGGTCGCCATCGGCAATCCACTCGGCTTCGACTTCTCCCTGACCTCGGGCATCGTCTCGGCCACCGACCGCAATCTGCAGTCGCCGAACGGCTCGACGATCTCGAACGGCATCCAGACCGACGCGGCCATCAACGAGGGTAACTCGGGCGGTCCGCTGATCGACTCGTCCGGCAAGGTGATCGGCATCAACGAACAGATCGCCTCGCAGTCGGGTGGCAACCAGGGCCTCGGGTTCGCGGTGCCCATCGACACCGCCGCCGCCGTGATGAGCCAGCTTGAGAAGAACGGCAAGGTCACCTACGCGTGGCTCGGCGTCTCAGGCCAGACGGTCTCAGCCGACGTCGCCAAGGCTCTGGGCCTGAAGGTCAGCGAGGGCGTGCTCGTCGCCAGCGTGCAGAGCGGCAGCCCGGCTGCCAAGGCCGGTATCACGGGCGGTCAGCAGCAGGTCTCGCTGCAGGACCAGGTCTACGTGACCGGCGGCGACGTCATCACCAGGATCGACGGTCAGGCGGTGACCAGCAACGAGCAGCTCTCGACGCTCATCACGAGCCACAAGCCCGGCGACAAGGTGACGGTGACGGTGGTCAGAGGGTCGTCGACCAAGACCCTCAAGGTGACGCTCGGCACGCGCCCGACGGTGTTCTAAGGTTCTAAGGTCAAGACCCGGCGTCGGCGGGTGAAGCCGGCGCGGCGCGGGCGGGCTCGACGCCCGGTGCGGGCCGGCACCGTCTTGCGCACCGTCTTGCGCACCGTCCTGCGCGCCGCTTTGCGCACCGCTTCGCCCCGACCGGACTCGGTCTGGCGTACGATAGCAGCCGGTCGGGAACAAACCTGCCCTGACCCCCATCGTGAGAGGCGCAGCTGCTGGCTTCCTTGAAAACGACGAAGACTGTCCTTGGCCACGCCTTTCGCGTGCTGTGTCTGGAGTGGGCGGCCGCGGCGCCGGACGACGAGGCCCCCGCCGAGTTGCGCGCCCGCATCGAGCGGCTGACCTCGCTCGGGGTCGATGTGGCGCTGGTGGCGCGCGCGGGGATCGACGTAGTCGATGCCCGGCTCGGCGCGCGTCCCGACGTCGAAGGCCGCCTCTTCCTGCTGCTCTCCGACGGCGCCGAGGCCTACGTCTCGGGGCCGGCCGGCCCCAGGCTGATCGACCGCCGGCTGGTGTCGTCCGACGAAGGCGAACAGCTCACGCGGGCCGTCGAGGCTGTGCGCGCCGACCTTGGGGACCGCGGCCTGGCCTCGCGTCTTGTCGAACGCGACCGCTGGCGGCACACCGTCGCGCTGACGGTCCCCGCCGCCGCCGATGCTCTCGAGGCGCGTCTCGCCGAGGCCGGCATCGCCGGGGCGGGCGGGCTCGTCGAGCTCGCCATGCGCCTGGCGCGCGGCGCCGGCATGCCGCGGCCCCGCGTCAGCCTGCGGGGCAACCGCCTGGAGTTCGCCCTGACCGATCCTGCCGACAGCATGCGCTGGCTGCTGCAATGGATCGTGCAGTATCGCGACTACGACGCCCGCGAGGTGCTCGTCGTGGGCGATGACTTCGGCCCCGACGGTGGCCAGGGCGGCACCGCGTGGCGCCTGATGATCCCCGAGCTGCACGACGCTTCCTTTGCCGCCGTCGGTCCGGGTACCGACGGCGCCCCGCGCGCCGTGCAGTATCTGGGCGGCGGCCGCGGGGCGGTGATCGGACTTCTGGACGAGCAGATCGAGCTGCGCGAGGCACGTGTCCTGGCGAGCTTCCCGGTGCCCAATGCCGACTCGAGCTGGCTGTTCCAGGTCGACGGCTTCGACCCCTTCCGCGAGCGCGAGGTCGAGACCTGGCTCACCGTGGCCAACGGCGAGAGCGGCACGCGCGGGTCGCTCGAGGAGGGCTCGCCGGCCTCTACGCCGGCCACCTTCGTCGCCGGCGTCTTCGGCGACGACACGGGCGATCTCCACATCCGCGAGCCTGTCGCGGCGCCCGACTGGCTGTGCCTGCGCCTGCTGGTCGAGGGCATGCCTCTGAACCTGATGAACGGCGAGATCCTCGAACATCGTCGAGTGCTCGACATGAGCCAGGGGATCGTCTTTCGGTACTGGCGCCAGCGCGACCGCGTGGGCCGCACGGTGCGCGTGCGCACGGCGCGCTTTGCCTCGCTGGCCGACCGTGCCGTCATGGTGCTGCGCGCCGAAGCCAGCCCCGAGGATTTCTGCGGGCGCCTGGTCTGGGAGGCCTGCGTCGGTCTGTCAAATGCCGGTGGCCCGGTGTACGAAGCCTCGTTGACCTCGCTCGACGGCACCGGCTTCGTGGTGCGCACCAAGGGACGCAAGGGCGGCGGCCACACGCTGGCCGTCTCGACCAGGCCGGCGGCCGGCTCGCCGGTGATGCGTTACCTGGAACAGTCGCGCGACGTGATCGGCGGGCGGCTGGACTGCGACGAGCCGGCGACGATCGACCGTATCGCGGTGGTGCGCTCGTCGCCGAGTCGCCCACCGGCGACCAGAAGCGCCCTGGACACCCTCGAGCGCGCCGAACAAGCGGGGTTCGACGAGCTACTGCGCCGTCACGTCGAGGCCTGGCGCACGCGCTGGGCCGACACGGCGGTGTCGGTCGGCGGCGACCCCAAAGCCGAGCTCGCCCTGCGCTTTTCGAGCTACCACATGATGTCGACGGCGCATCCCGACAAGGAGAGCGTCTCGGTCGGCGCCCGCGGTCTGTCGGGCCTGTCGTATTTCAATCATGTCTTCTGGGACACCGAGATCTTCGTCGTGCCGTTTTTCATCTACACCCATCCCGAGACCGCTCGCACGCTGCTGGCCTACCGGTATCGCAACCTCGACGGCGCTCGCCAGAAGGCTCGCGACATGGGCCACAAAGGGGCGCTGTTTCCCTGGGAGTCGGCCGACAAGGGTATCGAGACCACGCCGCCGTACGGCATCGGTCCCCACGGCGAGATGATCCCCATCCTCTCGGGGTTGCTCGAGCATCACATCTCGGCCGACGTCGGCTGGGCCACCTGGGAGTACTGGAAGTGCACCGGCGACGATGAGTTCCTCGAGCACATGGGTGTCGAGCTGCTGCTCGAGACGGCCCGCTTCTGGGTCTCGCGGGCAAGCCGCGACGAGCTGGGACGCTACCATATCGCGATGGTCGTGGGCCCCGACGAGTNNTCGAGCGCGCCCTCGACGCCTACGACTGGCTCGGCGAGCGTGCCCCGGACAAAGCGGTCGTGCTCGGCGAGCGACTCGGCCTGACGCCGGCCGAGCTGACGAGCTGGCGCACCGTCGCCGGCGCGCTGGTCGACGGCTTCGACCCAGCCACCGGGCTCTACGAGCAGTTCGCCGGCTTCTTCGCCATGGACGACGTCGATCCGGCCGCGCTGGCCGCCCGGCCCATGGCCGCCGACCTCCTGCTGGGCCGCGATGTCACGCTCAAGTCGAAGGTCGTCAAGCAGGCCGACGTCGTCATGCTCTGCTACGTGCTGCCCGAGGAGATCCCGTCCGACGTCGCCATGGCCAATCTGCGCTACTACGAGCCGATCACCAGCCACGGCAGCTCGCTGTCGCCGGGTATCCACGCCGCCCTCGCGGCGCGGCTCGGCAACGTCAAGCTCGCCATCGAGGCTTTTCACATGGCGGCCGAAGTCGATCTCTCCGACAACATGGGCAACGCGGCCCGCGGCCTGCACATGGCGACCATGGGCGGCGTGTGGCAGGCGGCGGTGATGGGGTTCGGCGGCGTGCGGCGCCACGACGAGACCCTGGTGCTCGACCCGCACCTGCCCGCGGAGTGGAGCTCGCTGTCGTTCGCGCTGCGCTTCCGGGGCGCGCGGCTGCGTATCACGGTCCGCCCGGGCGAGCTCGACGTCACGATAGTCGACGTGCCGGCGACGGTGGTCATCGGCCGCCGCGCACATCTCCTCGAGGCGGGCGAGCACCGTTTTCGCCGCTCCCGGGGCACATGGGAGGAGGAGAGATGAACCTGCTGGTCGCACTCGACTCTGGACCGGACGGCAAGCAGCTGCTGACCTCGGCGCGAGTGCTTGCTCACGCCAGCGGTTGGCCGTTGCGTGGTCTGCACGTCAAGCTCACGGCCGACGCCCCCGACCTGAAGCTGCCCGCTCGGCTCACCACGAATACCGAGGTACGTGAGGCGGTCGGCGATCCCGTCGAGGAGATCCTTGCGGCGGCTGCCGAAGACGACGTGATCGCCTTCACGGTGCGCGGCGCGGGTGAGCAGGGCGTCGGCCCGGTGGCCGACGCCCTGCTCACCCGCGCCGCGCAGACCCTGTTCGTCATGCGCCCCGGCATGAGGCCCATCGCCTCGCTGCGCCGCATCGTCGTGCCGCTTGAGGGCAGCCCCTCGAGCTCCGAAGCGATGCGCCTGACCGAAGACGTCTTCTGCCGCCCCGGACGCGAGATCGTCGTGGTGCACGTCGGCACCGCGGACACGCCCGACGAGCCAGGCAGCCTGCCGGCCCCGCGCATGGTCGATCAGGAGCAGTACGAGTGGTCGTCGTGGCACGAGGAGTTCACCATGCGCTTCGCCACCTGCCCCGAGGGCGGTAAGCACCGCACGGTGGTGCGTGTCGGCGACCCGCTCAAGGTCATCGTGAACGAAGCCAAGCGGCTGTCGGCCGACCTTATCGTGCTGGCCTGGGGCGGGGTGTTCACCAAGGGTCACTCGGCGGTCGTGCACGGCATCGTCGAAGACGCGCCGTGCCCCTTGCTGCTGGTGCCCGTGCCCGGACACGCCTGAGCCGGACACGCCTGAGCCGGCACGTCTGAGCCGGACA
Organism: Actinomycetota bacterium; assembly: GCA_003157715.1. The sequence goes on from PMKK01000056.1 coordinate 22,910, forward strand.
CGCCCGAGCCGGTCCCGGCGGGCGGCCGCCGGGTCAGGCGCCGGTGCGCCCCTTCTTCGACCGGTTGCGGGCGCCGGTCCGGGCAGCCGGCCCGCTCTTGCCGGCCGTCGCGCTCTTGCCTGTCGCGCTCTTGCCGCCCGCTGACTTGCCGCCCGCTGACTTGCCGCTCCCGGACTTGCCGCTCCCGGACTTGCCGTTGCCTCTCCGGCCCGCCGCGGTCCCGCCGGCCGTCGAGTTCATGCCGGCCGCCCCAAGTGATGTCTCGACCGGCTCGCGGCCGCGCGTGTAGAGGATGATGGCGACGCCGATCGCGATGCTCAGGATGGATTCGAGTTGCGTGGTGCGCAGGCCCAGAAAGACGACCGGGTTGCGGCGGATGAATTCGATCAGCAGCCGCTCGATGCCGGCCAGCACCATGAACCAGCCCCATACATACCAGCCCGGCTGCGCCCTCTTCGCCATGCGGAACAGGAGCCAGCAGACGGCGAGCATGGCGATCGTCTCCATGGGCGGCGTGGGCCAGACCTTGACGCCCGGGGGGGTCGGCACGGTGCCGTGCGGGAACGCGATGCCGATGAACGACCTCGTGGGACTGCCGTAGTCGCCGTCGCCTGACAGCAGGCAGCCGATGCGGCCCACCGCGTAGCCCATGGCCACCGCCGGCCCGGCGGCGTTGGCCATGAGACCCAGGGGCACATGGCGAAAGCGGGCCCATAGCGCGACGCAGATGAACCCGCCGATCAGGCCGCCGTACCAGGTGAATCCCGAGCCGCTGAAGATGCTGTGCAGAAGGTCGCCCTTCACGGCGGCCCAATGCTGCAACACGTAGTAGACGCGGGCTCCCGCGAAGCCTCCCAGCCCGGCCACGAACAGAAGCTCGTAGGCGAACTCGAACGACACGCCGCGCGTGCGCAGCAGGCGGTAGGCGATGTAGCAGGCGGCCACGAGCGCGGCCGCCGCCATCACGCCGAAGCTGTAGACGGTGATCGGGCCCAGGTGAAAGAAGACGGGGATCATGTGCCGGACGAGCGTACGTAGGCGCGGTCGCCAGAGATCTTGAGCTTGGTGCCGAGGGATGACGAGAGCTGCTGCATGTGGAGCAGTATGGCACGTCCGGCCGCGCCCGTGGCGATTGCCGGGATGCCGCTCGACGAGGCAAAGACGGGGATCAGCGTCACCTTTACACCGCGCGGCGACAGGACGGCGGAAACGAGCACCGTCTGGCCTGTGGCGAGGCTGTAGTGGTCGAACACCAGGTCGCCCAGGCTGTAGATGATGAAGTGGCCCTTGTAGAGCTGGGCGCCCTGCAGGACGTGGGGGTGGTGGCCGATCACCATGTCCGCGCCGGCGTCGATTGCCGCGTGAGCTTCGGATACCTGGGCGGCGATGGGCCGGTCGGTGTACTCGACGCCCCAGTGAAAACAGACGACGACGTAGTCGACCCGGACCTTGAGACGCCGGATGGCCCGGGTCACCTGGCTCATGTCGGTGCGGGCGGTGGCCACGCCGGGGCCGCTGCCGGCTTCGTAGCCCGGCCAGATGATGTCGGTCCAGCCGAGAAAGCCGATGGTCGCGCCGCGGCTCGTCTGGACGATGGCCGGTTGGCGAGCGGCGGCGGCGTTCTTGCCGGCGCCGACGACCTTCACGCCGGCTGCCTTCACCCGGCGGATCGATTCGAGCAGGCCCGCCTGGCTCTGGTCGACCGCGTGGTTGTTGGCCATGTTCACGACGTCAATGCCGGCGTTGGCCAGGCCCGCGGCGAGGCGCGGGTCGCCCTGGAAGTGGACGTCCTTGCCGGGGAACGGGTCGCTTGTGCCGGTCAGCGGCGACTCGAGGTTCACCCAGGCGGCGTCGGCCGCCCGCAGGGTCGGCGCGATACCGGCGAACACCGCGTCGGCGCCGTGGATCGCGAGGTACGCCTTGACGCCGCGATCGCCGATGGTGTCGCCGCCGGAAACGATACTCACGGCGGGGGCTGCCGCGAGGGTAGACGATGTCGCCGCCACGGCGCTGCCGCTCGTCACGGCCTGAGTGCTGCGGGCGGCTACCGACCGGGACGTGGGCGAGGCCGCGCTCGAGCCGGGCTGGGCGGCGTGGCCGCCGCCTCGGCCCGGCTCGAGCGCCGAGGCCAGCGCGACCGCCGCCAGAATGGTGAGCGCCGCGGCTGCGATCACGAGCGCCACGACGCGGCCCGACGTCCGCGTCCGCGGCGCTTCGGGGCGCGCCGTCGATCGCGCGTTCCGGCGCGCCTGAGCGGCGTGTCCTGCCGGGCTTGATCGGCGTCTCTTCATATGGTCGGCGCTCGTTTCGTCATCGTCATCGCGTCGGCGCTCGTTTCGTCATCGTCATCGCGTCGGCGTCCGTGTAGGCCGGCCGTCACTTTCGTTCTCGCCTCTCACATTCTGCGGCGTGTGGCGCTCACCTTGTACTGTCCGCGCCTTCGGGGGCCTCAGATGTTACCCTGAGACCATGCAGGTCCGTCGCGTGTCTGGTCGCTCTGTCCCGGTGTCGCTGCTCTGGGCGCTCGTCGTCGTCCTGGCTGTGCTGGCGGCGTGGGGTTTCGTCGCCGCGTTTCGCACCTCGCCGGGGCGCCGCGCGGTCGTCATCGCTCCCACGCCGAGCCCGCGATCGAGCGTCGCCGCGGGCGAAGTGCGGCGCTGGATCGACGCCGGCCTGCCGGCGCTCACGGCCCGCCGTGCCGCCGCCTGGCGGGCGGCGCTGCCGGCCAGAGGCAGTGCCGCCCGCCGGGCGCTGCGCGAGCTCTACGGCCACCTCGCACCGATTCCCTGGAGGGGACTCCACGCCGTCGTGTCGGCCATCAGCGGGCAGACCGGCGCCTTCGACGTGAAGATCGAGGGCCGCCCCGGCGGAGCCGGGCCGCCCCAGCG
>PMKK01000056.1:25807-30494 GCA_003157715.1 Actinomycetota bacterium
TTCGACGAAAGCTGGCGGCCGCTCGCCGAGCAGCTGGCCGCGGACATGCCGCGCGCGCGCGCCGACGTCGCCGCCGAACTGGGAGTCAGCGGCGACCGCCCCATCGTCGTCATGTTGTACTCGACGCCCACCGAGGTCACGAGGTATCTCGGCCAAAGCAAGGTGCTCGAACGCGAACGGTTCTTCGCCCGGCTGCCCACGACGACCTCGAGCAAGCCCTGGTGGCCCACCGACGTGGGCGTACTGGCCTCGGCGCTGGCTCCGGACGATTCATGGACCGAGCACATGCTCGCCCACGAAGTGACGCACACGCTTACCTGGCGCTGGTTCTACAACTCGCCCCACGCTCCGCCGCTGCTGCTGGAGGGCATGGCGACCGCGGTCGAGGGCGACCGCAGCTACTGGCCGCTGCGCGTCGAGGTGGCCGCCGGCAACCGCAGCATGCCGCTGCTCACGACGTTTGCCCGGAGCGACCTCTGGACCGGCGTGCGCATGGCTCGCGTGACGCTCGCCTACCTCGAGGGGGCCGCGCTCGTGAAATACATTCTGGCCCGCTGGGGCGAGGCGGCGCTGAAGCGTTTCAGCGTCGACGTGGCCGGCGGCACGCTTGCCGGGTCCGCCGTCAAGCGGACGGTGCGCGCCGACCTGGGTGTCTCCTGGAGCAGCTTCTACGCCGGCTGGAAGACCTACGTGATGACGCTGCAGTAGCGTGCGGCGGTCACTGCCGGCCGTGGCGGCTTCGGGTGTCGTGTCCCCGGCCGCGAGCCGGTCGCGAGCCGGCCGCGAGCCGGCCGCCGGCTGGTAGTATGGCCGCCGGGAGAGGGTGGTCGTGGAGATCATCCCCGACGCGCCGGCGAGTCGATCGGAGGCCCATGGAGCCCAAGCCGCAACTCACCATACGGGCGCCCGTCGCCGCCGACGAAGGCGAATGGCGCCGCCTCTGGACGGCCTTCAACACCTTCCACGGCGTGCGGCTGCCGGAGAGTGTCGCCGACGCGAACTGGGGCCGCATCCTCGATCCGGACGCCCCCATGGGCTGCCTCGTCGCCGTCGAGAACGGCGAGGTGGCAGGTCTGGCCGACTACGTGCTGCATGCGCACACCTGGAGCGAGCACCTCAGTTGTCTTCTCGACGACCTCTACGTGCGCTCCGGATCGCGCGGCCACGGCATCGGGCGCCGGCTCATCGAGGCGGTCGTCGACCTTGGCCGGCGGAACGGCTGGTCGCGGGTCTACTGGACGGCGATCGACGGCGCCGACGCGCGGCACCTCTACGACAGGTACTGGAGCCCCGACGGCGTTGTGCGTTACACGGTGCAGCTGGAGCGCTGAGTTCCGAAGCGCCGGGGCCAAGGGAGCGCGGGGGGTCCGGGAGCGCCGGGGTCCAGCAGCGCCGGGGCCAAGGGAGTGCCGGCGCTCAGGGAGCGCCGGGCTTGGGGGCACGGAAACAGATGCGTCTCGCGGGCCGGCCGACGTTCCGATTGCGGGCAAACATGGAACAGAGGTAGCGAAGGCAGACAGCGCCGAGCGGCGGCCGGGGGAGCCGGCGCGGCAACGCTGACGCAGGAACCTGGAGCCACAGCCAAAGGAGCTGAGCAAGATGCGCCGCAGAACCCTCGCCCTCATCGTAGCAGGGGCCGTCATCGCCGTAGTGCTGGTCGTCGGCGTCGTGACCGCCGGCGCGCAGGGTCCGTCGAGCCTGCCGTCGATCACCGTCTCGCAGCTCCTGCAGAATGTCGCGACCAAGGCGCAGAACACGACCGCGGTGAGCGGCGACGTGGCCTGGAGCAACGATCTTCTCGGCAGCAGCTCGCTGCTGTCGCTGGGCGGCAACCAGACTCCGGCGGGGCTGTCGTCGTTTCTCACCGGTGGGTCCGGCCGCGTCTGGGCGCAGAACGGCAAGGTACGCCTCGAGTCGCAGGGCCAGAACGGCGACTTCGTCGTGGTGGCCAACGGCGCCACCATCTGGACCTGGGATTCGATGACCGACACCGCCGCGCAGTACAGCTCGCCGCGGTCCGCCCCGTCCAGCTCGTCGGGCGTCACGGCGTCGCCGGCCTCGCAGCCGAGTCTCGATCCGGCGACGGCCGTCGCGGCGCTCATCCAGAAGCTGGCGCCTGACGCTACGCTCAGCGTCTCCGGCCAGGCCGTGGTCGCTGGCCGGCAGACCTACACGCTCACGCTCACGCCGACCTCGCCGGTGACGACCTTCGGTTCGGTGCGGGTAGCCATCGATGGGCGGCGCTGGGTGCCGCTGCGGGTGCAGATCTTCGCCAGGGGCGACGGCAGTGCCGTCATGTCGGCCGGTTTCAAGACGGTGTCCTTCTCGGCCATCTCCGGCAGCCTGTTCACCTTTACTCCCCCGAGCGGCGCCACCGTCATCCACAAGCAGCTCGGCACGGCGCAGGGCGCGTCGGTAAAGGGCCAGACCGGCAAGGCCGGCAAGGCCGGCGCCGCCGAGGGCGGCGCGGTCCACCAGGCGCCGCTCACCCTGGCGCAGGCCAGGGCGCGGGCGCCGTTCCTGCTCACGCCGTCGTCGACCCCCGCCGGCATCGCGTTCCGCGGAGCGTTCGTCACGCCGACCGCCGCCAAGGCACAGGCCGCGATCGGCAGTCCGACGGCGCGTCAGGCAGGGATCATCGCCGTCCTCGGCAAGCACCCGACCGCCGCGCTCGACTATGGCACGGGGTTCGGCACGGTGCTGGTCGTCGAGTCAAAGACGACCGCGGCCCAGGACGCTCAGGTGCAGCGGCAGCTCGGCCAGCTCTCAGCGATCGGCAAGACGATCGTCAACGGCCTGGCGGCTACCAAGTTGCAGACCTCGCTGGGCTCGGCGGTCACGTTCCGGCAGGGTGACGTGCGGGTTGTCGTCGCCGGCTTCGTGCCCTGGAGCGACCTGGCTCAGATCGCCGGCAGCCTGCAGTAGTCCGGGATGACCGGCCCAGATCAGGCGCCCGAGGCGGCACCGGACGGCGCGGGCGCGCCGGCCTCAAGCGGCGCGAGCGAGCCGCCCTCGACCGGCGCGCCTGGGCCGTCTATGACCCGTGCGCCTGGGCCGTTCGCGGACGAGTCGTCGCGAGTCCGCGACGATCGCCCCGTCGTGCTGGCCACGCACGGGCTGACCAAGCGCTTCGGTAAGCTGCTGGCCGTCGACCATCTCGACCTCACCGTCTACCGCGGCGACGTATTCGGCTTCCTCGGGCCCAACGGCGCCGGCAAGACGACCACCATCCGCATGATCTTCGGCCTGATCTTTCCGACCAGCGGGTACGCCGAGGTCGCCGGCCACCGCGTGCCCGGCCAGCGCGTCGCGGCGCTGCGCCACCTGGGCGGCTTCGTCGAGGTGCCCGCCTTCTACCCGAACATGAGCGCCCGGCGCAACCTGCGTCTCATCGGCTCGGCCGGCGGTGAGGTCAACGAGCAGCGCATCTCGGAGGTACTCGACACGGTCGGTCTGCTGGCTCGCGGCGACACCAAGGTCGGCGGTTTCTCGCACGGCATGAAACAGCGTCTGGGGATCGCCAACGCACTGCTCGACCGGCCCGACGTGATCATCCTCGACGAGCCCACGAGCGGCCTCGACCCGCAGGGCATGNNCGTCCGCGAGCTGGTGCGCGAGCTCGGCCAGGCCGGCACGACGGTGCTGCTCTCGTCGCATCTGCTGCACGAGGTCGAGCAGGTCTGCGACCGGGCCGTGATCATCAACCGCGGTCGCGCCGTGATCGAGGGACCGGTCGCCACCCTGCGGCCGCGCGAAGAGGCGGTGAAGGTGATGACCGGCGACCAGCAGAAGGCCTTCGAGACCGCCCGCGCCCTGTTCGGCGCCCAGGGCGTGAGCTGGGACGAGGGCTACCTCGTGGTGCGCGCCGGCGACGAGGGCGTGCCCGAGCTCGTGCGCCGGCTGGTCGCCGACGGCGTGGCCGTGCGCGCCGTGGTGCCGGCCGTCGAGCAGGGCCTCGAGGACTACTTCCTGGAGCTCACGCAAAGCTCAGACGTCGACGCCGATCACGGCGAGCGGGCAGCGGGGGCGGACTCGGCCGCATCCGCGGCGCAGGCGGCCGGCGCGGCGCAGGTGGGCGGCGCGGTGGCTGATGCGGCAGACGACGCGACCAGGCCGGCCGCCGGCGAGACGAGAGGCTAGGCCGGGCCGTGCGCAGCCTCTGGCGCGAGTTTTTGAAGATCCTCTTTCAGCGCCGCACCTACGTCGGCTGGGCGGGACTGCTGGCGGTGCCGCTGCTGATCGTCCTGGCGCTCGACCTGTCGTCGTCGAGGCCGGCCCCGGGCGAGGGCCCGCCGTTCTTTGCCGCCATCATCAACAACGGCATCTTCGTGCCGCTGGCGGCGATCGGCGCGCTGTCGTTCTTTCTCTTCCCGCTGGTCGCCTCGATGGCGGGCGCCTACCCGCTGGCCGGCGAGGCCGAGCTGGGCACCATGAAGACCTGGATGAGCCGCCCCGTGGGACGCGCCGGCGTGCTCTTCTCGAAGTGGGGCGTGGCGGTGCTCTACGTGGCCGTGGGCATGGCCCTCGTCGGCCTCGGCGGCCTCGCGGCCGGCTGGCTCGTGTTCGGCATCCACCCGCTGACCACGCTGTCGGGCACGACCATCGGCATCGGCGCCGGCGTGGTGCGCATCGTGCTGGCCAACCTGCTCATCCTGACAGCGCTGCTGTGCACGATCTCACTCGCGCT
>PMKK01000005.1 GCA_003157715.1 Actinomycetota bacterium
GAAGAGCTGGACGTGCCGACGCCGTCGTTCCCGGGCGGCCAGAAGGCGCGCGCCGCCGACATCGCCGCCGCCCTGCGGCGGCTCTCCGAGACGCTGCCCCAATTGAGCGCCCGCGAACACCGCGGCCGCCTTGCCTTCTCACAGCTTCTGCTGCGCTCGCTCAAGCAGGCCCGCTACGACCCCGAGAACCTCGGCCACTTCGGCCTGGCGAGCACCGGCTACCTGCACTTCACCTCGCCGATCCGCCGCTACCCCGATCTCGTCGTCCACCGGGCGCTACTCGCTGAGCTCGGCGACGACGGCCGCGAGCTCGCGCCGGGCGAGCTCTACGACGTCGCCGCTCACTGCTCGACCATGGAACGCGCGATCGCCAAGATCGAACTCAAGGCCGACGACATCGCGCTCGCCTTTCTGCTCGAGCGCCGCCTCCACGAAGAGGGCTGGGAGAGCGAGTTCGACGGCGAGATCGTGGGCCTGATCGGGGCCGGCGCGTTCGTGCACTTCGGCGGCTCGNNCGGCACGGCGCTCGTGGGCGCCAAGTCCGGGCGGCGCTACCGGCTGGGCGACAGCCTGCGCGTGCGCGTCGTGCGCGTCGATCGCGTGGCCGGCAAGGTCGACCTGCTGCCGGTGGGGTCGAGGGCCGACGTCGAAGACCAGGACCGCCGCGGGCGGCCGCGACTGCGTCCCGCCGCCCGCCGCCCGGGCGCCGCCACCTCGGCCCACGGACCGCGCCGGCCGCCGCCGCGCTCCTCGACCGGCAAGCGCAAAGCGCGGTAAGGTAGGTCTCCGAGCAGAGCCGATAGTCCCGCGCAAAGTAGACCATCATGCCTGAAGAGACAGTGGCCCATCATGCCTAAAGAGACAGACGACACCCGCCAGATCGCCGGCAATCGCAAAGCCTTTCACGACTTCTTCGTCGAGGACCGCTTCGAGGCAGGCATCGTGCTGGTCGGCACCGAGGTCAAGTCGCTGCGCGAGGGCCGGGTCAATCTGCGCGACAGCTACGCCGAGGTGCGCGGCGGCGAGGTCTTTCTCATGGGCGTGCACATCAGCCCCTACGAGGCGGGTAACACCGCAAACCACGACCCCTTGCGGCCCCGCAAGCTGCTACTGCACGCCAACGAGATCGGCCGCCTCGAGCAGAAGATCTTCGAGAAGGGCTACACGCTCGTGCCGACCCGCATGTACTTTCGCGGCAGCCGGGTGAAGGTCGAGATCGGCTTGGCGCGCGGCAAGAAGCAGTACGACAAGCGGGCCGACATGGCGACCCGTGACGCCGCCCGTGACGTGCAGCGTGCCCTTCGCCAGCGCGACGACGACCGCTAAGTCTGGCGGCCGGCCGCGCCCGTTTCTCAACCGGATTAAGAGCCCGTCGTTGCGGCTATGTTTCTGGCGCACGCGTTCGGCAAGCCGGGGCCGGAGGAAGAGATGGACAAGCTGAGCGACCAGCAGCGCGACGACGCGCTCGAACACTTGAGTGACTGGCGGGCCAGTGGCGAGGCGATCACGCGCACGTTCCTGCTGCGCGATTTCGCCCGGGCGATCGACTTCGTGAACGCCGTGGCGGAGATGGCCGAGGACGCCAAGCACCATCCCGACATCGACATTCGCTACAACAAGGTGACGATCACCCTGACGACGCACAGCGCCGGCGGGCTCACCCGTAACGACATCGAGCTGGCGGCGGGCATCGACGGGGTGGCCGGCGCGGCGTAAGGGGCGCTCCGGGCGGGGGCGCAGGTTCCGCAGAAGGGTGCCGCTTCGGATCCCGGCGCTCCGGGCGGGGCAAGGATCTCTGGTCGGAGCTGTCTCGGGCGGTCTCGCGGCCCACCCCGTGGGCGCGCGGCCTCGCAGGCCGACCAACGACCCTCGCCCCGCCCTGCGCTTTCGCGGCCGTGTTCGCGCTCGGCCCTGGCCTTACGCGAACTTCGACCCCGGCCCTCCGCCTGGCCGGGCGGCCTGCGCGCTTGCCGGCGGAGATCGTTGCCGAGCTCGACGCGCGCGGCTTGCGGCGGGCCCGGCTGGTCGGCGGCGGTCGGCTTGCCGGTGCGCTTCGGGCAGCCGGGCTCATTACGGACTACGTCGTGTCGGTCGTGCCGGGCGTTCTGGGCAGCGGGATCCCGCTGCTGGGGGCGTGGGGGTCGCCGCAACGGCTGCGGCTGGTCGGCTGCGGCTGGTCGCGACGACGCCGTACGCGGACGGCGGGCTGCAGCTGCGCTACCTGCCGGTCGACGGTGCGCGCCAGACACGCCCACCGAGCGGGCGAAAGATGCTAGACTGGCGCTCGTTGCCCTCGTAGCTCAGGGGATTAGAGCGCGCGCCTCCGGAGCGCGAGGTCGAAGGTTCGAATCCTTCCGGGGGCACCAACGTTGTCAGAACGACAACGTTCTTCCTGCTCAGTGGCCGGTTCTGGAGTCCGGTCGCCTGCCTGATCGCTCTTCCCGATCCAGCGGGTCTGGGACATCCACGATGACTCACTCACCCTTCTCCACGACGATGATGACCTTGCCTCGAGCGTGACCCTGGTCCAGATACCGAAAGGCCTCAGCGGTCTCTCTCAGCGGATACGTTCGGTCGATGACAGGAGTAACCCGTCCGGCCTCGACCAGCTCCTTGAGAGTGATCAAGTCGTCCTGGTTCGGTGTCGAGACGAACGGGCGTTCCTGCTGGCGCACGAACAGTGACAGCAAGAACGCTTTGAAGACGTAGCCCATGCCAGCACGCCCACTGTTGGGCATGAGAGTTCCCCCGGGCTCGAGCACGCGCCTGTACTCCGCGAACGAGTGACTCGCCACGTTGTCGAGGATCAGATCGTAGCGCGGCTCGCCGTGCGTGAAGTCCTCCCTGGTGTAGTCGATGACATGGTCCGCTCCGATCGATCGGACGGTGTCCACGTTCCCCGTGCTGCACACGCCGGTCACTTCCGCTCCGAGGACCTTGGCGATCTGCACTGCGAAGGTTCCCACGCCCCCCGACGCACCGTTGATCAGGATCTTCTGCCCGGGCTGCACCTTGCCGTGATCGCGAAGCGCCTGCAGAGCGGTCAGGGCCGACGTGGGCACGGCCGCGGCCTGCTCGAACGTCAGGTTGTGCGGCTTGTGAACGAGCTTGTCCTCTTCGGCACACGCGTATTCGGCGCACGCGCGGCTGCACTCGCCGAACACCTCATCGCCCGGCTTGTAGCGCGTCACGTTCTTGCCGACCGCCTCGACGCGCCCCGCCAGATCGGCCCCCACGACGTAGTCCTTCTTGGGCTTTGGGAACCCGACGTACATCCGTATGGGGAAGGGCACGCCCCTCATGCCGAAGTAGTCACCGGCGGCAAGGGATGCCGCATGGACGCGCACCAGCACGTCGTCATCATGGGATACCGGATCGTCGATCTCCTTGAATTCGAGCACGTCCGCTGAGCCGTAGGCGACTTGGACGACTGCCTTCATGGTGTTCCTCCGATTTCGCTCATGCCTGCCCAGCCCCACGTGGTGCGCGTGAGCGGACTCAGCCGCATCGGGATGATTGTAGTTTCCGGTGTCCCCTCGATGCGCTTGTTCGATGGGAATCCCTTGGGAGCGTTACGGCATGGTGATTACCACGTTGCCGCGCTTGTGCCACGTTGTCGACGTACCTGCGCGCGCAGAGGGCCCGTAGCGAGACCGCCGCATCCTGGCGTCGACACGGCGATACCGCACCCTGTTCTCCTCAACTGACTGAACACACATCCGCGAGCGAAGAATCAACGTGACACTTTGGGGCTCGCGCCACGCTGCTATCTGGGCGCTGTGATGCCTACCCACCGGTGGGCGATAGGCGGCGGAAGGACGCAGGTCCGGACCGCGCGCTCATAGCCGATGTGCGGTAAGCGTTCCGCACCATGCTCTGGCCCGCCATGCCGCGCGACGTCGCTTAGTCTGGCGAGGTGACAGGGCCTTACGTCGACGGGCTGGAGAGGGCGCTGCTGTGCGACCTGCTCGAGGG
>PMKK01000032.1 GCA_003157715.1 Actinomycetota bacterium
CGATGGCCACGATGCTCACGGCGAACAACGCGACCCTGACCACGATCTTCTTCACAGGGCTCCCTCCGGTGTCTGACCCTGGAGAGGGTCACGTGACTGCGACCGGGCGACCGTTCGCCCGCCCATGGTTTGCCTTGCACAGTGTAGCTGCAGCGAGTCTCGACGAAAACCGCAAGGGCGTCGGCGTGCAGCCCCACCGGCCCGGGCAGCCGGCCTGGTGATCAAACGAGATCGCGGACGAGCGGCGAGGCGAGCGGGATCGCTGCCGGCCGGACGATGGTCACACTGGATCCATGATGATCGCGGCGCTGTGGCAGCCCGTNNGTCGTCTCGATGCGCGCCACGAACCGCGAGAGCGGCCACAGCTTGCCGGCCCCGAGGCGCTCTCCGGCGAGGTGCGGAAAGCAGCAGTCGGGACAGCAGGTGCACATGCCCCGCATGGGCGCTCCGGGCATGCCGCCGGTCTGCATGAGGCCCTGGCGGTTCGCCTCGCGGGCGACCTCGACCGCCCGCTCTTTGGAGATCTCCCAGCCGAGGTCGTGATAGTGGCCGTGGGGTCCCTCGAAGCGCAGGCAGTTCAGGGTCGGCTTGTGGCAGCGGCCCATGATCGCCCGGCAGTCGCACGGATAGAGATAGATGTGCTCCTGCGCCCGCAGTATCGCTTCGACCTCGTCGAGCAGGAGGTAGGTCTGGTTTTCGATGGGGTCGATGGGCCGGCCGGCCTGGGCGGCCTCGACGTAAGGCCTGGCCTGTTCGACGTAGGCCGCAAGCTCCCACTCGCGAAGCTGGTCGCGCACGTCGTCGGGCAGGTCGAGCCAGCCCTCGAAGAAGATCCAGACCACGAAGCGGTCGTGAAACGAGACCAGACCGTAGCGGTCGCCCGTCGTGTGCTCGACCACGCCCCGCCGGTTGGCGCGCTCGAGAAAGGCCCGCATCTCGCGGCGAGGGGCGCCGGGGGCCAGCAGGCGCCAGAGGGCCGTGACGCCCAGCGGACGTTCGACAAGAGCGGCTACGAGCACCGTTTCGGCGGGCTCGTAGAAGCGATCGAGGTACGGCGTGACGAACGCCGGAGCGCCGACCGCTGTGGCGACGAGCTGCAGTGGTGCGGTCGTGCCGTCTTGAGCAATCGACTCCCCGGGCATGGGTGCGAACCTGGTGTCGCCTGGTTTCATCGCCACGGGAGCATCGTTTTCATGATAGCGGGTTTCGGGCCGGACTCCAGCTCAGTCCGGCCTTCGCGCAGGTCAGGCGACAGGTCGCCGCCGGGCCGGCGCGGTCGCAAGCTAGACGCCGACAGCCGCCGTCCGGCGCTCGCGAAGGCGCCGGCTGCGGTGTCTGAGCGCTTCGCGATCGGCTTTTCTGCCGCAATCGTCGCGCTCAAGGATTCCCAGGGCGGCCGCGCGATCGATCTCTGCGAGGGCCTCGTCATCGCGACCCAGGGCCTTGAGCACCAGCGTGAGACGATTGTATGCGGCCGGCAGATCGCGCCTCACGCGGCGCTCGTCGAGGGGCGACTCGCCATAAGCCATGAGGCTCGCGATGGCTTCGCGGTACCGCGTGACGGCCTGCCGCGGGTCGTGCTTTTCCAGCGCTCGGGCTTCGTCTAGCGACCGTGAGGCGTCGTCGAGGTGGTTGTCGGCCCTCTGCCCGGCCTTGCGAGCCTCTTCGTGGAAGGCGCTTACGGCTGGGGCCGTGACGTGCAGGCCACGCGCAGCGGCGTAGTCGACAAAGGCGCGTTCCTCGCCGGCGGCCAGACTCTCGTGCTCGTAGAAGACCGCACAACGACAGCCCTGCGGGCTCTGGCAGTGCCGGTGGGGCGCCCAGGTCGCAGCGGCGGCGAGGTCGTTCGTCTCGCGCCCGTCCATAGCGTGACACTCCGGGCACGTGTCATCGTCGGCGAGCGCCGAGTAGATCGCATTGCTCACGGTGACGCGTTCGCGCCCGGTCGCCGGCAGGCTGCCGGCAAGGCTCACGCCGCCAGAGCCATCGACACCAGCCGCGAGAAAGAGGACGAGATCGTCCCGGCACGCCGGGCAGACGCCGTCTTCGGCGGGAGTCGCCGTACGCCCGCACAGTCTGCAGGCCGGCGGTCCGGTCGGCACGGGAGCGGCCGAGACGGGCGGCGTGAGCGGCGCGGGGGCGGCGGCGGTTGAGACGGGCGGTGTGGCGGGTGGCGCGGGGGCGGCGGCGGTTGAGACGAGCGGCGTGGCGGGCGGCGCGGCCGACGGCGCGGCGGACACGGCCGGTGCTGCGGCAGACTCCTGGCCGGCGGCCCCGACGGGCACCAGCGCACCGCAGGTCGCACAGAACGTCGCTGTCTCACCGATGGAGAGCTGGCAGTTGTGGCAGTACTTCATGACCATCTCCAGGAAGGGCCGGCTCGCGAGAGCAGGGATCGCAGTGAGGTGCGATCTCCCTGCAAGTCATCGGCCGAAACGGCGACATCGTTAGGGTGCCGATGCCCCTGCGGCCCACCCTCGCGTCACCTGAACAGGCGACATCGGCGGCCGAGGGCCGCCGATGTCGCCGATGTGGGCCTAGTGCCGCCGATCGACTTCGTCGTCGTCGCTCAGGCTTGTGTGACTTCGTCGCACGCCTAGNNCCGGGCCTGCCAGGCGCCGCGATGCGACGCCGCGCGAACGACGGTCGGGCTGCCGGGTTGACGCAGCAGCCAGGCGGGCCGCAGGCCGTGGTTCAGACGGCTGCTGAAGCTGCTCCCCAGGCCCGACGGCCACCACGGCGGTGAGAAGTCGGGCGCGCCGCTACGCACCACGCGCAGTATGTTGTGGCCGACGGTGACCTGGCGGTTGCCGGCCCAGTCGGTGGCATGCACCTCGACGCGGTAGGTGCCGGGCTTGAGCGTGCACTTGAACCGCATCCAGAAGTAGGGTGCGGGCGGGGACGATGCCCAGTCCGCCGTACGCTCGACGAACGTACGCAGCACGCGACCGTGAGCGCCGACGATCGTGATGGTCGCCTTCTTGACGCCGCTGTTCTCGTCGCTTGCCATGAAGTACAGCGTGCCGCGCTTGCCGGTGTCGACCACGCTCTTGCGAGGCACGGAGCAGGCGGGCCCCAGCGTGTCGACGCCGACCGTCAGGCTCTCCGTCTGCTCCTGGTTTCCGGCATTGTCGGCGGAGCGGTAGAGGATGGTATGCACGCCGTCGAAGTGGTGGTCGGCGTAGGCCGGCACGGCGATGGTCGCGCCCGGCAGCCAGGCCCCGCCGTCGAGGCTGG
>PMKK01000137.1:0-8859 GCA_003157715.1 Actinomycetota bacterium
ACGACGGCGCCGCCGGCCCAGTCACGCACGCCGTGCTGGGCGAGCCAGCCGCCGCCCCAGATCCAGTGGACGAACGGGATGTAGACGATGATGCTCCACAGCACGAGAAACCAGAGGTAACTCTTGAACTTGACGCGGTCGGCGAAGGCGCCGGTGATGAGCGCCGGAGTGATGNNGACGAAGTGCGCCTGGGCCGGGATCGTCGGCGCCCAGGGACCCGGCAACTGCCCTACGTGGTTAAGCACCACCCAGTGAAAGTTGCCGATGATCCCGCCCACGTCGCCCGAGAATGCCAGCGAGTAGCCGAAGAACACCCAGATGGTGGTCACGACGCCCATCGAGATGAACGACTGCATCATGATCGCCAGGAAGTTCTTGCGGCGCACGAGCCCGCCGTAGAAGAATGCCAGACCCGGCGTCATCAGCGCGACTAGAGCCGCGCAGATCAAGATAAACGCCGTGTCCCCCGAATTGACGTGCCCCACCATTCCACTCCTCCTTGGAGTTCGCCCAGTCGGCGAGGAGGAGCAGGCGTAGGAAGGCGTTCACTATGGCCAAGCCGCCCCCTCTCCCCCTGAGCACTAATGCGAGCACCGGGGGATCATCCTCGACCCCGGCGACTCCCGATGGGGACCAGTTTCTCCTTTCGCCGGGTCGTCCGCAAACCGCCCGATACGGACGGAACGGACAACCCCGTCGCCCGCGGCTGTACGAGACGCCTTGCGGGCCCGCACGTCAGGCACGCTGCGAGCCTGACCGGAACGGCGCCCGGCCAGCCCGCGCAGCGGGCGGACCGCGAGCCTGACAAGACACCGTGCGGCGAGCCCGCGCATCGAGCACCCCGCGAGCCCGGCGGACCGCGCCTCGTGAGCCCGGCCCGGCGGTGCGCCGCCGCGCCGGGCGGACCGCGCCGCGCCGCCGAGTCCGGCGGACCGCGCTGCGCCTTGCCGCCGTCGGGCTGCCTCGGCTATGGTCGCCGGCATGGGTCTCGAGCCGTCATCGCGGCCGCCGCAGGTCGAAACGGTACTCTGGCGCGGCCGGCCGCGGATCGCCTGGTATGTCGCTCGGCTGTGGTGGCCGGCCGCGCTCCTTTCAACCGCGGTGCTGGTCTTCGGCGCCGGCTGGGAATGGCTGGCGCTGCGTGGTCACCACCTGATCGTCTACCCGCTGGGCGGAACGCTGTTCCTGGCGCTCGGCGTCTACGGGCTCGCTCTGCGTCCGCTGCTGCTGCTGCGCGTCGCGCGTCGCCTGGTCTACACGGTGACCGACCGGCGCGTCGTGTGGGAGTGGGGAACACGGCACGGGGCGACCGTGCGCGAGCGCGCCGAGTCTCCAGGCGACGAGTCCGATCCCGTGCACCCGCCGCGCGACGCCCGCCGCACGGTGGAGTTCCGGCTGGACGGGCTGCCGCCCTGGTTCGTGGTGCCGCGGCGGCGCGGCACAGACCTCGTGTTCTTCGGCGAGCCGTCCCGCGATTCGTCGTGGGGTCTCTGGCGGCTGGTCGAGCTGCGGCCGTGGTTCGTGTGCCTCGACCACGAGGCGGCGGCGGGGGCGGCGGCGGCGCTACGCGCCGCCGCCCCCGGTTCCGCCCCCGGTTCCGCCCCCGGTTCCGCCCCCGCGACCGCCTCCCCAGCGGCTCCGTTCAGCCGGTGACCACTTTCGGCCGGTGACCGCCTTCAGCCGATGACGGCTTTCAGTCGTTGACCGCCGGCGGGTCGTCCTTGTCGATCCTGTCGAGGATCTCCTCGGCACCTTCGGACACCTGGCCCGTGCGCAGCGCTCGCAGTTCGACCACGGTGACCACCACGGTGGCCGCCACGGGGATGGCCAGCAGCACGCCGACGATGCCGGCCACCGCGGCGCCGCAGAGGCTGGCCACCAGGACGGCGAGCGGCGACAGCGCTACCGTGCGCGAGTAGATCGTCGTCTGGATCAGGTTGTTCTCGACCTGCTGGTAGACGATGAAGTAGGCCGTCAATATGAGGGCCGCGAGCCAGCCGCCGGCCGCTCCTCCCACGATGACGCAGATGATGGCGCCCAGCGTGGCGCCGACCATCGGGACCAGGTCGAGCAGGCCCACGGTCACCGCGAGCGGCAGGGCGAACGGCACCTTCAGGATGAGCATGGCGATGTAGGCGGCGACGCCGGCGATCAGGCTGATGAACAGGTTGCCGCGCACATAGCCGCCCACGGAAGCGAGCAGGTGAGAACCGAGGTCGTGGGCCACAGGGCGGCGCTCGGGCGCCACAAGCGTCAGGATCCAGCCCCAGGTTCGCGGTCCTTCGATCAGCAGCAGGACGGTCATGGTCATGATCGAGAGGATCGCGGCGATCAGAGTGAAGGTCGCGCGCAGCGCGTGCAGGGCCGGCGTGCCGGCGCCGAGAATGAGGGTGAGCGCCTTGGGGGCAAGCTCCTTGAGCTTCTCGACGACATGGAACCTGGTCTCGATGCTGGCGAACGGGCTGCCGGGCTTGGTGATGTCGTTGACGTAGCCGGGCAGGTTGTTGATGAGCTGGCGCGCCTGGTTGACGAGCGGCACGGCCAGCAAGACGAGGGCCCCGACGACGACGACGATGCCGACGAGGCACACCAGGATGGTGGCCGGTCCGCGCTTGACGTGGTGGCGGGTAAGCCAGGCGACCAGCGGCTCGAGCGCCATGGCGAGCACCGCCGCGATGATCAGCCACAGGATTATCTGCCGGACCGCGAGGACAAACCAGAGACCGGCCGCGAAGCAGACGACGATCACCAGCACGACAGCGGTCCGCTTGGCGAGCTCGCCCAGCGGCACGGCGGCGACGGTCGCGGTGCGGGCGGGAGCGGGCGGTGTGGGGGGCGAAGCCGAGGGGGACGAACCAGAGGGGGNNGGACGGAGCAGAGGGGGACGGAGCCGTAGCTTCGCCGGCCGCTCCGCTCGCCGCCTCGCGCGCGTCGTCTGTGCTATCGGACCTGCCGCCCCGCGTCATAGAATCACCTTGCCGCTTGCGCGCTTCCCGCGATGGGGCAGAGCGTATCATGGCAGCGTGGGCCTATAGCTCAGCTGGTTAGAGCTGCCGACTCATAATCGGCCGGTCGCAGGTTCGAGTCCTGCTGGGCCCACCAACGTTGTCATTTCGACAACGGTTCTCCCTGCAAACAGCTATCTTCTGCCTACCCGGTCGCCTACCCGATCGCTGCTCTAGGCTCGGCCATTCCGGCTCGTCGTGGCGGTTCGACTCGCGAGCCCCGAAGACCCGACTTTCCGAGCCGACTAGGAGAGTTGCCGGAGCTTTGGCCAGATCGCGGCCCATGGCTCGCGCAAGCCCTTGCACACTGAGATGGCCTGTCCTTGCTCCTGGTTATTGATTCCGAGCCCGTTGTCGATGTGCGCGACGGTGCGGCAGCCCACGAAGTACGGACTCCAGTCGGCCGGCGTCCAGTCGCCCACGTGCACCACGACCGTGCGGCCGGTGGGCGGCGGCCCCCAGTACCAGAAGCCGTTGTGGCCCGAGTAGACCGGGGGCAGCCCCCTGCCGAGCAGCTCGAGTGCGGCCGCCTCGCCGTAGTTGTTCGTCAGAATCACCGCGTGGGCGCGCTGCTGCGCGGGCAGCGTGGCGACCACCTGCTGCACCTGCGTGACGAGCTGCGGCCAGCCGATCTGCTCGGCCGAGGTCGGAACCGAGGAGGGCAGCGAGGTGGAGGCGAACGTGGCGACCGGCAGGACCGGCAGGGTCAGCAGCGCAACGAGCCCGCCGGAGAGCGCCGCCGCCGCGATGAAGGTGACGGCGCGCAGGCGCCTGCGGCCACGCGCCAGCCAGCGGTCGAGGAGGAGCGCGCCCGCCGCCATGAAGGGGGGCGCGATGCCGACCGCGTAGTAGCCCTTGCCGCCGCTGACCACCACGAGGACGAGGACGACCACCGCGGCGAACGGGATGGCGCGCCAGGGCGCGGCTGCCCTTGCGCGCAGCATCCAAGCCCAGCCGGTGATGGTTAGCGCGAAGAGCAGCGGCCCCGTGAAGAGCCAAAGAATGGGCAGAAGCTGAGCCCGGTTCGCCGCGGCGTCGCCGGCGATGACGTGGGCCATGGTGAGCTGCGGCCAGCCGTGCGTCGCCTGCCAGGCGAGGTTGGGCGCCCAGACGAGGAGGGCGATCGCGGCCGCTGCCCAGGCCCAGGACGAACGCAGCACGTCCCAGCGCCGGGCGAGGACGAGTCCCGCCACCAGTCCGCCGCAGAGGAGCAGCAGCGTGTCCTTGTTCTGTAGGCCGATCCCGGCCGTAACGCCCACCGCCAACCAGAGGCGCCGGTCGCCGTCTGCGAGGAGCTTGACGAGGAGCCGCAGGATGAGTGCTCCGAAGAGAAGCTCGTAGGTAGCCGTGGCGTCGAGATGGCCCGCCGCGAGGTAACCCGAGAGGGCGACCGTGACGGCGGCGAGCAGCTGTGCGCGGCGCGATCCGCCAAGGTCACGCGCCATGAGCGCGGTCAGGATCACGACAAACCCCATCGCGAGGGCGGGCAGCACACGGATCGCGGTCGGCGAGAGTCCGAACAGGGCCACCGATGCGGCGGACAGCAGCGGCGTGAGCAGCGGCTGGTCGGGGTAGCCGAAGGCCGGGTGGCGGCCGGCCACGATGAAGTACATCTCGTCGCGGTGGAAGCCATAGGCGCCCGACAGCGCCAGCAGGACTACGACCATGAGGCCGGCGACCAGGAGCACAGGCCAGGGGACGACAAGCGGCGAGAAGCGATGAACGAAGCGCTTGCCCTGGCCCCCGACGACAGTCGCATGAGAGCCCGCCTGGCCGCCAGAGACGGCTGGCGGGCTGGACTTTCCTGAGAAACTCATCGTGCACCTCTTCGTCGTCTTGCCCGGGCTGATCCTGTCCGGCAGGGCCGACCTTGCATTTGCGCAGGCCTTGCGTAGCAGCCACGCGACCTGGGCGTTGACCGAGCGCAAGTCATCGTCGGCCCACCTCGCGATCTCCTTCAGGAGCTTGGAACCGATGCGCAGCAGGAACTGTTACGCACCAGCAGACCTCGCGCCCTGCGTCGGCCTACTTGACGGATTCTGTCTTCGGCGGTCGCCCTCGTCGCGGCAAGTCGCCGACGTGTTGTGGTAGACGGCCTGCGCGGAACAGTGCGCTGCGCAACAGAAGTTCGATGTGTGCATTGGTGCTCTGCAACTCATCGGCGGCCCAGCGGGCCAGCGCATCGTGCACGGCCGGATCCATGCGGACAAGTAGTGTCTTTCTCTCAGGCATCGTCTCGAGCCTCATCAAGCGTCGAAACCGGGCCGCCCGGACTGGAATCACTAATTCGTTTGTCCTCACGACGCGAGTGTATTAAACTGATATCAGATTATAACTCACAAGACGTACCGGGTCGAGGTACGCCACAGGGAAAGGCCAATGAACCAATCAGAACTGACCTCGAGCACGTGTATCTGCACCCCCCGCCGCGCCGGGGACAGGGTCCGGTCATGACGCAGCTGCAGCAGCTGACGGCCACGGTGGCGATCTCTGTGTGCTGGGGTGCAGTCGTTTTGGTCTGGGTGATCGGCGCCCTGTACAACGCCGTCAAAGGCCCGACGCGAGATAGGCGGCCGTCCCTACGGTCAATGGTCGGGCGAATACTCGCCCTTGTCGTGATCGTCATCGTCGTGTTGGTCGTCAGGCTGGTTCCTGCTCACACCTGGCATTCATTGCGAGTGGACTCACCCTGGGTGACCTTCGTCGGGTTGGCCATCCTCCTTGTATCCGCGGCCTTCACGCTGTGGGCGCGCTTCACGCTGGGCACGATGTGGACCATGGACGCGGCTGTCAAGAAGGGGCACCGGTTGCGCACGGACGGCCCCTACGGCGTCACCCGCCACCCGATCTACACCGGAATGCTGGGCATGCTCGTGGGCTCGATACTGCTGGCGGGGTTGGGGCGTTCGGTCCTGATTCTTGTCGCCGGCGCGGTGTTCTTCGAGGTGAAGATCCACGAGGAGGAACGACTGATGTTGGCCACGTTCCCAGACGAGTACGCCCACTACCGGCGGCGGGTGCCGCAACTGATTCCGGGACTCAGGCATGGGTGTCGGAACGAGGCCGAGGACGAATAGGGAAGCTCTGTATGCTAGGATGCTAGTGAACTAGTAGGAGCGTGAGTTCCTCTGGGAAGTTCGATAGCTGTCTGGTTAGGTCCAGAGTCACGGGCTCGAACTTCCCCCAAACAACCGACGAACCTCCGGTCGAAGGTTCGAAAGCTGTCCACTNNATCGCAGAAGTCAGCCCCACCGGTCGCCTACCCGGTCGCTCTCCCGTTACGGGGCGCGTTCGAGAGTGCCGCCCCGCGGTTCCGGTGCGCATGCTCGCGAGCGGCAGGGCCGTTGTGCCCGCGGCTGAGCCTGCGCCACGCATACCGGCAACGTTCTGTATACGAGTTGGTTCCCGCGCCGTTGCGGCCCGCGAAGAGGTTTCCAATTCCTCCAGCGGGCTGTGGCCCGTGAGACGTAAGCCGGTCGTCGGCGCTGTGGACGAATGTAGCCCGCGCACGGCGAGACGCACCGCAGTCAGAGGATGGGTTGGCTGCGCAATCGAAGACCGAGCTGCAGGCTCGTGAGCCCGGGCAACGAGGTTGTGCTTATGCGGACTCGGGAAGGTAACGAATGCGGGCGTTCCGCCCGGCCCCGATGACGTCCACCTTGACGCTGTCCCGGTCTTATCCCGGTGAGACGGCTCCCACTCTGCGCCGCGACCGCCGGCACCCCCAGCGAGAGGGAAACATGGACGTCAGTGAATCAGGTTCAGGCACGGCCCCGTCGGCGGGTCGCCCCCCAGTGACCGTCGCGCCCGCCGCAGCTATGGGCGAGACGCGCGGCGCGCGCTTTGCCCGCAAGGCGCACCGGACGCGCCTTTACATCTACCTCGGTGCCGCGGTCACCNNCTGGCGCACGCGCACGCCGCGCGGGTGAAGGCCGGGGCGGCCGCCTTTGGCAGATGCCTTGCGGCGGATCGCATCGGCCGGATAACAACTTTGGAGACCCCGAGCATCGAGCCGGGGTCGGGAGTGAGGGGGAGATGCAAGATGGACTGGAACATCATCGAGGGCAAGTGGAAAGAGCTCAAAGGCCATGCGCGCGAACAGTGGGGCAAGCTCAGCGACGACGAGCTTGAGGAAGTCGGGGGCAAGAAGGACCGCCTCGTAGGCAAGTTGCAGCAGAAGTACGGCTACGCCGCCGAAGAGGCCGATCGGCGCGCCGACGAGTGGGCCAAGCAGCAGGATGAGGCGACCAAGACCTGAGTCCTACGTGAAGGAGTGAAGTCACATGAGTATCTGGCTGATAATACTGATCATCGTGGTGCTAGTGCTGGTCTTCGGTGGATGGGGCTTCTCGAGACGGCGAAGGTGATCGTCGTCTCTTGATTGGCTTGATCTGAGGGAGCAAGAGCCACCCAGACACAGGGGGCTCCCCTGAAATCCGGAGGGGGCCAACAGGCGGGAGAGGAATGTTCGCGTGGACATGATGCCGATCCTGGTCACCGGGGCGAGCGGCACAGTGGGGCGCGAGGTCGTGCGACTGCTCGTCGAGGCGGGCGCCGAAGTGCGCGCCGGCCGACATCATGCCGGCGATGCCAGCGACTTGCCGGCCGGCGCGCTGCCGGTCGACGTCGACTTCGACTCGCCGGCGACACTGGGTGCGGCCTGTCGCGACGCCGGCGCCGTGTACCTCCTGACGCCGCAAGTGCCTTCTGCGACGGCCTACGTGCGCGCGGTCGTTGACGCTGCCTGCAGGAACGGCGTCGAGCGCATCGTGCGCCACTCGATGCACGACGCGCCGCACGGTCTCGACGCCCTGAGCCGCTGGCATCGCGAAGCCGAGGAGATCGTCGTGTCGTCGGGGCTCGGCTACGCCATCCTGCGGCCCAACGCCTTCATGCAGAACTTCGTCACCATCTACGCGCCGACGATCCGCAGGCAGGGCTTCTTCCGCCTCCCGCTCGGCGAGGCGCGCCTGAGTTCGGTCGATACTCGCGACGTAGCGGCTGCGGCCGCCGCCGTCTTGCTCAGTGGCGAACACGACGGCGCTGCCTATGTGCTCACCGGCCCGGAGCCCCTGACGGGAGAGGAGATGGCGGCGACCGTGGCAGCAGAGATCGGCCGGCCGGTAGAGTACATCGACGAGCCCGAAGACGCGGGCCGGCCGCCGGCGGGCGCCGAGAGCATCGTTGTCAGCGCTGCGCTCGTCGAGTTGAGCGCCGAGATGCGCGCCGGCAAGCTGGCGACCGTGAGCGGCGACTTCGAGCGCCTCGCCGGCAGGCCGCCCGCGACCTTCGCGACCTTCGCGGCCGACCACCGGGCAGCCTGGGCGTGACGGCCGTCGCAGGGCAGGGCCATTGATACCCAGATCATCGTCACCATAGTGGCCGGGATTCTCCTGGTCGCAGCCGCGATTGGGACGGTCTACCCCTGCCACCCGGGAGCCTCCTCGCCCTCGTCACGCTGGTGGTGTGGGCCTGGATCATCGACTCATGGGCGGCGTGGACGGTCGCGGTGATCGGCTCTCTCTTCGTGGTCGCGGGTTGGTCGGCCAGCGCGGTGCTGACGGGGCGAAAGCTCAAGCAGCGGAGGTCCCCAAGGCATCCAGTTCCTCTTCCCTGGCATTCTCCGCAGACGTTGCCATTCTTGTCGGAGCAGGAAGTCGCTCCCCAACGGGACGTTTGAGCGACTCCCCAGCCAAGCTGTGCCCCGGCCGCGGGCGAGGGCGTCGTGCATCGCATGGACGGGCTCAGCGGGTTGATTCACGAGTGTCGGCGAGATGCGGCGTGAATCAGGATAGTTGCACCGTCAAGCTCGCCACCCAAATAGTCCTGGACGACTAGAGCCGTCACGGTGCAT
>PMKK01000137.1:8881-9536 GCA_003157715.1 Actinomycetota bacterium
AGGCCAACATCGACGATCCTGCCACCCACCGTCAGCGGGTTCTTGATCTGCGACGAAACTGTCAGCAATTGCACGATGGTGAAGAAGATCGCATCACCGAATCCGTGTATATCCCCGCCTTTATGCCCGCTCTCAAATACCCATGTGAGTATGGCGCCGGCGGCGAAGACCACAACTGTCAGTGCTAACGTAAGGAACAGCCGCGCGAGCAGCCGGCGGTGCCGTTCCTCAAGCGTGAAGAGCCTCGACATCTCTTCTCGTATCACAGTGGATCATCCTTCCTGAGGGGTACCAAGACCCCGATTCGCCATCTGACCAGCNNGATGCAGCGATGCTCTTCTCACTCATCCACGCTTGGTGCGTTGGCATCTTCCTAGTTTCAGGTGTGCGCTGCGGCCTGCTCTTTGAGCGGCGCAGCTGAAGCGAGTTACGCCTATGCGAAATGGCGGCCCCCCCGGGTGAGAGACTCCGCGTCTAAGCTACAGTATTCGTATCTAACAGACGCTGGACTTCAGGGCGAAAGTTCGAGAGCTGTCTGGTTAGGTCCACCACGTTGTCACAATGACAACATTTCTTGCTGCTAACTGCCGCTTCCCGGGTACCCGGTCGCTACCGACTTCTCCGCGGTGGCTGGGCCCGCAGGCCGTCGAAGAAG
>PMKK01000340.1 GCA_003157715.1 Actinomycetota bacterium
CCTGCGCGGCAAGCAGTACCAGGTCCTGACCGACGGCACCTACTTCGTCAATCGCCTCTTCGCCACGGTCGAGTTCGTGCCCAAGACGGTGATCGAGATCGGCTGGACCGGCGTCGTCGTGTCGTTCTTCGGCGAGAAGGGCGAGGACGCGAGCGGCGACGAGTTCCGTCACGGCGAGCTCGTCGAGGCCGGCAAGAAGGGCGTCTGGCAGGAACCGCTGATGCCCGGCAAGTACGCCTTCAACACTTACGCCGGGCGCGTCGAGAAGGTGCCGGTCACCAACTTTGTCCTCAAATGGATCACCAACGAGGCGGGCCCCCACGGCTTCGACCAGAACCTCTCCGAGATCGGGCTCATCACCAAGGACGCCTTCGAGCCCACCCTGCCGCTGTCGGTGGTCATTCAGATCCCCTATCGCGAGGCGCCGCTCGTGATTCAGCGCTTCGGCAACATCCAGCGGCTCGTCGAACAGACGCTCGACCCGATGGTCGGCTCGTACTTCAAGAACGTGGGCCAGCGCATGACCCTGATCGAGCTCATCCAGCGGCGCAGCGACATTCAGGACCAGTCCACCGAGCAGATGCGCGAGAAGTTCGCGCGCTACAACCTGCGTCTCGAAGAGGTGCTGATCGGCACCCCGCACGCCTCCGACACCGACCAGAAGATCGAACAGATCCTGTCGCAGCTGCGCGACCGCCAGATCGCCGACGAGCAGGTCATCACCTACGACCGTCAGCAGAAGGCGGCCGAAAAGGAGAAGGACCTAAACGAGGCGCAGGCGACGGCCGCCCAGCAGACGCAGCTCACGCAGTCGGCGATCCAGATCGCGATCACCGAGAACGCCGGCAAGGCCGAGGCCGTCAAGGCGATCCAAGAGGGGCAGAAGATCACCACCCTGGCGGCAGCCGATGCCCGCAAGATCCAGGTCACGGCCGAGGCCCAGGGCATCGCAGAGGCCAAGATCGGACTCGGCAAGGCGATCGCGGTGAGCGAGCAGGTCAAGGCCTACGGCGGCCCGGGTTACCAGGTCGCGCAAGACGTCATGGCGCGCGTTGCCGCGGCGATCGCGCAGTCCGGCGTGCAGATCGTGCCGAGCACCGTGATCAGCATGGGCGACGGCGACGGTGGCGACGGCGCCAGCGCCTTCTCCAATCTGCTCGGCCTGCTTATGACGCTCACCACCAGCGAGAAGCTGGGGGTCGATTTCACCGGCTGCGAAGAGACTCCCGAGCGCCAGGCGGTGA
Source organism: Actinomycetota bacterium (assembly GCA_003157715.1). Next base: position 1,245 of record PMKK01000340.1, read on the forward strand.
TCGACGCCATGAAGTCCCAGCTGCTGCAGAAGCTCGCCGAGCAGCCTGAGCCCGACGTCGCGCCTGTGACAGCGGCCGCCGGCATGGCCGGCACGCCACTGCCGGCGACTGAAGCGGGTAACGCTCACGCCGCCGAGGCGCCGCACGCCGGCGCCGCTGGGCCGGCCGCGGCGACCGCTGCGGGGGCGGGCCCCGCGCCAGCCGTGGACGCGCACGACGCCGGCACGGACGACGCCGGCGCCGGCCTTGCACCCGCGCTCGAAGCCGACGGCTCGTCTGCTGCCGGAGCCGGTGAGGGCGCGGCGGGCAAGGGCGCTGCCGGCACCACGACCACCAGCACGACGGCCGTTCCCGAGTATCAGGGCGACGGCGTCGACCGCTGGCTGGCCGAGAATCCGGCCGTGGTCAAATCCATGCCGCGGTCGACAAAGGCCAAGAAGCCGCCGCGCAAGCCGCCGATCGACACGCGCCACGGCTGAGCCGCGCGGCTCACTCGAGCGGCCCACGAGAGCGTAACGAGGCGGGGGCGGCGGGCTTGGTGGCCCGCCGCCCCCGCCTCGCTTATGGCGCGAGAGCCTGCAGACGAAGCGCGCGCCGGATGCCTCGTTGGTGGGCGCGCCGCGACCAGGGCGGCCGGGCCAGGGTGCGTCGCCTCGCCGGTCGGGTACAATCGTGTCTGACGACGAGCAGCCCCGGCGCCTGTGGCTTCGGGGCTTTCGGCGTGTCTCACAGCCTTTGTTTCTCGACTACCTGACAAGCGACGAGCGGTTCGCCAAAGCCGCCGGCGGTTTGCGCCGGGGCGCGTCGCTGTACGCCCCGGGTTTCTACGCGCCCTACGTTCTGGCGGCGCTGATCCGCGCCACCGAGGCGCCCGGCTGGCTCGTCGTGGTGCCCGACGCCGAGCAGGCCGTGCGGCTGGCCGACGAGCTGGCCGTCTACCTCGATGAGACCGTCGAGACGCTGCCCGCCCGCGGCGTGCTCTACGGCGCCGACGTCGCGCCGGCGGCCCATGTGCTGGGCCAGCGGCAGCGGGCGCTGGCCGCGCTCGAGGCGGGCGGGGTCGTCGTGGCCGACGCGGTCGCCCTGCTCGAGCGCTTCATCCCGCTCGCCCTGCAGCCGCGCCCGCTGGCGCTGGTCCAGGGCGCCGGGCTGGCCTTCGATTCGGTCCTCGCCGGCCTCGCCAGCCTGGGCTACGAGCGCGCCGAGCAGGTGCGCGAGCGCGGCGAGTTCGCAGTGCGCGGCGGTATCGTCGACGTCTATCCGTCGACCGGCCCGCCCGTCCGAATCGAGTTCTGGGGCGACACGATCGAGTCGCTGCGGCGCTTCTCGGTGTTCTCGCAGCGCGCCGTGGGCGAGATCGAACGCTGCCTGGTCACGACGTCGACCGAGGTCGACCCGACCGACGACGAGGTCCAGGCCGCCGTCTCCCAGGAGCTCGGTTCCTGGGAGCTCACCGGCCGTGAGGAGACCCCCGACGAGGCTTACCGGCGCGCCGAGACACGCGCTCTGGCGCGCCTCTCTGATCACTTCGCCGATCTCGCGACCGTCTGCCAGGATCGTGCCCTGCGGATCGCCTCGGTCGGTCCCGACGACGTGGTGCGCTCGCTGGCCGGCTTCGATTCGGAGCTCGCCACGGCCCTGCCCGCCGAGGCGCGCGAGCGCTTCTACCTGCCGCTGCTCGAAGTGCGCCGCGCGCTGTCGGACGCCGTGGCGCTCGATCTCGTGCAACGCGAGCAGAAGTGGCAGTTCCACGCCGCCCGGCCGCAGGCGGCCGGGCGCGACATCACCGCCGCCCAGCGCGATCTGCGACGCCTGTCGGACGACGGCTATCGCGTCTTCGTCGTGTTTCGCCACCCCGGCGAAGCCAGCCGCGCCGCCTACCGCCTGAACAGCCTACAGGTCACCCTGCTCGACACCACCGCGCTGCGCGAGGACGGCGCGCCGCCGGGGGCCGATGCCCGGCCGGAGACGGAAGCGGCGTCGGAAGCCGACGCCCGGTCGGAGGCAGACGCGGCCCCGCAAGCCCCCGGGGCACGCGCTCGCCCTCTGCCGCCCGGCGTCTACTTCGTGGCGGCGCCGCTGCGCGAGGGCTTCGTCTCGAGCGAGCTCAAGCTGGCCGTCATAGGCGAGCGCAGCCTGGTGCGCGCCGCCCCCGCTGGGCCGCGCTTCGCCGGCTCGCGGCTGACCTCGTTCTTCGACCTGCGGGCGGGCGACTACGTGGTCCACGAAGACCACGGCATCGCCCGGTTCTCGGGCATCGAGACGCGCACCGTGGCCGGAGTCACGCGCGACTACCTCTTCCTGGCCTTCAAGGAGGAGGACAAGCTGTTCGTGCCGCATGATCAGATCGGCAAGGTCACGCGCTACATCGGCGCGAGCGGCGCGGCTCCGGCTCTGAACCGGCTGGGCGGCGCCGCCTGGTCGGCCGTCAAGACGCGGGCCCGCAAGGCGGTCGCCGAGATGGCCGGCGAGCTGCTCACGCTCTACGCCGCGCGCCAGGCCGTGCCCGGCTTCGCCTTCAGCCCCGACGGCGAGCTCACGCGCCGCCTCGAGGAGGGTTTCGGCTTCGAGGAGACCGACGACCAGGCCGAAGCCATCGACGACGTCAAGAACGACATGGAAGCGCCCCACCCGATGGACCGCCTGATCTGCGGNNGCCGAGCAGCACTACCTGACCTTCGCCGAGCGTTTCAAGGAGCTGCCGGTCAACGTGCAGATGGTCTCGCGCTTTCGCACGGCGGCCGAGCAGCGTCGCGTGCTCTCCGAGTTTCGCGAAGGCCGGGTAGACGTGCTGATCGGCACGCACCGGGTGCTCTCGCGCGATGTCGTGCCGCGCGACCTTGGCCTGGTCATCGTCGACGAGGAGCAGCGCTTNNCGTGCGCCAGAAGGAGCTGCTGCGACAGCTCAAACTGCAGGTCGATGTCGTCAGCCTGTCGGCCACGCCCATACCGCGCACGCTGCAGATGAGCCTCACCGGCATCCGCGACATCTCGGTGATCGAGACGCCGCCGCGCGGCCGCCACGAGGTGCGCACCTACATCGGCGAGTACCGCGACGACCTGGTGCGCGCGGCGATCGCAAAGGAGATCGCCCGCGGGGGCCAGGTCTTCTACCTGCACAACCGCGTCGAGACGATAGACGAGGCTGCCGAACACGTGCGCGACCTGGTGCCCAAGGCGCGCATCGCCGTCGGCCACGGCCAGATGCACGAGCGCGCCCTCGAGAAGGTGATGCTCTCCTTCCTGGCCGGCGAAGCCGACGTGCTGGTCTCGACCTCGATCATCGAGAGCGGCATCGACGTGCCGACCGCCAACACGCTGATCGTCGAGCGCGCCGACCTGCTGGGGCTCGCTCAGCTCTACCAGATCCGCGGCCGCATCGGGCGCAGCGAGGTCTATGCCTACGCCTACCTGCTGTACCCGAGCGAGGACTACCTGACCGGCGATGCTGCCGCCCGCCTGCGGACGCTGTCCGACTACACCGAGCTGGGCTCGGGCTTCAAGATCGCCATGCGCGACCTCGAGATCCGCGGGGCCGGCAACCTGCTCGGCGACGAGCAGTCGGGCCAGGTGGCCGCCGTCGGCTTCGAGATGTACGCCCAGCTCCTCGAGGAGGCCGTCGCCGAGCAGCGCGGCGAGCCGCCCGCGACGCAGCCGCCGGTGCGCCTCGAGATCCCGGTGACGGCCTACGTCCCGCCCGAGTACATCGCCTACGAGGCCACCAAGATCGACGCCCACCGGCGCATCGCCCGGGCGACCGACCCCCGAGCGCTCGACGAGGTGCGAGCCGAGCTGACCGACCGGTTCGGCGTGCCGCCGGAGCCGGTCGAGAGCCTGCTGGCGCTGCAGGCGATACGGCTGAAAGCGGCCGCGCTGGGCGCCGCCGCGGTCGTTTATCGGGGCGGCCGCCTGCAGGTCGAGGGCCTGAAAATGGACGACGAGTGGGCCGCGGCCGTGCGTGCCGCCGGCGAGCACTACACCTACTTCAAGCAGAAAGCTACGCTGACCGCTCACAAGCGTAACGAATCTTCTCATTTGCTGCCTTGGGTGGGATCGTCACTCGATGCTATACTCCAAGCTCGCAAGCAGTGATTTCTACCAACTCCCGAAAGAGGCCATCCATGAAAAAACTCGCCCTGGTAGCGCTCGCGCTCGCCTTGGGCCTGGCTCTCCTCGTTACCGCTGGTTGCGGTGACAAGGTCCCGGCAGGCGCCATTGCCACCGTCGGAGGCGTGCCGATTACCCAGGCGCAGTTCGACCAGTACATCAATCAGGCCAAGGCAAGTGCCAGCACGACGAAGGCCGCTTTCCCGAGCGTCGGCACCACCGCCTACAACCGCTACGCCGCCGAGATCGTCAATTATCTCGTCGAGCAGCAGCTCGTGTTGAACGGTGCCGACAAGCAGAAGGTCACCGTCTCAGACAAGGATGTCCAGACCCAGCTTCAGCAGATCGCCGCCCAGTACGGCGGCACGCAGAAGATGTACGCCGCCGCCAAGAAGGCCGGCATGGACCAGGCGCAGCTCAAGACCTACGTCAAGAACTCGCTGATCGGCCAGAAGCTCTACCAGCAGGTGATCGGCAAGGCGACGCCCACCGACGCCCAGATGCAGGCCTACTACAAGGCCAACAAGTCGACGTTCGACCAGGCCGCCACGCGCACGGTGCGCCACATCCTGGTCAAGACGAAGGCCCAGGCGATCAAGGTGCGGGCGCTGCTGGTCGCCAACGACACCACCGCCAACTGGGCGAAGGTCGCCAAGAAGTACTCGATTGACACCGGCACCAAGAGCAGCGGCGGCAGCCTCGGCCCGATCAAGGTCGGACAGATGGTCAAGCCGTTCAACAACGCCGCCTTCTCGCTCAAGATCAACACGATCTCGCAGCCGGTCAAGAGCCAGTACGGCTGGCATGTCCTCGAAGTCACGGCTATCACAGCCGCCAAGAAGTCCACCTACGCCAGCGCCAAGGCGAAGATCAAGAGCACGCTGACTTCGCAGCAGCAGACCAAGACCTGGCAGGCCTGGCTGGCCAAAGAAAAGGCCGGGGCCAAGATCAAGTACGCGGCGGGCTACAACCCCGATCAGCTGACGGCTGCCCCGAGCGTGTCGCCGTCGCCGTCGTCGACCAAGTAAGACCGGCGCGGCGCGACGCGTCGAAGCGGCCCCGAACGTGAGTATCCGGCTGCTGTACATCGGCGCCGTCGCCGACCTGGCGCCCGCGGCTTCGCTGCGGGCGCTGGCCGGCGGCGGCGCCGTGTTCATGCCCCACGACGTGCCTTCCGCGCTGGCCGATCTCATCGCCGAAGCGCACGGCCTGCCGGTCGCCGGCGAGGTCGGCCCCGACGACGTGCCGGCGCTCTGCGAGCGGGGCACGGCGGGACCGGTCAGCGTCTGTATCGCCGGCGCCCGCGGACCGGCGCTGGCGCGGGCCCTGCGGGCGCGGGCCGGCGCGCGCTCCCTTCCGGTCGAGACCGTGCCCGAGGGGGCGGCCTTCGACGATTGCCTCATCGGCCAGGAACTGATCTCGCTGCGCCACATCACCGCCGTCTTGCGCGAGCAGTGCCCGTGGGACCGCGAGCAACGCGCCATGGACATCATCTCTTACACGATCGAAGAGGTGTACGAGCTCGCCGAGGTCATCATGCAGGAGCGCCTCGACGACGAGCACGACGAGCTCGGCGACGTGCTCTTTCAGGTCTACTTTCTGTCACGGCTGCTCGAAGAAGAGCAGGCCGGCGATCTCGGCAGCGTCGCCGCCGAGATCGAAGAGAAGCTCATCCGCCGCCACACCCACATCTTCGGCGACGACTCCGCCGAGACGGCGGGCGAGGTGCGCGGCGTCTGGGAGCGTGCCAAGCGCGACGCCGAGGGCCGCGAGGGCGTCTTTCACAATATCCCCGCCACCCTGCCGGCGCTTCTGCTGGCGCGCAAGGTCCAGCAGCGCGCCGCCGCGGTCGGGTTCGACTGGGAGCACGCGATCGAGGCGTTTCCCAAGATCGCCGAGGAACACGGCGAGCTGGCGGCTCTGCTCGAAGGCCCTCTGTCGGTGGGCGGCACCGACGACGGCCACGCCGGGCTGGCCGACCTCGAGCACCGGCTGCGCCACGAGTTCGGCGATCTGCTGTTTGCCACGGTGAACGTGGCCCGCAGGTTCGCCGTCGATCCCGAGATCGCCCTGCGCGAGGCCTGTGACCGGTTCATCCGTCGGGTCGACAGCGCCGCCACACTCGCCGGCCGCGATGGCCGGGAGTGGGCGTCGCTCGATCTCGCCACCCAGGACGACTACTACCGTCGCGCCAAATCTGGCGAAGGCGGACTTTACCGTGATGACCAGGAGGAGACACCATGACTATCATCGTCGACGTCGTCGGCCGGCAGATCCTAGATTCCCGCGGCAACCCCACGGTCGAGGTCGAGGTCGAACTCGAGTCCGGTGCCGCCGGCCGGGCCGCGGTGCCCTCGGGCGCCTCGACCGGCGAGTTCGAAGCGGTCGAGCTGCGCGACGGGGGTGACGAGTACGGCGGCAAGTCGGTGCGCCAGGCCGTCGACAACGTCAACAACGAGATCGCCGAGGAACTGCTCGGCCTCGATGCCACCGACCAGCGCATCGTCGACCAGACTCTGATCGACCTCGACGGCACGCCCAACAAAGCCAAGCTCGGCGCCAACGCCATCCTCGGCGCTTCGCTGGCCGTGGCTCATGCCGCCGCCGCGGCCATGGGGCTGCCGCTCTACCAGTACGTCGGCGGCTGCAACGCGCACGTCCTGCCGGTGCCCATGATGAACATCATGAACGGTGGCCAGCACGCCGACAACAACGTCGACC
>PMKK01000039.1 GCA_003157715.1 Actinomycetota bacterium
AGCGGTTCCCGGTGACACGGAGGGATACGACATGGTCGAGCTGACGATCGACGGGCAGGCAGTCGCCGTGCCGCCCGGCACGTCCATCCTCGATGCCGCCGCGAGCGTCGGCATCGACATCCCGGCGCTCTGTTACGACAAGACCCTCTCCACCTTCGGCGCCTGCCGGCTGTGCAGCGTCGAGATCGAGGGCCGGCCCAACCTGGCCGCCGCCTGCGCCACGCCGGTGACCGCCGGCACCGTCGTGCACACCGAATCCGAGGCGGTCGTCGAGGCGCGGCGCACCGTGCTCGACCTGCTGCTCTCAGACCACCCCAGCGACTGCCTGATCTGCGAGAAGGCCGGCGACTGCCTGCTGCAGCAGTACTGCTACCGCTACGGCGTCGAGCACACGAGCTTCGTCAAGGGCGCCACCAAGGCCCTCGAGATCGACGACGACAACCACTTGATCGAGCGCGACCAGAACAAGTGCATCCTGTGCGGCAAGTGCGTGCGCGTCTGCCACGAGGTCCAGGCCACCAACGCCGTCGACTTCGCCGGGCGCGGCTTCGACTCGACCGTGACGACCTCGTTCGACCATCCGCTGGCCCAGGACTTCTGCCGCTTCTGCGGCCAGTGCGTCGATCTCTGTCCGACTGGCGCCCTGGTCAACAAGCAGCTCAAGGGCACCCGCACCTGGGAGCGCACCAAGGTGCGCACCACCTGCCCGTTCTGCGGTACCGGCTGCAACTTCGACCTCAATGTGGCAAACGGCAAGGTCGTCGGTGTGACCGCCGCCTATGACGCGCCGGTCAACCAGGGCTCCCTGTGCGTGAAGGGCCGCTTTCATGCCGACCTGATCGACAGCCCCGATCGAGTGACGACGCCTCTCATCCGCAAGGACGGCAACCTCGAGGTCGCCACCTGGGACGAAGCACTCGACCTGGTGGCCTCGAGATTGCTGGAGATCAAGGAGCAGCATGGCTCCGACGCCCTCGCGGTCGTGAGCTCGGCGCGCTGCACCAACGAGGACAACTACGTCATGCAGCGCTTTGCCCGCGCCGCCGTCGGCACCAACAACGTCGATCACTGCGCCCGTATCTGCCACGCGCCGACCGTCGCCGGTCTGGCGACGTCGTTCGGCAGCGGCGCGATGACCAACTCGATCGGCGAGATCGAGTTCAACGACGTGCTGTTCATCATCGGCTCCAACGCCACCGAGGCGCACCCGGTCATCGGCAACAAGATGAAGAAAGCCCACCTGCGCGGCGCCAAGCTGATCGTGGTCGATCCGCGGCGCACCGAGCTGGCCGAGCACGCTCACCTCTGGCTGCCCATCAGGCCGGGCACCGACAACGCCCTGATCAACGGCCTGCTCTATCTGGTCATCACCAACGGCTGGCGTGCCGCTGAGTTCATCGAGGAGCGCTGCGAAGGGTACGACGACCTCTGGGCGGTGGTCCAGCACTACCCGCCCGAGCGCGTCAGCGAGATCACCGGCGTGTCGGTCGCGCAGATCCGCGAGGCTGCCGAGCTCTACGCGCTCACGCCCAAGGCCGGCATCTTCTACACCCTGGGCATCACCGAGCACACCACCGGCACGGCCAACGTCATGAACCTGGCGAACCTCGCCATGGTGACCGGCCACGTCGGCGTCGAGAACGCCGGGGTCAACCCGCTGCGCGGCCAGAACAACGTGCAGGGCTCCTGCGACATGGGCGCGCTGCCCAACGTCTTTCCCGGTTACAGAGCCATCTCCGATCCGGCCAACGTCGCGCTGCTCGAAGACCTGTGGGGCGTGAAGCTGAGCGAGGCCATGGGCCTGCGCATTCCCGAGATGTTCGACATGGCCGTCTACGGCAAGCTCAAGGCGATGTACGTGATGGGCGAGGACCCGGTGCTCACCGACGCCGATGCCAACCACGTGCACAAGGCGATGTCGAGTCTCGACTTTCTGGTCGTGCAGGACCTGAACCTCACCGAGACCGCCAGGTACGCCGACGTGTTCCTGCCGGCGGCCTGCTACGCGGAGAAGGACGGCACCTTCACCAACACCGAGCGCCGCGTGCAGCGCGTGCGCAAGGCGGTCGAGCCGCCCGGCCAGTGCCGCTCGGACATCGACATCATCTGCGAGCTGTCGCGGCGTCTCGGCTACGAGATGGGCTACCGCTCAGCGCAGGACGTCTTCGGGGAGATCCGCACCGTGGTGGGCAGCTACGCCGGCATGACCTACCAGCGTCTGGGAACAATCGGGCTGCAGTGGCCCTGCCCCGACACCGAGCACCCGGGCACCAGGTTCCTGCACGCCGAGAGCTTCCCGCGCGGCAAGGGCCTGCTGCAGGGCATCGACTACGAGCCGCCGGCCGAGCTGACCGACGAGCAGTACCCCATCCTGCTGAGCACCGGCCGCATGCTCTACCACTACAACATCATGACCCGCCACTCGGCGAATCTCGACTCGCTGCGGCCCTGCGAGCTCGCCGAGATCAGTCCCCAGGACGCGCTGGATCTGGGGCTCGAGGACGGTGACGTCGCACGCGTGTCGTCGCGCCGCGGCTCGATCCTGTCGCGGGTGACCGTCACCGACCGGGTGCCCGCGGGCATGGCCTTCATGACCTTCCACTACAAAGAATCGCCGGTCAACGAGCTCACCAACGGCGCCGCCGACCCGGTGACGCAGACGGCCGAGTTCAAGGTCTGCGCCGTCAAGGTCGAGAAGGCGAGCGCCGCGGAGGCGACCGAGCTGGCCGAGTCCGTGGCGGCAGCCTCTCCGCTGGCGGTGGCCGGCTAGCGCCGCGGCGTCGATGACCGCGCTGCTTTCAGTGCACGCGCGGCAGGATCGCCAGGAACACGCCGGCCAGCGTGACACCGGCGCCGAGCGCGAGGCGGACGCCGAAGCGTTCCCGCAAGAAGACCACGCCGCCGAGGATGGCGAAGATCGGCGACGTGGCGGTGATCAGCGTGGTCAGCACCGGTCCGATCTGGTCGATAAGGACGTACCACAGCACGGCGAAGAGCGCGTTCAGAAAACCGGCTCCGACCAGCAGGACAACGACCCGCCGGCGGTCGCGACCATGCAGCGGGGCGATGAGCAGCGGCGAGCGCTGGGCGAGCACGAGCGGCGCCAGCAGCAGCACGCCGAGGGCCTCGCCGACTACCAGCATGGTCGTGCTGGCCCCACCGGTCGAGCGCTCGGCGAGCTGGATCATCACTGGACTGAAGCCCCAGCCGGCGGCCGTGATGAGCGACAGTACCACCACCGTTCCGGCGGACGCCGGCCCCGCCGGCCCCGCGGACGCCGGCCCCGCCGGTCCGATCGTTCCTTCGAGCGCCGGGGCATGAGGCCCGGGCTCGTCGCCCATCGAGCGTGAGATCAGAGCTACGCCGGCAAAGGTCACGACGAGGCCGGCGATCGTCAGGCCGGCCAGGGCCGTGCCCACGATGATCATGGCGAACACGGCCGTGAACAGCGGGTCCGTGCACGTGAGCGTGCCGACCACGCCGACCTTGCCGGAGCGCAGCGCGTAGTAGTAGGCGGTGAAGGCAATCAGCCAGGCGACCGCGGTGCTGGCCGCGATGTAGCCGGCGGCCGCCCAGGTCATGGCGAAGCCGAGTGGCCAGAGGTGGAAGAGGCTGAGCGGCACCGCGACGGCGACCAGGCTGGCGACCGACACCATGAGCACGAGCAGGTTCACCGGGATGGGGTGCAGGTAGGCGAGGACCTTCTTGTTCAGGACGACGATGACGCCCCAGCAGGCAGCGGCCAGGAAGGCCGCGCCGACCCAGATGAGAAAGGCTGCCGAGATCTCGCCCACCTCCGGACGGACGCGCGCGAGGCGCGGGCCCGCGGACACGAGCCCGCGCCATTCTATCAGCGACACTCGACGCGCGCCCCGGCCAAGCTCATCGCGCGGTGCCGGCACCGCGACCGCCGGCGCCGCCAGTGACTTCGCCTGGCTCAGGATGCCGGGGTCCGCCTGGTCGGCCCGGCCGTCCGTAGACCCCGCGCTCGGGCAGACTGTTCCCAGGATGCCCGCGCAGACGGCGTGGCGCTCACGAACCGTCGCGCCGGAGCGTCGCACGGCGTTGTCGTGCGGCCGGTCGCTTGTGATGCCGCACGGCTGGTCCGCCGAGTTGGCCTCGACGAAGCTCAGCACCGAGCCGGCGCAGATGTTCATGCCGCTGACCCTTCACTCGAGCGGCTGGTATGGCGAGGTCACGAGCCTGCGCGGCGAGTCTGACAGGCGCCTGCCCGCGGCGACCGACGGAAGTGACGTACGACTCCTCGCCGGTCGGCCACCGGGACGGTCGAGATCTACGGCTCGAAGCCCAGCGACTCCGACCAGGCCGGTGCGACCCAGACCGCTACTCCTCATGAGGAGTGGGTCAGTATCGTCGTGCGCCTGCCCGGCCACACGATCGGGCTCCTCAGGGGAGACGTCATGACAAGGGGATCACTGTCGCGGAGTGACGCCTGGCGCTGCGCCCGCCGTCTGTGGACGACCTACCAGGTCGAGGGCGCCGCGCTGCCGCGGCTGTGAGGTAAGTGGCGCCCCGGCCGTGGCCGCTCGGGGCACTGGCTCCATGTCAGGATTCATCCGGGCGCGGGCGGCGGCGATGAACGATTCCCCACGCGACGAGCGCCGAAGCGCCAAGCGCGGCTGTGGCGATCAGCGTCCAGCGTATCGTGTTGCGCGAGACGGCATCGGTAGTGTCCGGCGCCGTGGGGTGAACGTGCAGGTATGAGTCGGTCATGAACGTGAAGAACACTCCGCCGTCTTTGGCCGGCGACTTCACCCAGCCGCTCCAATGCCGCGTGTCGTAGGCCTCTTGCCACCTCGCATACACGAGTGGAATGAGCGGTGATGCGTCGTAGATGATCTGCTGCATCCTCCAGATCGTCTGCCTACGCTTCAGCGGGTCCAGCTCATGAGCCTGCCGCTTGAAGAGCCTGTCGTACCCAGGGTCACTCCAGGCCGACCGGTTCCACATGCCGATCTGGTCGCTCGTAAAGACCGAGACGAGGAAGTTGGGGTCGACGTCGCCGGTCCATGGACCGAGGAACATGTCGTAGTCGGGCCGGACCTTGCCCTTGACGGTGTTCCAGACCTTGTCGCTGAGCGCCGCATCGTCTACGACCTGAAAGCTGACGCCGATCCCGAGCTGCCGAAACCAGCCGGCGATGAGCTTGCCGCTCTGCTGGCTCATGATCGACTCGGCGCGGGCGAGCAGGCGCAGCGTTATCGGTCTGCCCTGTTTGTTCCTGCGCACGCCGCTTCTGAGCGGGTATCCGGCGGCGTCGAGAGCGGCGCCGGCTTTCGCCAGGTCGAAGTGGTACTGCTCGGCGGGCGTGGGTTGCCAGTGGTAGTCGAGGCCGGGAGCGTACAAGCCGGCGGGGATGATGCTGGTGGCCGGGGTCACTTGGCCGCCGTACGCCACCGACGCGATCTTCTGCTTGTCGATCGCGTAGTTCAGGGCCCTGCGGAACGCCGGATCGCGCAACACCGGGTTGCCGGTGGCCGGCGCCGGAGCACAGTTGAACGTGAGCTGATCGAAGCCGATCGTGCGGTACGAGATCGACGTCACACCCGGGCCGTTGAGACCCTTGACCAGCGCCGGGGGGATGCCCCAGGCGCCGGCCAGATTGCCGGACTTCAGGTCCAGCGCCATCGCCGTGGCGTTCTCGTAGGTCTCGAAGACGATCTCGTCGATCCTGGGTCTTCCGGCCCAGTAGCCGGGGTTAGCCGCGAGGCGGATGAACGAGCCCTTGCGCCACTCCACGACCCGGAAGGGCCCGCTGCCCACGATCGGCGGGTCGTTGGGGTAGCCGGTGCCGGCGCTCTTGGGGTCGATCCCGCTCCACACGTGCTCCGGGAGGATCGGCACCCACATGCCGAGCATGTTGGCCTTGGGTCGCGAGCAGTAGAACACGGCGGTCGTGTCGTTCGGCGCGACGACCTTCCTGATGTCCTCGGTGTAGCCGGTAAACGACGCCATCCGGTTTCTGATGATGTAGTTGAAGGTGAACGCGACGTCGCGGGCGGTTGCCGCACGTCCGTCCTGCCACTTCATTCCCGGGCGGATCTTGAACGTCCACACGAGGCCGTTCGGCGAGTGCGACCAGCTTTCGGCGAACTCGGGCCTCGGCTGCAGCGTCGCGGCGTCGTAGCCGGTGAGCAGGTCGTACTGCAAGTGCCAGATCTCGTAGCAGGCGGCCGAGTAGCCCACGAACGGATTGAGGTTGTCCGGCTCGCGCGTCCAGCCCAGCCGCAGGACGATCTTGCCGCCGGAAGACGATGGGCTCGCCGAACTGGTCGCAGCCTCCGAGAGGCCCCACGCGAGCCCGCCCGCGAGACAGGCGATGCAGGCGAACGTCACGAGCCGGAGACTCCCCCGGGCGCCGCGCGAGGGCGGCCGGCGTGGCCCACGCACGGTGTCTGGGGCCGCTGCAACCTGCGCGCTGGTGCCTTGAGCCACGACGGCGACTCCTGAGCTTGCCCGTCAAAAGAGCATCGGCGCCGCCCTGCCCGCTTCGAAGCTCGGTGTCAAATGGCATGGGCGAGCGGCGTGTCGTTTCGAGCAACCTATTCTCGCACTCGGCCGGGCAGGGCGACAGCCGCCTCCGGCGCCGGCTTCGGATGCCGGCTGGTTTCGGACACCGACCGGCTTCGGGTGCCGGCTGGGTTCTGATGCCGACCGGCTGCGGACGCCGATCGCCGGCCGCCGACGATCGGAGCTGCCCGCGGCGCGGCAGCCCGGCGATTGACTCCCGTTATCGGCTTCGAGAAGATCGAGACAGCCAAGCGCAGTGCCGAGTTCCTCATGTGTTCGCGCGGAGGTGACGTGGACAGCCAGACACCCGCCGGGAACGAGCAGAGCGCCGATCGCCTGGAGCGGCTCACCATCGGGCAGTTCGCGCACGTGTCGGCCCTGACCGTACCGATGCTGCGCCGCTACGACCACGAGGGGCTGTTGCGGCCGGCGTTCAGGGACCCCGAGACGGGCTATCGCTACTACAGCTGGCGACAGCTGAACAGGGCGGAAGCCATCCGCATGTTGCGCTCCCTGGGCGTGCCGCTGGCCGACATCGTGCGCGCTCTCGAGGGCACGGACAGCATCGCCCTTGAGAAGATCGTGGAGCGTCAGCGGCGGCGGATCGAGGAGCGCATCAGCCGCGACCGGCATACCATGCTGCGCCTTGAGTGCATGCTGGCGCACGGCGGTCCGCTCGTGAACCCGCAGTGCCGGCTGAAAGAGCTGGCTGCCCAGGCCGTCGTGAGCGTGCACTACGAGACCACCCTGGCAAACGCGGAGGAGTCCGAGGCGGCTGCCTTCGGCATCCTGCGCGAGTTCCTCGCGGCGCGGGGCGTTGGCGTCACCGGCAGGGCCATCGTGGTGTCTCATCGCCTGCCGCTCGACGTGGGACGTCAATCCCTTGGCGATCACTATTCCATGGAGGCCTGCCTGCCGGTGGCCACGCCGCCGGTGGGCGAGGGCCGCGTGAGGGGGGTGGTCCTCCCCGGCTGCCAGGCCGCGGTGACGCTGCTGCGTGGGCCATGGGACGACATTCGCCATGCGCACTGGGCAGTGCTCGAGTGGCTTCTCGACGAAGGGTACGTGCCGGCTGGGCCTGCCCGCCAAACGTATCTTGTCCACAACTCCGATACCGACGATCCCAGGGGTTACGTGACTGAGATCATGCGGCCGGTCGAGCCCGCGAACGGCTCTGTCGCGGTTTCTCGTTAGTCACCCCTGAGTCCCCGCTTCATCGGCGACTCCTCTTGACTCTCACCCTGGGTAAGGGTCGAGGCTCAGACACGAAGCCGCGGTGGCCACCGGAGCCGCGTGTCAAATGGGCGTAGCGTCCGCCACGCCCTAAGTCGGAGGGGGAGATCATGCACAAACGCTTGCTTTCGTTCCTGCTCACTACGGCGCTGCTGTTACTGGTGCTTCCGGCAGCGGCACAGGCCATGACGTACAACCAGGCCGTGGATCAGCTTGTCAAGAACGGCTATCCGCAGAGCGTCGAGAAGGCCATCACCGCCATGGGCACGTCGAGTCTCGGCTTCCGCTGGGCCGGCAGTCCTGCCGACAACCAGGCCGCGCGCTACATCGCCGGCCAGATGCGGGCCATGGGTCTCAGCAACGTCGCCCTCGAGAAGGTCCCGCTGGACGTCTGGAGCTTCAAGGGCGCGAGCGTCAAGGTCAACGGCGCGACCTATACGGCCTCCGGCTTCGCCGGCGCCCGCGGCACCGGCGTCATGCCCGTCACGCGGCAGGTCGTCTATGTGCACTCGGGCACGATCGACGATTTCAAGGCCGCCGGAGACGTGACCGGGAAGATCGTGCTCGTCGACTTCGACGGCTACGACTGGTGGCTCAACTTTCCGCAGATGCTCGCCGGCCGGCGCGGCGCGGCCGCGGTGATCTTCACGCATGCGCCCGACGATTTCGATGTGACCGGCGAGTACTTCAGCAGCGACCAGGCGCTCGGCAGCTTCGACGCCGAGACCGACTACTCGGCTCCGCCGGCGGTCTACATCGATCGCGCCGACGGAGCCTCGCTGCGCGCCGCCTGCGAGGCCGGTTCCGTCACGGCGACCGTCAAGGCCGACATCCGCGTCCGCCTGCAGAGCGACGGGGGCTTCGGTTACAACGTCGTCGGCAGCATCCCGGGCAGCACCACGAAGTCGCAGATGGTCGTGGTCGGGGCGCACCACGACGCCCACTTCCGCGGAGCCGAGGACGACACCAGCGGCGTCGTCACCGCGCTCACCATGGCGAAGGCCATGAAGATGAGCCATGCGCGACCGAACAAGACCGTGGTCTTCCTGCTCGTCACCGGTGAGGAGTTCGGCACCACCAACTCATGGTACGACTGGTTGATCGGCTCCTATCATGCGATCGCGAAGACGCACCGCAACTGGGTCGGCCGCGTCGCCGCCGACATCAACCTCGAGTGGCAGGGGGCGGCCGGTGCGCCGCTGCAGGTGCGCTGCAACCCGGAGATGGCGCCCTGGGTCCAGAAACTCCTCGACAACAACTCAGCGCTCATTCCCAACGGCGTCGACAACGGCGGCCTCGTGCGCCGCAACGTCTGGACCTGGAACGACCAGTGGACCTTCACGGCAGCCGGCGTGCCGAGCGTGTACTTCGTGACCAAGGACGCGACCTACCGCGGCGCCTGGTATCACAGTCAGCTCGACACCACGGCCCTCATCGACTGGTCGTATCTCGGTGACAACGTCAAGCTCTACGGTCTCGTGCAGCAGGGCCTCGACACCAGCGTGCTGCCCTACGACTTCACGGCTCGCGCCGCTCAGTTCGCGGACAACTTCGATACGCAGGCCCTCGTGGACGCCGGTGCCAGCGCCGCCAAGGTGAGCAAGCTCGGCGCAAGCCTCGATGCCTTCACGACCGCCGGCAGCTCCTGGGCCGCCCACAGCTCTCAGGTGCCCGCCCGCCGCGTCGCCGCCGTCAACACACGGCTGATGAAGGCGGAGAAGATCCTCAATGGCGCCCTCACGGGCCTTGATCAGTGGGACTCGACGACCTACCCGCACGCGCAGCTGCTCGATGACGTGCAGGACCTGAACAAGGCCATCGCTCACCTCGACGCTCAGCCGGTGGACGCCGATGCGGCTCAGGCGGACGTCTCCAACGTCGGCCCGATGTACTATGGCGTCTACTTCGGAAAGCGAGTCTACGAACGCCAGCTGCAGCGGCAACGCAGCGACTACTATCGCGTCAACTGGGGCGGCCTCGGTCACCTCGAGCGCTATCCCGACGTCTATGCGGCATGGGCCGCCATCGGCGCGGGCGACTACAGCGCGGCGCGCACCAGCCTCGTCGGGATGCGCGACAAGCTGCTCGGCGACCTCAACCGTTCGCTTGCCAGCGAGGCCCGTACGCTGGACGCGGCGTCGCAGACCATCGCGAGCGTGACTCCCTAGGCTCGGCGGGCACTATCAGGACCGCGAGCCGGGGCCTTACCGACAGCGTCCTCGGCCGCGCTCACCACGGGGCGGCGGGCAGTGAGCCCGCCGCCCCGGTGGGGTCCTGGCTGCTCAACTTTCCACGACATCGGCCAGCCGTCGCCGCGGGCTCAGCCCGGCCTCGACGGTCGGATGTCCGATGCGGAAGGCAAACAGCGTGGTCCGGCCGCTCGGCGTGAGCTGCGCCAACGGCGCTTCGAGCGCCGCCGCGCGGCCCCGGCTGCGATCGCGGGCGATGCGCTCCGTCACCTGATTCAGCGGCTGCAGGGCGAGAGCGTTCGCGGTCGCCCAGAGGTGGAGCCTCTGGTAGGCGCGGCCGATCTGAAGTCGGCTCTCGACGTCACCGGCATCCCGAACGCTGAGGAGGCCGAAGGCGGCCGCCGTCTTTACGTGCACGTCCCGCGTGCTCGTCAGCCACGACTGGTTGTTCTGCTTTTCGGATCGTGGCGGCAGGACCTTGGCGAGGAACAGAGTGACGGGAGGCAGCGACTGCGCATCGAGCGTCATGCCGTCGCGGCGGCGGTCGATCTCGTCCCTCGTGGCTCGCCACCAGCGCTCGATCTCGCCGGACTGCGCGCCGTCGGCGACGACCGCCGCCGTGGCCTGGTTCACCAGGTCGCCGAAACGGTCGCGCTCGCCGCCCCGCAGCCAGGAGAGCTGGACCCGGGGGAGGGATGCAAGGAGCGCTGCGCCTTGCGCCAGGGACGCGGCTGCGACCGGCCGGTCGACGGCGTACGGACCGCGGTTGGTGTGTCGCCTGGTGATGGCTGCGAAGAGATCGGCGCCCTCTCCGGTGTGGCCGCGAGCGATCGCGACGCGCGCCAGCGCGCCGCCGGCGTTCGTGGGGTGCGTCACGACCGTGGCGGTGCTGCCCGCCGCCGCCGCGGCGACGGCCATGTTCTCGATCGCGCAGCCGAGGCCGGCGACCAGCTCGCTGCCGGCGGGGTCGGTAGCGGGCAGAGCCCGCGAACGGTCGGCCACCACGTCGATACCGTCCGTGCCCAGGCGAAAGCGCCACGGCTGCGTGTTGTGAGGGTTGGCGCCGAGGATCGCGGCCGCGACCAGCGCCCGCGGGCTGCCGTCGCGAGGCAGGGTCCGCCAGGCCTCGTAGGGCGCGCCCTCGCCGGTCGAGAAGACCCCGGTGGTGGCGGCGCGCGCGCCGGTGCCCATGCTCAGCGCGCCGCCGACGACCACCGCCGTCAGTCCGCTGACCTTCAGCATCTCTTTTCTGGTCATGGTGTTGTCGGGCATGGTGTACTCCTCAGCTCAAGGCGATCAGCAGGGCGATGGCACCCAGCAGCAGGCCGCCGGCCATCAGGCCGGCGCCGCTCCCGCCGGCGAGCATGGCCGGTGCGCGCCGCCGCAGGCTGGGAGCTACCGCGGCGCTGAGGGCCAGGCCGCCGGCGAACAGCACCGCCGCCGCGACGGCGACGCTCGCCGGACCGCGGCCGATCAGCACGGTGAGCAGGAAGCCCACCGCCACCGCGAGGCCGGCGCACACGCCGAGGAGCACGCCGGCGCCGGCGACGGCGGCTGCGCCGCGCGGCACTCGCGCTGCCTGCACGGTCTCGACGGGGCTGTTCACGGCCGCACCTCTTCTTCGGTGGACCGCCGGGCTGCGATGCCGTTCTCGAGGAGTCGCCAGAGGGCGTCGACTCGCGCCTCGAGGTCGGCCCCGCCCGACGTCAGCTCCGAGAACTCCTCGATGCCGTTGAACGCTCCGAATATGGTCTCCGCGATCCGCCGCGGGCTGAGGTCGCTGTGAAAAGCGCCGTCGCGCTGACCGCGGGCGATGATCGCTTCGATGAAGTCGATCCACATGAAGAGCGTGGCCTGCAGCTGGGAGGCGAGGTCGGGCCGAGTCGCGATGAGTTCAGGCACGAGCCGCCCGAGCGCCCGGAAGTTGCTGTTGCCGCCGTATGCCTCGACGACGAGCGCCGCCATCTGCCGCGCCTGTTCAGGGGCCGGCCTCTCGAGGTCGACCGCTTGCGTCACCATCGAGCTCCACCTGTCGCGCAGGTCGTCGACGACGGCCAGCGCGAGGGCTTCCTTCGACGGGTAGTGGAAGTAGAAGGCTCCCTTGGTAAGCTCGGAATTGCGGATGACGTCGTTCAGGGAGGTGGCGGCGTACCCGTCCCTGGCAAACGCGGCGGCCGCCGCGTCAAGGACGTGGCGCCTGGTCTCTTCTTTGCGCTCCACCTGCGTCGGGGTCACTTGCTGCTCCTCTCCTCGCTACGAAGAGAGTATAAACCTACCGGTAGGTATGTCAATACCGACCGGTAGGTTTTTTCCTCCACCTCTCCAGGGGATTCCCCGGTCCGGCGTCTTGTCACCCAGTGACGAGACTGCCTTCGTCATCGGTGGGGTAGAGGCGGCCGCAAGAAGCCGACGCAACGCCACAGGGCAGGACTACCGCGTGAGCGCCGCGACGCTTCTTCTGAGCCGCTACCTCACGTCACCACGAAAGGACACCGCTCATGGGATCTCTTATTGCCGTCACCGGCGCCACCGGCTCGCTCGGGGGGCTCGTCATCGACGATCTGATCGGTGCCGTTGCCGCCGACAGTATCGTCGCCGTTGCTCGCGACGCCGCCAAGGCAGCGCCTCTCGCGGAGAAAGGCGTGCGGGTCCGGCTGGCGGACTACACCGATCCAGACGCACTGGCCGCCGCATTCGAAGACGTTCAGACACTGCTGTTGATCTCAGGAAGCGAGGTCGGCCAGCGCTATGAGCAGCACGCCAACGTGGTCCGCGCGGCCAAGGCGCGCGGCGTTCGCCATATCGTCTACACGAGTGCACCGCACGCGGACACCTCATCTCTGGTACTCGCCCCCGAGCACAAGGCAAGCGAGCAGGCCATCCGCGATTCCGGCTTGACCTTCACGTTCCTGCGCAACAACTGGTACAACGAGAACTACCTGCCCCAGGTGGCCTCGGCCGCCGAGTCCGGTGTTCTGATCGGCAGCACTCACGGCGGGACCGTGGCCAGTGCCGCTCGCGCCGACTACGCCGCGGCCGCGGCGGCTGTGCTTACCTCGCCCGGGCATGACGACACGGTGTACGAACTGGCAGGCGACACCGCGTGGGACTACGTTGCTCTCGCCGCCGTCATCAGTGAGATCAGCGGCAAGCCGGTCGCCTACCACGACCTCAGCACTGAGGAGCATACCGCCGCTCTGGAGCAGCACGGGCTCGACGAAGCGACCGCCGCGTTCGTCGCCCGGCTCGATGCCGACATCGCCGCCGGAGCGCTGTCGGAGGTCACGACCGACCTTGCTCGCCTCATCGGCCGGCCCACCACGCCGCTGATCGACACGCTGCGTGCCGGCGCGGCGCGGTAGCCTTTCCCGCACCAGCCCCTTCTTCAGCGCATCAGCCCCCTCCGCGGCGCCGGTGTCGCGCGCCGTCGTGGGAGCGCGGGGCTGGGGTTCGAGATAGAGTAGGACGCTCGCGCATCTCGCGGAATAGAGATCGAAGGGGGAGGAATGGCGCGGCGTTCGTTCTGGAGCGGGGGCGGCTGGTGCACGCTCTTCATCGTGGCCGTGATCGTGACGGCCGGCACAACGTGGGGCACCGGCATTGCGGCAGCCGCCAGCCCCGCGGCGTCGCCCTCCTCCGCGCCCGGCGAGGTCGACCTGCACCTCGGCTGGACTTCAGAGCCCGACAATCTCAACGTGTTCGTCGGCTACATGTCCGAGTGCTGGGAGATCTGGGCGCTCAACTACGACTATCTCTTCGGCTCTGGGCAGCACAATCAGCCGGCGCTCGATCTGGCCAGCGAGTTCCCGACGCAGCAGAACGGTGGCATCTCGAGTGACGGCAAGGTCTGGACGATCCACATCAGGAGCGGTGTCAAGTTCCAGGACGGCGTGCCGCTGACGGCCGCCGACGTGGCCTTCACTTATAACTATGTGATCAAGAACAACATCGCGCAGTACACGACCTACATCGCCGGGATCAAGGCGGCCAAGGCTCTCGACCCGACTACCGTACAGATCACCTGCACCCACTCCATGGCCATCGGCTTCATGGAGACGCAGTCGGTGCCGATCCTGCCGGAACACATCTGGAAGCACGTCTCTCCCCAGGCGGCGAGCACGAGCTACTCCGTCAAGCTGCCGCTGGTGGGCAGCGGGCCGTTCGAGACGGTCGCCTTCAAGAAGGGCAGCTACGTCGAGATGGTCAGAAACCCCGACTACTGGGGCAAAAAGCCGGCCATCGACAAGATCTACTTCGAGATCTACCAGGATCCTGAGACCATGGTGACCGATTTCCAGGCCGGCCGGCTCGATGGCGTCTGGGGCATCCCGGCCGCCCAGTTCCAGCGGCTCAAGTCGGTGTCGGGGGTCAAGGCCATCGCTTACTCCTACTACGCCCTCGACGACCTCGAGTTCAACTGCTACGACAAGCCGAGCTCGAAGGGCAACCCGGTGCTGCGCGACTGGCGTTTTCGCAACGCCCTGAACTACGCGGTCGACAGGCAGCGCCTTTGTGACATCGCCTACAACGGGCTCGCCCAGCCCGGCTCCACGATCTTGCCGCCCGGTACCTGGGTCAACCCCGACTACCACTGGCAGCCGCCGGCGGGCCAGGCGTACACCTTCGATCTGGCCAAGGCCGGCCAGCTGCTGACCGCTGCCGGCTATCCGCTCGTGAACGGCGTGCGCCTGAACAAGCAGGGCAAGCCGATCGCGCTGCGCCTCGAGGTCCCGGCCGATAACGACACCCAGCTGACGGAAGCCAAGCTGGTCACGGGCTGGCTGCAGCACCTCGGCATGAAGATCACGCTCTCGGCCATCGAGACCGGCGCGCTCGATGCGGCGATGACCAACACCAAGGGCACCGTCATGGCGCCCGATTTCGACCTTGTGCTCTGGGACCTGGTCGGCAACTACGACCCGGGTCAGACCGTGGACTACTTGACGACCGCGCAGCTCGGCATCAACAACGACTACTTCTGGTCGAACCCCACCTTCGACAGGCTGGCGGTCTCGCAGGCCAGTACCGTCGACACCCAGCAGCGCAAGGACATCATCTGGCGGATGCAGCAGATCATGTACCAGCAGACACCCGATGTCGTTCTGGATTACCCCGAGGATCTCGAGGCCGTCAACAGCACCAAGTGGACCGGCTGGACGCCGTTGTGGGGCAGCAGCGGACCGGTCTGGAACTGCCAGGGCAACATCGCCTCGTATTTGAGCCTTCGTCCCGCGGTCCATACCGCGACGAGCAGCAGCTCATCCGGAGCAGTGATCGCCGTGATCGTCGTCGCGGTGGTGATCGTCGCCGGCGGGACCACCCTCTTCGTGCGCCGCCGGAAGGGGCATGCCGAGCTCGAAGTGTGAGCTTGGCGGCGCTCTGATGCAGTAACCAGGCCGTGAGGTCGCGCTGAGCGTCCGCTGGGTCGCAGGCGGTGCGCTCGGCGTCTGCATACCGCGAACCGCACGTGAGGGTCGACGCCACCGACCGCGGAAGAGCCGCAGGTCCGCGCATGGCTCGGCGCGTGAAGCGCTCGGGCTCCCAATGGCTCCGAGATCGTTCCCATGTCCGCGCACCACTTGACGGGAGCCATGGCACTAACGTAAAAAGTAAACTGTTTGATGAATAGGGCTCGGTCGATCGACACGTCCACGCCGACGTTGCGCGGCTTTCAGACACAAGGCAAGGGGGAGCATCATGAGCACGGTGGCTCGAGTCGCGTCGCGTCGGCAGCTGTTCGCCCTCGGAGTCGCCGCCGTCCTGGCTTGCGGTCTCGTCTGGGGTCTGGCCCAGGGGTTTGCCTCGAGCGGCAGCCCGGCGCCTGCCGGCAAGGTCGTTCTCAAGCTCGGCATGACCAATATCCCCGACAACCTGAACCCCTACGTCGGCCAGTTGACGTCGTCCTACGAGATCTGGTCGCTCAACTACGATCTCATGGTCGGTTTCACCACCACCTACGGGCATCCGCAGGGGACCGCGGCAACGGGCCTGGCCGACAGCTGGAAGATGTCCGACGGCGGCAAGGTCTGGACGTTCCACATCAGGTCGGGCGTCAAGTGGCAGGACGACGTGCCGCTCACCGCTCACGACGTCGCCTTCTCCTACAACTACGTGATCAAAAACCAGCTCGCCAACTACACGATGTACACCGATTTCATAACGAGCGTGACCGCCCCCGACGACAACACGGTGGTGTTCACCTGCTCCAAGCCCAAGGCCAACATGCTCAACACGTGGGTCTACATCGTGCCTCAGCACATCTGGGGCTCGATCTCCGGTAAGGCTGCGGGGAACAGCTATCAGAACAATCCACCGATCGTCGGCAGCGGCCCTTTCCAGCTCACGAGCTACAAGCGGCAGCAGTACGCGATCATGACCGCCAACAAGAACTACTGGGGCGGCGCGCCCAAGATCGACGAGGTCGACTTCGTCTACTACCAGAGCGCCGACACCATGGTGCAGGAGATGAAGTCCGGTGCCCTGCAGGGCTGTTGGGGCGTGCTCGAAGCCGAGTATCGCCAGCTCAAGAACGACCCCACCTACAAGCCGCTGGCCTACGTCGACCCCGAGCTCGACGAGCTGGCTTTCAACTGCTACACGGGTCCCTCGCTGGGTAACCCGGTGCTCAAGGACTGGCACTTCCGCCAGGCGCTGCAGTACGCGGTCGACCACAACAAGCTGGTGCAGATCGCCTACGGCGGCCTGGCCCAGCCGGCGACTTCGGTGCTCGTCTCGCATCTGTGG
>PMKK01000021.1 GCA_003157715.1 Actinomycetota bacterium
CGCGGCACACGGCGACCATATCGGCCGTCGACCCGTTTCTGACGCTACGCGGCATCGAGATGGTCTTGCGCCGCCAGCAAGCGCACTAGCGCGCGCCGGGCGGCGTGGGGGCGTTTGCGCTCATGAGCGACCGGAGCGTCTCGAAGAAGATCGGCCGCGAGCGGGCTGGCGGCGGTTGCGCGCAGGCTGGCGATGACCAAGAGCAGGCTGGCGATGACCGCGCCGCCGGTTCAAATCCCCCGGCTCTAACCGACATTCTGCGTATAGGCTCCCTGGAGCTGCCCTCGCGGGTGATGATGGCGCCCATGGCCGGCATCACCACGTCCGCTTTTCGCCGTAGCGCGCGGCGCTGGGGCGCCGGCCTGGTGTTCACCGAGATGATCAGCGCCTACGGCATCCACTATGGCAATCGCCGCACTCTCGACTATCTCGCCTGCGGCCCGGACGAGCGGCCGATAGGTTTTCAGCTTTTCGGCGCCGACGTTGAGGTGGTCGCTCGAGCGGCGGTCGCCTGCGTCGCCGCCGGCGCCGACCTGATCGACCTCAATATGGCCTGCCCCATGCGCAAGGTCGTCAAGACCGGCGCCGGAGCGGCGCTCTTGGGCACGCCGGATCGCGCCGTGGCCATGGTCGCCGCCGTCGTGCGCGCGGTCGAAGGTCGAGTGCCGGTGACGGTCAAACTGCGCGCCGGCCTGCAGGCCGGCGACGAGGCGGGGCGCCAGCTGGCGCCCCGCCTCGTCGCCGCCGGCGCCGCCGCGCTCTGCATGCACCCGCGCACGGCGGCGCAGCTCTATCGCGGTCAGGCCGACCATGCGCTCACCCGCGTCCTGGCCGGCGAACTGCCGGCGCCGGTCGTCGCCTCGGGCGACATCGACGGGCGCGAGGTCTGCCTCGAGCTGCTGCGCGACGGCGTGGCGGCCGTTATGCTGGCGCGCCACGCCCTCGGTCGCCCGTGGCTGTTCACCGAAGTCTTGACCGGTGCGCCGCCGCCGGACGCCGCGGCCCGCCTGGCCGAGCTGCGCACCTTCGTCGCCGATGTCGAGGCCGACATCGGCCCGCGCATGATCGGCTATCTGCGCCAGTTCTGGTCACACTACCGGCGCAGCGGCACGATCGGCCGCGAGCTTGCCGCCAATCTCATGCGCGCTCGTGACCCAGCCGCCGTGCACGCCTTCCTCGACCTCGTCTGAGCGCCGCCGCAGGCACCTGTCGCCCGGCCTTCCAGGCGCCCTTGACGGTCGTTTAAGAAATACCTACAGCAGCCGATAAACGATTTTGCATCCGTCCTATGAAACACCTATAATCCCTTGCCATTCTCAAGGCAGAATCTCACCCGCGGCTTGTGGTGAGCAATCGAGGAGGAAACGTTGCTTGAACGGGAGATCATCCTCACCCCCGAGGGCTATCGGCGGTTAAAGGATGAGATCGACTATCTGTCGACCAAGAAACGTGAAGAGGTCGCCGATCGCATTCGCGAGGCGCGCAGTTTTGGCGATATCTCTGAGAATTCCGAGTACGACGACGCCAAGAACGAACAGGCGATGGTCGAGGCTCGCATCTACTCGCTCGAAGACAAGTTGTCGAGTGCACGTGTCATCGACTCCAAGTCGGTGAAGACCGACGTCGTCGGTGTGGGCACCAAGGTCACCTTGCAGAACATGAAGTCCGGCGATGTGGTGCAGTATTCGATAGTCGGCTCAGCCGAGGCCGATCCTACGCAGCACAGGCTCTCCAACGAGTCACCGGTAGGCCGCGCTATCATGGGCGCCAAGAGCGGAGCCAAGGTCGACGTACAGGTGCCGCAAGGCGTCACCAAGTTCAAGATCATCGCCATCGAGCGGGCCTAGAGTCCCGGCGATGAGCGAGCAGCCGCACGACGCGGGCTCCACTGGCGGCAACGTCGGCGGCGGCAACGTCGGCGGCAACGCCGTCGGCAACGTCCTCGGCGACTTGAAGCAGAAGCTCGCGGCTCTGCGCGCCGCCGGTTTTGCCTATCCGACCAAGTTCGAGCGCCGTGATGAGATCGCCAGTCTGCGCGCCGCTTTTGAATCTCTGGCCAACGAGGAAGAAGCGCCCGGTGAGCATCGGGTCGCCGGACGCATCATGGCCAAGCGCCTGCACGGTAAAGTCTCGTTTTTAACCGTCAAAGACGGCACGGCCGAGCTGCAGATATTCGCCGCCCAGAACCTGCTCGGCGATCAGGCCTACGAGGCCGTGCAAGGCATCGACGTGGGCGACATAGCCGGTTTCACCGGTACCGTCATGCGTACGCGTCGCGGCGAGCTCTCGCTGCGCATCGGCGCCTTTGAGCTGCTCAGTAAGTCGTTGCACCCATTGCCCGAGAAGTTCCACGGTCTCACCGACATCGAGACACGCTATCGTCGGCGCTACCTCGACACGATCGTCAACGACGAGTCGCGCCAAGTCTTCATCAAGCGCGCCCACATCATCGCCGCCATCCGCCGTTTTCTCGACGACCGCGGCTTCGTCGAGGTCGAGACGCCGGTCTTGCAGCCGCTCTACGGCGGTGCCCTGGCGAAGCCTTTCGTGACCCATCACAACGAGCTCGAGCGCGACCTCTACCTGCGTATCGCCACCGAGCTTTACCTCAAGCGCTGCATCATCGGCGGCATCGACCGCGTCTACGAGATCGGCAAGGATTTTCGCAACGAGGGCGTCAGCTTCAAGCACAACCCCGAGTTCACGATGCTCGAATCGTATGAGGCGTACGTCGACTACAACCACGTCATGAGCATGGTCGAAGAGATGACCACTTGCGCGGCTCAGGCGGCCGGAGCCGCCACGGTCTAGTTCCGCGGCCAGACGATCGACCTCACGCCGCCCTGGCCGCGTCTTACCATGCGGGCGGCGATCGGCAAAGAGAC
>PMKK01000320.1 GCA_003157715.1 Actinomycetota bacterium
CTCGCTCGAGACCTCGAGCCCCTGGCTGCCCAGCGTCCGCTTATCCATTGGTCTCCTTTGGGGTCGGGACGCGCCGCGTCGGTCCTGGAGCCCACCCGGCGCACGGGGTACGTGTCCGCTTCGTATTCCCCCGTGACGCGGGCCGGTAACGACGTGCGGAGGCGGCCGCCGGGCGCGCCGCGGGACTTTTGCGCGCTCGAGATCGAGCACGGGGACATGCGACGCCGATCCCGCGTACGATACGATCTCGGTCTGAACCAACGGAGGACAGCGCATGGTGGATTTCGACGCCGTCGTCGAGCGCCGCGGGACGGCGAGCTACAAATGGGATCGCTACGGCCCCGACGTGCTGCCGTTCTGGGTGGCCGACATGGACCTGCCGTCGCCGCCGGCGGTCGTCGCGGCGCTCGAGGCACGGGCCGCTCACGGCGTCTACGGCTACTCGCTCGCGTCCGACGCGCTGACCGCCGCCGTGCGGCGGCATCTGCTCACGCGCTACGGCTGGGACGTGGCGGCCGAGTGGCTCGTCTGGCTGCCCGGCGTCGTGCCGGCCCTCAACCTGGCCTGCCGGGCCTATGCGGCACCCGGCGAGACCGTGCTGACCGTGGTGCCGGCCTACCCGCCCTTCCTCGAAGCCCCTCGCCTGCAGGGGCGGCGGCTCGCGACGGTGCCCGCGTGCCTGGCGGACGGGCGCTGGGAGCTGCCGCTCGACGAGCTCGAGGCGGCGGTCACCCCGCGGACGCGCGTGCTTCTGTTCTGCCATCCGCACAATCCGCTGGGGCGCATCTGGAGCGCCGCCGACGTCGCCGCGGTGGTCGAGCTTTGCCGCCGCCACGAGCTCGTGCTCGTCTCCGACGAGATCCATTGCGACCTGCTGCTCGAGCCGCTGCGCCACCTGCCGTCGGCACTCGCCGCGGCGGGCGCGCCGGAGCTGACGGTGACCCTCATGGCGCCGAGCAAGACGTTCAACCTGCCGGGCCTGAACTTCGCCTTCGCCGTGATCCCCGACGCCGGGCTGCGGCGGCGCTTCACGGCCGCCGGAGCCGGGCTACTGCCCTTCCCCGGCTGCTTTTCGGTCGCCGCCGCCGAGGCCGCCTACCGGGAGGGCGGCGACTGGCTGGCCGCGCTTCTCGACTACCTGCGCGGTAACGCCGAGCGCGTCGAGACCTTCGTCGCCTCCGAACTGCCCGGCGTGACGACCACTCACGTCGAGGCCACCTACCTGGCCTGGCTTGACGCCAGGCAGTGGCGCGCGGCGCATGGCGGCGACGACCCGGTCCAGGCCGGCCTGCGAGCCGGCGTGGCACTCTCCGATGGCGGCGCCTTCGGCGCCGCCCCGGGGTTTGCTCGGCTCAACTTCGGCTGTCCACGCGGCATGCTCGACGAAGGCCTGCGGCGGCTGAAGGTCGCCCTGGGATGAGCGCCCGGAGCGTGATCCTCGCCCTCGACCAGGGTACGACGAGCGCGCGCGCCGTGGTCGTCGACCGCGGTGGGCGGATCGTCGCCGCGGCCCAGCGTGAGATCGGCCGTACCTACCCGCGGCCGGGCTGGGTCGAGCAGGACGCACTTGAGATCTGGACGGCGCAGCGCGACACGGCCCGGGAGGCGCTCGAGCGCAGCCCCTACGGCGTCGCCGACGTGGCGGCGGTCGCCATCGCCAACCAGCGTGAGACCACCATCGTCTGGGAGCGCGCCGGCGGCCTGCCCGTCGCGCCGGCCATCGTCTGGCAGGACCGCCGCACGGCCGACGAGTGTCGCGAGCTGCGCGTGGCCGGCCACGAGCCGTTCGTGCGTGAGCGCACCGGTCTCGTGTGCGATCCCTACTTCTCGGCGACCAAACTGCGCTGGATCCTGGGACACGTCGACGACGGCGTCGCGCGCGCCCGGCGCGGCGAGCTTGCCTTCGGCACGGTCGACTCGTGGCTCGTCTGGAACCTGACCGGCGGGCGGCTGCACGTGACCGACGCGACCAATGCCTCGCGCACGCTGCTTTACGACATCCACGCCGGCATCTGGGACGAGGAGCTGCTGGCGCTGTTCGGCGTGCCTCGCGCCGTGCTGCCCGAGCTCGTCGACACGACCGGGGTGATCGGTGAGACCCAGGCGTCGTTTCTCGGAGAGCCGCTGCCCATCGCCGCCCTGTGCGGCGACCAGCAGGCGGCGCTGTTCGGTCAGGGCTGCGACGCGCCGGGCCTGGCCAAGGTCACCTACGGCACGGGCTGCTTCTTGCTGGCCCACAGCGGTGCGCAGCCGGTCGCCTCGCCCAGCAGGCTGCTTTCCACCGTCGCCTTGCAGAGCGGCGGCCGGCGGACCTTTGCCCTGGAAGGCAGCGCCTTCGTCGGCGGCGCGGCGATCGGCTGGCTGGCCGGCCCGCTCGGCATCCTTGCCTCCTCTGGGGAGTCCGGCGAGCTCGCGAGGCGGGTGGAGACCGGCGAGGGCGGCGTCTTCGTCCCCGCCCTCGCCGGTCTCGGCGCGCCCTACTGGGACCCCCATGCCCGCGGCGCCTTTCTCGGTCTGACCCTGGCGTCCACGCCGGCTCATCTGGCCCGGGCGGTGCTCGAGGGCATCGCCTTCCAGGTCGCCGATCTGGTCGCCGCCGTCGCCGACGCGGGCCTCGAGCTGGTCGAGCTGCGGGCCGACGGCGGCGCCTCGGTGAACGACGTGCTGCTGCAGTTCCAGGCCGACATCCTCGGCCTGCCGGTGGCGCGCGCCGCCGAGCCGGAATGCACGGCGCTGGGCACCGCCGGCCTTGCCGGCCTGGCCGTGGGACTATGGCGCGACGCCGCCGAGCTCCACGCGCTGCCGCGTCCGGCGCGCCGCTTCGTGCCCGACCCGGCCTGCGACCGGGCGGCGCTGCTGGCGCGCTGGCGGCGGGCCGTGGCGGCGGTCAGGGAGTTCGCGGCGGGCGAGGAGGGGCGCTAAGCGGCCGGCGCTCGCGCAGGCGGCCGGCCCAGTGCTCGGTCAGATAGCCCCGCGCGCCTGGCCGCTCGACCCAGCGCTCGACCAGATGGCCGGTCGCGCCTGGCCGGTGTCGCTTGGGCTCAGGCGCTCGCCGCCGGGCCCGGCAGCGTGTCGCGCACCTGACGGGCGATCTCCAGGTCTTCGCGCGAGATCACGACCAGGCTGCGCACCGGTCCGGCCGGGTCGCCGATCTCGCGGTCCCCGGTGGCGGGGGAGTCGTTGCGCTCCTCGTCGAGCGCCACGCCGAGATGGCCCAGTCCCGCCGCGGTGCGCCGCCTGATCTCGGCCGAGTTCTCGCCCACGCCACCCGTGAACACGAGCGCGTCGAGTCCGTCGAGGGCCGCCGCCATGGCGCCCACCAGCGTTCGCAACCGGTGCAGGTAGACGTCGACACCCAGGCAGGCGGCGGGCTCGCCGGCGGCGGCCGCGACGAGCACCTCGCGCAGATCGGCCGCGCCCGTGAGGCCGAGCAGTCCGGAGCGGTGCTCGAGGGTGGCGGCGAGCTCGGCCGGCGGCGTGCCGGCGTGTTCTTCGAGCCACAGCACGAGCCCCGGGTCGACGGCGCCAGAGCGTGTCGCCATGACCAGGCCGTCGAGCGGCGTGAAACCCATCGTCGTGTCGACCGAGCGGCCGTCGAGTATGGCGGCCAGCGACGCGCCGGCGCCGAGGTGACAGGTGATGAGGCGCCGCGGCGGGGCGCCGAGCAGCTCGGTCGCGCGACGCGAGGCGTAGGCGTGCGACAGGCCGTGAAAGCCGAACTTGCGCAGTGGCCAGCGCCGGCGCCACTCGGCGGGCAGAGCGTAAGTGGCCGCCGCCGCCGGGATCGTGGCGTGGAAGGCGGTGTCGAAGCAGGCCACCTGGGGCACTCCCGGCAGCAGCTCGGCGACCTCGTGCAGGGCGGCCAGCGAGCGCGGCTGGTGGAGGGGCGCGAGGTCGGTCAGGGCGGTGATCCGGGCCAGCACGCGATCGTCGATCAGGACCGGCCCGCGAAAGCGGTCGCCGCCGTGGACGATGCGGTGGCCGACGGCGTCGAGCCGGCCGGCGTCGCGCACCGCCTCGGCCACCGGCGCGGCGTCGGCCACACCAAGCGGCGCCGGCACGTCGTGCGAGTACGACAGCCGCTCGCCTTCGAGGACCCGCAGCTTGATGCTGCTCGAACCGGCGTTGACGACCAGGATGCGCAGCGCGTCGCGGTCCGCGCCCGGCGTCGCGTCGCGAGTCGCGCCCGGCGTCGCGTCGCGAGTCGCGCCCGGCGTCGCGTCGCGGGTCGCGCCCGGCGGCGTCTCACGGCCTATGCCGTCCACTCCCACTCGCGCACCTCGGGGATGTCCTCGCCATGCTCGCGCGTGTAGGCGCGGGCCAGCAGGCGCTTATCGGTCATGAGCTGGCGCAGGTGGCCGGCGCTCGCCGTGAGGCCCGGCACGCGGTCGATCACGTCCATCAC
>PMKK01000123.1 GCA_003157715.1 Actinomycetota bacterium
GGCTTCGTCTACGAGCGCGAGTTCTGGCACGACGATCACACGATGGTCCTCTACCGCAAGGCGCTCGGCGGCGCGGCCGGCGGCGGGGCGCCGGTCCGGGCCGGCCGGTCGTCACCTTCATGAGGGAGCGGCGATGCCGAAGGCCGTAAGCGCCGGGCTGGTGATGTACCGACTGCGCGAGGAGTGTCTCGAGATCCTGCTCGGTCACCCCGGCGGCCCGTACTTCGCGCGCAAGGACCTCGGCGTGTGGTCGATCCCCAAGGGAGAGGTGAACGTCGGCGAAGACCTTCTCATCGCGGCCCGCCGTGAGTTCGCCGAGGAGACCGGGCTCGAGCCGTGGGGCCCCTATCAGCCGCTCGGCGCGGTCAAATACAGAAACCACAAGACCGTCCACGCCTGGGCCTTCGAGGGCGACTTCGATCCGTCCACTCTGGTCAGCAACACGTTCGAGCTGGAGTGGCCGCGCGGGTCTGGCCGCCTGGTCGAGACTCCCGAGGTCGACCGCGCGGCCTGGTTCGGACTCGACGAGGCCCGCGAGAAGATCATCGCGGCCCAGCAGCGCTTTCTGTTCGATCTCGAGGCGAAGGTGGCGGACGCTCGCCGCTGAGGGCGTGGGTCTCGGGGTCAGGCGCGCCTGGGCCCGGTGGTCGGTGCGTGCGGCGGGGTATCGTGAGTGGCCGCGAGGCCCGTGGAAGCGAGATGCACCGGCGGAATGTGCGGCTTGCCGGCGATGAGGTCGAAAAACCAGACCCGCCAGGCGCGCACCATGGCCGCCTCGCGTTGATCGCGACGCTCGGCTCGTTCGCGCTTGCCCGGGTTGTCGCGGTAGCGGCGAGCCCAGGGTGAACCGGGGCGCGCCAGGCGCAGGGCTCCGACCGCCGCGACGACGGGCACGAAGCAGCCGAACACGCCGGTCCAGAGTTTGCCTTTGAGAAAACAGATGACCGCCAGCGTCACGTTGACGATGACGAGAACGGTGATGACCCAGCCGCCGAAGCGGGCCAGCGTGGTGTCGCCGGCGGCGTTGAACGGCTGCAGCCCGCCGAGAAACAGCAGCGCCGCGGTGATGGTGACGATAACGGCGTCGACCGAGATGCGGCCCTGCTCCTGCCAGTAGACGTTTTCGAGATGCAGCAACAGAGCGAACTCGTCGAGCGTGAGCGCCACGCCGCCGCCGAAGGCCAGCGCCGTGGCGATGCCCCAGAAGCCGTGGGGGTCGGTGGCGATCATCACCAGGCCCGCGATCACCATGACCACCACGCCTACCACCATGTGGTGGATGTGCAGCCCGCCGGGCCGCAGATCGCGAAACCACCAGCGCACGTTGGCGCGGATGAGGCGCGTGTTGGCGCGGATGCCCAGGAAGGTGATGAGCAGGCCGAGGGTGAAGGCGATCAGATGGTTGCGGCCCGAGCTCGGCTGAAACGAGCCCAGCAGCGAGGTCAGGGTCGCCATGCGCGGGGGTGGCGGGCAGAATGCATGATCTTCAGGATACCGCATGGCGGCGGCGGCCGGCGAAACGGCCTGTGGCCACGCCGTTTTCTTGACTTGACATTACGAGCCTCTGTACTAGCCTCGCACGCATCCATGGGCCCGGAGCGTGGTCCAGGGAGCTGAAGGGGGGCTGTCGCCGTTTTCCTTTGAAACGCGAGCGTCAGCCGATTTCGTGTTTCTGGGGCAGCGACGTCGGCGCAAGGCCGGCGGAAGGGAGGCATGGTGGAAGTCACATCAGTTCCTGGCACAGGGGGTGCCGCAGCGGGACCGCCGCCGGGGTCCGATGAGAGTGCCAAAGGTCTGAGCTCAGGCACGCTCGGCCTGTTTGCCAGCGTAGTGATCGGTGTCGCTTCGGTGGCGCCCGGCTACAGTCTGGCCGCCACGCTCGGCTTGATGGTGGCGGTCGCCGGCATGCATACGGCGACGCCGTTCTGCTTCATCGCCGGCTTCGTGCCCATGGTGCTCGTCGCCTCGGGCTTCTTCTACATGAACAGAGCCGACCCCGACTGCGGCGAGACCTTCATCTGGACCTCGCGTGCGTTCGGCGGCCCGATCGGCTGGGTCATCGGCTTCGCTGCCGTGGCCTCGTCGGTGATCGTGATGGCCAACCTGGTGCAGATCGCGGCGCAGTACATGTTTCTCATGGTCGGGATGAACGGCGCCGCCAACTCCACCCTCTGGAACACGGTCGGCGGCACCGTTTGGATTCTGATCGTCGCCCTGTTCGTGGCGATCGGCATCAACGTCTCGGCTAACGCTCAGTACGTGCTGATGGGCCTGCAGATGATCCCGCTCCTGTTGTTCACCGTGTGGGCACTGATCAAGGGCTACGCCACGCATCCGACGGGCTTCATGCCGATCCGCGCGGGCTGGTTCTTTACCACGCACATCACGGGCAGCGCCCTGGCCGCCGGCGTCGTGCTCGCTGTGTTCCTCTACTGGGGCTGGGACACCGTTCTGGCGGTGAACGAGGAGAGTGCGGACGCCCACACCATGCCGGGCGTCTCGGCCGTGCTCAACACGTTGATCCTTGTGGTCATGTACGTGCTGATCGCGGCCGTGATGCAGTCGTACAAGGGCCCCGGGTTCCTTGCCAGCAACCCCGGCGACGTCTTTAGCCCGATCGCCAAGGCGGTCATGGGTGGCACGTGGGACCGCCTGGTCTTCCTCTGCATCTTCACCTCGGGCGCCGCGTCGGCTCTCACCACGCTGCTGCCGCTCACCCGTCAGACGCTGTCGATGGCGGCCCATAAGTCGCTGCCGGCGGTCTTCGGCCGCATCCACCCCAAGTATCTCACCCCCTTCTGGGGCACCGTCATCCTCACCGCGCTGTCGATCATCTGGTACGTGGTGCTCACCTGGCTCAACGTGAACGCCCTCTACGACGCGATCAGCGCGATCGGCATCATGGTCTGCATCGCCTACGGCGGCACAGGCCTGGCCTGCACCTTCTACTACCGCAAGGAGCTCTTGAAGAGCGTCAAGAACTTCATCCTGATGGGTGTCGCGCCGGCCCTCGGCGCACTCCTCTTCGCGCTCATCCTTGTCAAGGTGCTCCACGACGACTACAACCCGGCGAACAGCTCCACGAGCTTCCACGGCATCGGCGGCATCTTCCTGATCGGTGTCGGTACCATGGCGCTGGGCGTGATCCTCATGGTCATCATGTGGATATTCAAGCCCGAGTTCTTCAAGCGCGGGCCCGAGACCTGGCCCGGCGAAGGCCAGCCCATCCCGTACGCCGACGAACGCGTCAGCGACTGACCTCGTTGCTTTCGTTCAACAGTGCCGGCCGTCGCACGCTGGCGGCCGGCACGGGTGTCGCGGCGGGGTGCGAGCGAACCCCGCCGCGCCGCCTGCGCGCCTGTCGGCGGCAGCGTTCCGATGGGCGGGCCTTTGGGTACCGTGACCCCGTGACGAGGCTCGGCTCATCTCGCGGTCGCAGGATGTCGACGCTGCTTGCGGTGTCGTGTATACTGCGCTGCGCTATATGAGCAGAAGCGACCGCTTCTCACCCTGCACCGTCTGGTCGACAGGGTCCATGAAGAAGGAAGGAGACCGGTAGGCCGCTTAGGCGACCTTTTTTCTATGGGAAAACCGTTCTATCCGCGTGACAGAGACCGGCCCAGGGGGCCCGATCTCCGTATCCGCATAAATGATGGTATTTACGCCGACCGCGTTCGTCTCATCGACGAGAAGGGCCAGCAGATGGGCATCAAGACCATCCGCGAAGCCCAGGACTACGCGGCTTCGACCAACCTCGACCTGGTCGAGGTAGCCCCTCAGGCAGACCCCCCGGTCTGCCGCATCATGAACTTCAGCAAGTACCGCTACGAGCTCGAGCTCAAGGCAAAGCAGGCCCGCAAGCACCAGAGCAACATCATCATCAAGGAGATCAAGTTCCGGCCCAAGATCGACGACCACGACTACGCCACCAAAAAGGGCCACGTCGTGCGCTTCCTCGAGCACAAAGACAAGGTGAAGGTGACGATCATGTTCCGCGGCCGCGAGCTCGTGCATCCCGAACGGGGTGAGCAGCTCCTTATGCGGCTGGCCGACGAGGTCAAGGAACTCGCGGTCGTCGAGTCAAAGCCTAACCTCGACGGCCGCAACATGATCATGATGCT
>PMKK01000322.1 GCA_003157715.1 Actinomycetota bacterium
ACATCAACACCAAGATCCTGCTGGCCACAGTGGTCATCGTCGCCATCCTGCTGCTCATCACCTATCGCAGCCCGTTTCTCTGGCTGCTGCCGCTGCTGTCGGTAGGTCTGTTCGCAGATCTTCCGTCGCGGGCGCTGGCCTACCTGCTGGCGTCGCAGGCCGGTCTGAAGGTCGACGGCCAGGCGGCCGGCATCACCATCGTGCTGGTGTTCGGGGCCGGCACCGACTACGCGCTGCTGCTCATCTCGCGCTACCGCGAGGAGCTGCGCCGCTACGAGGACAGGCACGCGGCCATGGCGGCCGCGTTACGCGGCGCCGGTCCCGCCATTCTCGCTTCCGGCATCACCGTGACCATCGCGCTGCTGACGCTGCTGCTGGCGACGCTCGCCAGCAACCGCAGCCTGGGAGCGCTCGCGGCGCTCGGCATCGCCCTGGCGATGGTCGCCATGCTGACCGCTCTGCCGGCGTTGCTGCTGGCCTTTCCGCGCGGCATCTTCTGGCCGCTGGTGCCACACTTCGGGTCGGCATCGCGCGAGGAGGCGGGCATCTGGGCGAGGCTGGGGACGCGGCTGTTCAAGGATGGCGGACACGGCGGGAGCGGGGCGGACGGCGGGGACGGCGGGGACGGCGGGGACGGCGCTCACGGCGGGCACGGTGGGCACGGCCGGCACGGCTCGACGCACGGGCCGCGGACGGTGGCCATCGTCACGACCGCTGTGCTTGCCGTCATGGCGCTCGGCCTTGTGGCGTTGAACCCCAACCTGAGCCAGCTCGACATCTACCGCGGCAAGGTGCAGTCGGTGGAAGGCCAGAAGATCATCGCGCAGTCGTTTCCGCGCGGCGTGACGGCGCCTGCCCAGGTAGTCGTCCCCGCCGCCAGGCTGCAAGCGGCGATGGGCGCGGCCGGGGCGGTCCCCGGCATCACCGACGTGCCCGCTCAAAGCGCGCAGACGGCCGGCGGCCTTTCGCAGTTCCAGGTCGTCCTGAGCCGCGACCCCTACAGCAGCGCCGCCTGGACGACCGTCACCGCGCTGCGCGCGGCCATGAAGACGGCCGCCGGGCCGGCGGCGCTCGTGGGGGGCGACACCGCGCAGGCACTCGACGTGCACAACGCGGGCGTGCGCGACGCTCTCGTCGTCGCGCCCCTGGTGCTGCTGATCGTCTTCGTGGTGCTGTGCGTGCTGCTGCGTTCGCTGGTGGCTCCCCTGATGCTGACCGCCACGGTGATGCTCTCCTTTGGGGCGACGGTCGGCTTCAGCGTGCTCGTCTTCAAGTANNGCTGGGCACGCGGCGCGGCACGCTCAAGGCGCTGGCCGTGACCGGCGGGGTGATCACCTCCGCCGGACTGGTGCTGGCGGGGACGTTCTCGGTGCTGGCGGTGCTGCCGCTCGTCGTGCTCACGGAGTTCGGCTTCATCATCGCCTTCGGCGTGCTGCTCGACACGTTCGTGGTGCGGACGGTTCTCGTGCCGGCCCTCACGCTGTGGATCGGCCATCGCGTGTGGTGGCCGGGCAAGACTGTGCATTGACAGGCGGATCCGCCGCGTGAAGCATTCAGCGCGTGACGGATTGCATCGAAGTCGAACATCTCCGAGTGGTGCGCGGCGGCCGGCCGGTCTTGCCCGACCTCTCCTGCACGGTCGCGGCCGGCACGGTCACCGGTCTCCTGGGGCCGAGCGGCTCGGGCAAGACGACCCTGATCCGAGCGATCGTGGGGGTCCAGCAGGTCGTCTCCGGTCGCGTCAGCGTGCTCGGCAAGCCCGCCGGCTCGGCCTCCCTCCGGGCGCAGGTGGGCTACGTCACGCAGGCGCCCTCCGTCTACGGCGACCTGACGGTGCGCGAGAACCTCGCCTACCTGGCGGTCATCCTGGCCGCCTCCCCGCAGAGCGTGCCCGAGGCGATCACTACCGTTGCCCTGGCCGATCATGCCGACGTCCAGGTGAGCCGGCTCTCGGGTGGNNNGCGCGAGGAGCTCTGGTCGCTGTTCCACCGGCTGGCGGCGCAGGGCGCCACGTTGCTGGTGTCCAGCCACGTGATGGAAGAGGCCGACCGCTGCCAACGGCTGCTGCTGCTGCGCGAGGGCAGGTTGCTCGCCGACGCCACCCCCGATGAGCTGCGTGAGCGCACGGGCACCGACGATCTCGACCAGGCGTTCCTGCGCCTCATCCAGTCGGGCGCGGCGGCATGAGTGCGATCCGGTCGGGCGCGGCGGCATGAGCGCGGCGGCATGAGCGCCCGCCGCGTCCTTTCGACCACGCGGCGCGTCCTGCGCCAGTTGCGACACGACCCGCGCACCATCGCTCTCATGCTGGTCGTGCCCTGCGTGCTGATGACCNNTCACATCGGTCCCATGCTGCTCGCCCTGTTCCCGTTCACCGTGATGTTCGTCGTGACCTCGGTCGCGATGCTGCGCGAGCGCACCAGCGGGACGCTCGAGCGGCTGCTGACGACGCCGATGGCCAAGGGCGATCTGCTCGCCGGCTACGCCCTGGCTTTCGGCCTGGTGGCCGTCGTCCAGGTGGCCCTCGTCACGACGCTGTCGCTCGGCCTGCTCGGCTTGCAG
>PMKK01000070.1 GCA_003157715.1 Actinomycetota bacterium
CGCGCTCGACGGAGCCTGGGGATTCCCGCCGGCGCTCTACAAGTCGCTCGCCGCCGACACCTCCCTGAAGGTCTGCGCCTACCCTGCGGTCGGCTTCGACGAGCTCACCTTCAACTGCTCCAAGGGACCGTTCGGCAACCCCGTACTGCGCGACCCCGCGTTCCGGCGGGCGCTCAACTGGGCCATCGACAAGAATGCCATCAACCGGCTCGCTTACGGCGGCTACGTGCGGCCGGCGACGTCGGTCGTACCCGACAAGACCTACCAGGCCGACCTCGACTGGCACTGGCAGCCATCCGCGGCGCAGGCCTACACGTTCGATCTCGCCAAGGCCGGCGCGGCCCTCGACGCAGCCGGCTACAAGGTCGGGCCCAGCGGGGTGCGCCTCGACAAGCAGGGCAAGCCCATCAGCCTGAAGCTCTACGTGCGCGCCGAGTCGCTGTCGAGCCAGGTGGCCGGCAAGCTGCTGACCAGCTGGTTTCGCAAGATCGGCCTGAACGTCAAGCTGTCGGTGGTCAGCGAGGGGGCGCTCTCGAACCTGATCTGGAACACCGTCAAGGGAAAACCGGCGCCCAACTACGACATGTTCGTGTGGGGCTGGGTCGGCGACGTCGACCCGAACTTCACGATGTCGATCCTCACGAGCTCGCAGATCGGCGGCTGGAACCAGGCGAACTGGTCGGACCCGGCCTACGACACGCTCTACACAAAGCAGACCAGCGAGCTCGATCCGCAGCAACGCAAGGCGACCATCTGGCGGATGGAGCAGATCATCTACCAGCAGAGTCCCTTCATCCCCCTCATCTACAACCAGAACCTGGAGAGCTACAACGTCAAGAAGTGGCAGGGATGGGTGCTATCGCCCGCCAAGATCGGGGGCGCCTGGTACACCTTCGAGATGGACTCCTACCTGAACCTGCGGCCGAGGACCGAGGCGACCTCGTCGGGCGGTTCGAGCAAGACCGGCTGGATCGTAGGCCTGATCGTGATCGTCGTCATCGCGGCGGGCACCATCGGGTGGTCGCGACGGCGAGGGCACGGCACAGCCGCCACCGAGGAGTAGCTTCGGCGAACTCGCGAGGAGTAGCATCGACGAGCCCGCGACGAGTACCCTCGAAGAGCCTGGGAGCCGGCAGATGACACGACCCGACGAGTCGCGGAGAGGCGCCGCGGAGCCCTTTCCGGCCTACGACGAGCTGCTCCGGCGCGTGCCCGACTACGACCGCTTTCCACGAGTGGACGAGCTGGAGGCGGCGACGAGCAGGCTCGTCGCCGCCTCCCCCGCCGTCCGCGCCTGGCAGTGCGGCGTCTCGGCACACGGCCATCCGCTGCGCTGCCTCGAGGTCGGCAGCGGACCGCGGCGCGCCCTGCTGCTCGGTTTCGTGCATCCCGAGGAGCCGGTGGGCTCGCTTGTCATCGAGGAGCTGCTGCCGCTGCTCGCCGAGACCGGCCTGGCCGACGAGCTCGGGTTTCGCTTCTCGGTCCTGAAGACGCTCGACCCCGACGCCGCCCGGCTGAACGAGCCGTGGTTCGAGCGGCCCGGCGACCTGAGCAACTTCGTGCTTCACGTCTATCGCTCGGCCTACATCGACCAGCCTGTGTGGAACTTCCCAGTCGACTACCGGCGGTATCGCTTCGCCGCTCCGCCGCCCGAAACGCGCGCGGCCATGGCGATCATCGACCGCGAGCCGCTCGACTTCATCATGAGCCTGCACAACTGCTCGTTCGGCGGAGGGTACTTCTACCTGTCCGATCACGACCCCGAGCTGCTCGACGCGCTCGCCGCGACGCGGCGCGCGGCAGGCGTGCCGCCGCACCGCGGCGAGCCGGAGGTGCCGTACCTGCGCGGCGTCGGCGACGCCATGTATGCCGACATCCGCGTCGCCGACGAGTACGAGCATCTGGCGCGCTACGGACACGACCCGCTGACCAAGCTGGCAGCCGGCTGCGACAGCGACGAGTACGCCATACGACGCTGGGGCTGCTGCGCGGTGCTCGCCGAGGTGCCGGCGTTCATGAGCGCCCGTGTGGCCGACACGAGCCCGGCCGGCATGACCCGTGCCGAGGCCAAGCTGGGCGGCATCGCGTGCGAGCAGGAGCACGCCGAGTTCCTGCGCCGCTGCCTGCCGGCCCTGCGCGCGGCCGCGCCCGAAGACCAGCCCTGGCGGCGCGCCGTCGAGGGCTACCTGAGCGACGCCGCCGTCGAGCTGCCCGCCGAGGCGCGCCAGGCCCGGACAGAGCCCGCCTTCGCCCACCAGGCCAGCGTGGCGCAGGCGTTCGACTCGCTCCACCTTCGGGAGCTCCATGCGCTTTGCCGCGTAGGGCAGTTCGTGCGGGCCGCCGACGAGGCGCTGAGGGCGGCCGGCGCGGCGCGGACAGGCGGCGCGACGCGGGCCGGCGCGGCGCGGGGTGGCGCGGCGCACGACGGCGAGCTTGCCGCCCTGCGCGAGTCGGCCGAACAGCGCGTGCGCACGCGGGTGGCCGCCATCCAGACCGAGACCGGCATCACACCGGTCCCGATCCGCAGGCGTGTCCAGATGCAGCTCGGCGCACTGCTTGTGGCCCTCGACTTCGTGCGCGAACGCCGGCCGGCGCACCGGCGCCGGTCGTAGAGACGACCAGACGACCGCCGGCGCGGCTCACGGCGTGCGGCGGCGCGACTCACGGCGTGCGGCGGCGCAAGGTCGCCGCCCCCAGCCCGAGCGCGACCGGCACGCAGGCGCACACGACCACGAGATCGACCGTCAGAGCGCCGTTCACCGCCGTCGAACCCGCCGCCCGCGTGGCGCCGTCGACGGCATAGGACATCGGCATGACGTCCGACAGATAGCGCAGGGCGGTCGCCATCTGGTCGCGCGGAGTGAGCAGACCGCACAGCAGCAGCTGTGGCAGCACGAAGGCCGGCAGAAACTGGACCGCCTGGAACTCGGAGTCGGCGAAGGCGCTGAGGAACAACCCCAAGGCGGTGCCGAGCAGGGCGTCGATCACACCGACCAGAGCGAGCAGGGCGACGCTGCCCTGGATCCGCAGGTCGAGCAGGCCGAGCGACAGCGTCGTCACGAGAGCCACCTGGACGAGAGCCACGAGGCCGAAGGCCAGGGCGTAGCCGGCCAGCAGATCGACCTTGGCCAGGGGCGTCGTCAGCAGCCGCTCGAGTGTCCCGCTGGTGCGCTCGCGCAGCATCGCGACCGAGGTGACGACGAACATCACGGTGAACGGAAACAGCGCGAGCAGCATGGGGCCGACATGGTCGAACACCAGCGGCCGGCCATCGTAGAGGAACCGCAGCAGGGTCATCAGCACGCAGGGCACGACCAGCATGAGCGCGATGGTACGCGGATCGTGTCGCAACTGGCGCAGGACCCGGCGAGTGGTCGCCAGGACGCGGCGGGCGCTCATGCCGCCGCGCTCATGCCGCCGCGCTCGAGCGGACCAGTCGCAGGAAAGCCTGATCGAGATCGTCGGTGCCGGTGCGCTCGCGCAACTCGTCGGGGGTGGCATCTGCGAGCAGCATGCCCTCGCGCAGCAGCAGTAACCGGCGGCAGCGGCCCGCCTCTTCCATCACGTGACTGGACACCAGCAACGTGACACCTTCGGCCGCCAAGCGGTGAAACAGCGACCACAGCTCCTCACGCAGCACCGGGTCGAGCCCCACCGTCGGCTCGTCCAGCACGAGAAGCCGGGGAGCGCCGATGAGGGCCGCCGCAAGCGACACCCGGGCCCGCTGTCCGCCCGAGAGCCGGCTCACCGGGACATCGGCCTGGTCGGTCAGGGCGACCGTGCCGATCGTCCTGTCGACGCTGCCCGGGGAGACGGCCAGGATGACGGCCAGGTAGGCGAGGTTCTCGCGCACCGTCAGGTCGCTGTAAACGGAGGGCGCCTGCGTGACGTAGCCCACCCGCGCCCGAAGGGCGGCCGATCCGGCGGGTCTGCCGAGTACGCTGATGCGCCCAGAGGCGACCTGCTGGACCCCCACGATCGCCCGGATCAGGGTCGTTTTGCCCGAGCCGCTCGGCCCCAGAAGACCCGTGACAGTGCCGGCCGCGACCACGCAGGAGAGGTCGGGCAGCACCGGCCTCCCGCCGCGCACCACCCGGAGATGCTCCACCTCGACACAATTCATCGCGCGCCGGATTCTCCCCATGCGAGATTCCCCCGTCAAGGGCGGTGACCGGCGGGTACTTTAGCGACAGCTACCGGGAGGAACCACGAGAAAGATAACCGCCCAGTTCGTCGTTGCGGCGTGCATCACGGTCGCTTTTCTGGTGACGGCCTTGAGCGGACTCGTCCTGACCTACCCGCGTTCGTTCATCCCGATCTTCGACGTCTCGCTGCTCGAGTGGCGCTCGATCCACAAGTGGAGCGCTCTGGTGCTGACCGTGGCGGTGATCGCCCATCTTCTCGTGAACCGGCGGCCGCTGACGGCGTTGATCGCGCGCCTGTGGCAGCCGTCCGAGCCCCGACAGGCGGCGCCGATACCGGCCGGCCGGCCCTCGCAAGCGCGCGGCGACGATCACGGGTCTCCCGTGCCCGCTCCGCCAGAAGAGCAGCGCACGC
Source organism: Actinomycetota bacterium (assembly GCA_003157715.1). The sequence goes on from PMKK01000070.1 coordinate 4,558, forward strand.
GTCTGCGCCTCAGCCGGCGCTGGTTTTTGCTGCTGGCTGCCGGTGCTCTGGCGGCCCTGACCGCCGCGCTGGGCATCGATCACGGCGGCACACGGCGACGCGGCTCCGGGCCGGCCGGCCTGCTCGACAGCTTCCCCGTGCTCAACGTCGAGGACGGACCGCCTCCGGTGGCGGCCGCCGACTGGGTGCTCGCGGTCGACGGCCTCGTGGAGTCCCCGCTGCGTCTCGAGCGCGGCGCGTGGCTTGCCCTGCCTCGCACCCAGGAGACGCGCGACTTTCACTGCGTCGAGGGCTGGAGCGTCGACCGCGTGGGCTGGGAGGGCGTGCGCGTCTCCGATCTGCTGGCCCAGGCCAAACCTCAGGCCGCCGCGCGGTTCGTCACCTTTCACGCCTACGGCGGCACCTACTCGGACAGTCTCCCGCTGGCCGAGGCGAACGCCCCCGAGACGCTGCTTGCCGACGCGCTCGACGGCGCGGCGCTGCCGGGAGCGCACGGGGGGCCGCTGCGGCTCGTCATTCCCTCGCAGCTCGGCTACAAGAACGTCAAGTGGGTCGTGCGACTCGAGCTCACCGCAACGCGGGCCCAGGGTTACTGGGAGCGCAACGGCGATTATCCGGCCGAGGCACCCGTGGCCTGACCGACCCGGGCCTCCTTGCCGGCGCCGCTACTTCGGGCCCCGCGGCTGCCGTGTCCGGTGGCGCAGCAGCGCCCCGACGAGCATGCCCAGGAACAGCCCGAGGATCGCGGAGCCCAGCACGAGCCACACCAGGGAGACCGACGCGCTGCCGAACAGCCAGCTGACCTTGACGACGCTGGTGTTCGCCACGACCAGAGCGATCAGGAAGATCAGGACGATGAGTGTCGCCACGACGTAGAAGTACAGCAGGGTCCGGTGGGCGCCGCGAGCAAAGCGCTGGACACCCGTTTCGGCAACGACCGGACTCGCGACGGGGCCGCCGGCGGGAGTCGCGGGGGTCGCGGGAGCGGGTCCCGTGGCGGACGCGGCGGCGGGCGCCGTGGATGGTCTGCTCACCGGTCGCCGAGAATCCGGCGCGTGCGTCTGTGGTTCACCAGAGTCCATGTTATCCGTCGAGTCCCGCCTGAGGTGCGCGTGGCGCAGTACGGTCTTCGTATTCCCGCAGGCCGGCCTTGTGAACCCGCTCAAGGAGGCGGCTGGCCCTCGGCGGCGTCGCTCGAGCCCCTGTCCACGGGCGCGTCCGGTGACCCGTTCAGCGCGGCGACGTGACGATGTATCTCTTCGAGCAGATCGGTGTTCTGCTTCATTGCTCTCGTCAGCGCCGTGTTCTCCTGCAGCAGGCCCTTCAGGTCGTCGGTGTTCTTCTCGGTGTGGATGGCGATCTCCGAGGCGATCGCGTCGGCCCGCTTGGCGGCGATCAGCAGAGCGGCCGCCTGTACTCCGGCCAGCATCGACAGAAACAGGTTCAGCAGGATGTAGGGATAGGGGTCGAAGGCCTTGTGATGCAGCACGCGGTGCAAGACGACCGTATTGACCAGAGCCCAGACGATCATGACGACGAAGAAGCAGATGACAAACGGCCAGGAGCCCATCACATTACGCATGCGATCGGCCGCTCGCTCACCCCGCGTCAGCTGATCGCCGGACCGCACCGCCGGGTGCTTGTGCCAGTGAGTCTGCCAGCCACGGTTGGTCACGACCCGGTCTCCGCGCTCAGGCGCCCGCAGCCGACGGCCGCGACGAACGCTTCGTAGTCCGTTCTCGCGGCCGCCACGGCGCCCTGGGCGAAGCGGACCGCGCCCCCTTCTTCAGTGCGCCCTGCCATGGGACTCATCGATACCCCCTGTCGCGGCTCAGATCACGGCCCGAACGTCAGAGTTGTACCGTCGTCTCGCTGCCTTCAACCGTACGCGGTGCGGGTGTCTCGGGGCCGGGCGGTACGGTGCGGGGCTACGCGCTGCGGGGCCATGCGGAAGACCCGGCCTGTGCGCCTCGCGACACGGCCGGCGTGACGCGGCGGCGCCGCTGCCTACTTCACGCGGACGAAAGCCTGCCCTCTTTGAGCCGGCGGGTTGCCGGCGAGGTCTCGAGCAGAGACGCTGTAGCGGTAGGCGCCGCGCGCCTTCGGCACCCATCGCGCGACGTGCCACTGCCCGGTCGCGACCTTGCCTGGGGCGAGCGTCGCGACCACCCGGCCGCGAGCGTTTCTCACGACCACCCTGACTGAGGTCGCCGTCGGGCTCAGGTCGTCGACGCGGTAACGCAGGCCGATCGCCTGGCCCACCTTGCCCGCGGCCCGACGCGCGACGATCGACGGCCCCACGCTGTCGATCCTGATGAGCACGCTGCGCGCCGCTTCCGTGTTGCCGATGGCATCGCGCGAGTAGTACGTCAGGGTGTGGCTACCGTCGGCGTTCACGATCACCGACGTGCCGGACACGAACTGCGGGGCGCCGTCGAGCCTGTACCAGGTGCCGGCGGAACCTCCGGTCATGCCGGAGCCGCCATCGCGGGGCGCCAGCGCGACCACCACCGGATGCTTGACCCAGCGGCGCGGAGCGTTGTCGCTCGTCACCGGCGGCGTGGTGTCGATGCGCAGCGCGAGCGTTGACGTGGGGCCTGCCAGGCCGGCCGCGTCGATCGCGCGCGCATGGAAGTACCAGCGGCCGTCGGCGACGTTGGTGTAGGCGGCCGCAAAGCCGGTCTCCGTGGTGTTCAGCAGCGTCACGACGGAGGTGCCGCCGACGGCGTTGCAGGCGACGACCAGGTCGGGCACGCCGTCGCCGTTGAAGTCGCCGGCCACCAGCGCGTGAGGGTTCGCCGGTACCGCGAACGCCCGGTATGCCGTGAAGGCGCCGGTGCCCTTGCCGAGCAGCACGCCGGCGGTGCCACCCGAGTAATCGACCACGCCGAGGTCGGGCACGCCGTCGCCGTTGAAGTCGGCGGTCACCAGTTTGGCCGGCACGCCGCCGGCGCGATAGGTGGCGGCCGTACTGAACGTGCCGTTGCCCGCGCCGAGCAGCACGCTGACCGTGCTCGCGTTCCAGTTCGCTACCGCCAGATCAGCTTTGCCGTCGCCGTTGAAGTCGCCCACTACGACCGCGTGCGGGTGTGCCCCTACAGCGTAGTCCGCCTTGCCGTGGAACGTGCCGTCGCCCCTGCCGAGCAGCACGCTGACCGTGTCGGCGCCCCAGTCGGCCACCGCCAGATCAAGCTTGCCGTCGCCGTTGAAGTCGCCGGCGGCCACGTCTTCGGCGTGCGTGCCGGTCACCGCGGGCGTGGCCGCCTCGAACGTGCCGTCGCCGTTGCCGAGCAGCACGCTCACCGTGCTGCTGCCGTAGTTCGCCACGGCCAGATCGAGCCTGCCGTCGCCGTTGAAGTCGCCGGCGGCCACCCTGCTCGGGTTGGCGCCGACCTTGTAGGCGACCGCGGGCTTGAGCGCGCCGCCGCCTTTGTTCACCAGGACGCTCACGGTAGCCGCGCCCCAGTCGGCGACGACCACGTCGGGTTTGCCGTCGCCGTTGAAGTCGCCCACGGCGACACCGTGCGGGTTCACGCCCGCGGGGTAGTCGACCGGGGCCGCGAAGCTGCCGTTCCCCTTGCCGAGCAGCACACTGATCGTATCGGCGGCGTAATCCGCCACGACGGCGTCGAGCTTGCCGTCGCCGCTCAGATCGCCGCTCGTGACGTCCCAGGGCCGCGGACCCGCCTGCGCCGGCTTAGGCGAGAAGCGCACGACCGAGCTCGTCAGTTGCGCGGGAGGGACCGTTCCCGGAGTCTGGTCGATGAGATACGAGTAGCCCGCGGCGCCGGCCGACCAGCCCCACGAGAAGTCTGGAGCCGAGTTCGCATACCAGGTCGCGGGGTCTGGGTGACTCGTCGAGACGAGACCGCGGATCGGTCCCGTCGCCGCCAGTGCCGGGACCGCCCCGACGGCCAGCGCCACCCCCAGAGCAAGCACACCGCCCACGCCGACCACACGCGATTGCCACGATCTGGTGCTCAACGGACCCTCCAGACTCTCCTGCCGCGATGCGGCGGAATCGCCGTAAAGATGGTTATCCCGCTCAGAAGTCGGGCGTAACCGTTCGCCGCGCGCCGGCGAACGCGGCACGCTCGAGTACCTGTCGTCGACGCGCTCGCCCTGCCTGAGAGGACGTGACGCGTGACCACCAAGGGACCGACATGTGTCTAGACGCCGTCCGGACGGCGAACCGCGGGGAACCATGACAGTGCAGGCAAAAGAAAGGCGGCCGCGCTCATGACCGACATCGGCTCACCGGCGGGCGCTCCCCGGCCCTCATCGATCCGGCTTCTCAATTGGGGCAGGTACCTGTCGGCCGATACGCTCAAAGGCTTCGAGGCCGAGACCGGCATCCGGGTCGAAGAGACGACGATCAACTCGAACGAGGAGTTCATCAGGCGGGTGACCATCGGCGAGCGCTACGACGTGATCATCCCCGAGGACTGGGCCGCCGAGGCGCTGATCGACGCCGGCCTGCTACAGCCCCTCGACCTGAACCTGCTGCCGAACTGGGAGCACGTCACTCAGCCCTACTTCCGGTCGCCGCCCTACGATCCGGGGACCGACGGCGCCAAGTACACCGCGATCTTCTGCTTCGGCACCGAGGGCTTCGCGGTGCGCCTCGACAAGATCGCGGCTCCCAAGAAGACCTGGCAGATGCTCTACGACCCGCACTACGCGGGGCAGGTCGCCATGCTCGACGGCTCGCGCGAGGTCCTCGGCCCCGCCCTCTACCTGCTCGGCGCCGATCCCAACACGACCGACACGGAGCTGCTCGATCAGGCGACGGCCATGGCGGCGATGCAAAAGCCCCTCGTGACCAGGTACGACACCCAGGCGGCCGCGCAGACCATCCTCGAGGGCACGGCCATCGTGGAGTGCTGGGACGGCGACGTCGCGGCCGCGATCACGCAGGGCGCCCCGGGCATCCGCTACATCCTGCCCGTCGAGGGCTACCGCGTCTGGGCCGATGCCCCGTGCATCCCGGCCAACGCCCTGCATACGGCCGCCGCGCACCGGTTCCTGGACTATCTGCTCGATCCGCGCGTGGCCGCCAGGAACGCCGACCACACGGGCTATCAGCCGGTCGCGCCGGCCGCCGACCCGCTGGTGCGCAGTCTCGTGCAGCGCTCGATGCGTCCGACCGAGGACCAGATACGGGCCGGCACGTTCCTGCGCGACCTGGGTGGTTTCAACGCCGCCTACGAACGAAGCTACGCCGACGTACGCCGCTCCTAGCGGCGGCCACCTGCCGCGGAGCGACTCGTCGGGGCGACGGGATCTCTGGTGCGGGCGCGCCTGCCCCGGAGAGCTACCTGGGACGTCCCGACGATCGTCCGCGCCGACCCAGGCGCGGCAACCGGGGCGGCAGGGGGATCGGATCGATCACTCGCGTGCTCACGGTCAGCGGCGCCACGATCGCCTCGGCGATCGTCGAGCCGACGACCAGCGCCACGGCGAGCAGCAGCGTCGTGACGACCACCTTGACGCCGCCGGGACCACCCTTGCTGACCAGGCTGAAGACACCCTTGAAGCCCAGCGCGCCCGGCACGAGCACCGTCAGACCCGGTACCGTGATCGTCGATTTGGGGTGGTGCAGATACCGCGAGTAGACGTTGCCGGCGAGCCCCACCGCCAGGCTGGCGATGCCGACTCCGAGGGTCGTGCCGAGTGCCCAGACGCCCACGCGACTGGCCATGGTGGCCACGATCACGGCGACGAAGACCCAGCCGACGTCGCGGCGGCGAGCGTTCTCTGAGACCGAGAAGGCCAGCGCGGCGCCGACGACGGCCAGTGTCAGCATGGCCGTCGTGACCCCATGCGTACCGCCCAGGACGGGGAACTCGTGAAGCCGGTGAAAGACCGTCCAGGTAAGGGCCACGCCGATGCTCAGGTTGAGCAGCGTCATGGCCGCCCCGGCAAGTCGCCCAGTGCCGCAGACGAGGTCGCCCGCGGCGAGCTCGGAGACGCCCTGGGTGATGCGCAGACCGGGCAGCAGCTGCACGATCGACGCCAGTACGACCGCGCTCGCGTCGAACCGCTGCATGAAGTGACCCAGCAGCAGCGCGAGACAGGCGGCAAAGGCGGCTGAAGAGAGATCCAGCAGACCTTCCAGCCGGCCACTGCGCCGGGCAAGGCCGTGATAGACCGCCACCGCCAGGCCGATGCCCATCGCGGCGGCGGCTTCACGCGGGCCGCCGCCCAGAAGGAGAGCGACGGCGGACGGTCCGAGTCCGCCGGCCGCGAGGCGAAGCCACAGGGGAAAACGCGGCCGCTGGGCGGCGAGAGCCTCGATGCGCCGCGTTCCCGCCTGCGGACTGATCCAGCCTTTGCCGACCGAGACGGCGACACTCTCGAGCAGGGCCTGGCTTTCGAGATCGACGGTGCCGCGGCCCACGGCAACGTAGGCGATGTGCTCTTCGCCGAACCCCTCATAGATGATCTGCACCATGTTCGGCAGCACGAAGAACTGCGCATACACGCCGAGGCCGGCGGCACAGGCGGCAAGCTGCGCCTTCAGCTCAGCCGCGGTCTGGCCCAGCGGAGCGAGCTCTCTCGCGAGGGTCTTGAGGAACGCTACTCGAGGTTCTGTCGCCGTATGCGCCAGCTCCGGTTCTTCGCCTGGACCGATCTGCGAGTCCATCGTACACGAGCCGGCGCCGGCTCTTGCCCCGGCAGCCGTCGGCTCTCCGCCGCGGCAAGAGCGATGCACACTATTTGTCGTTTTTACTGATATAGTGAGCACAAATGTGCAAGCGCAGTGAGCGGTTGCCGCCGTGCACCAGACAGAAGTCGTGTCGTACGCCGGGCAACGTCTTCCTTCGCGAGCCGAACGGGGAAGGGTGAGACCCACGTGGACGCAAGCCATGTCACACAGGAGATAACGACGCAGCCGGAGATGTGGCGACGCGCGGCCGATGTCGCGCGCACCGCGAGCGGTTCCCTGCCGGCCGCCGGCGAGCGCGTGGCCATCGTCGGTTGCGGCACGTCGCTGTTCATGGCCGAGGCGTACGCCGCGGCGCGCGAGCAGGCCGGCCAGGGCGAGACCGACGCCTTCACGCCGACCGAGGCCCCAGACCGTCACTACGACGTCATCGTCGTCCTGACACGGTCCGGCACCACGACTGAGATCCTCGACTACGCGAGGAGAGTGGGCGGCTCGACGCGCACCGTCGCTATCACCGGCACGCCGCACGGCCCCATCATTGAGCTCTGCGGCAACGTCGTCATGCTCGACTTCGCCGATGAACGCTCGGTGGTGCAGACCCGCTTTGCCACCACCGCCCTCGCGCTGCTGCGCGCGCACCTCGGTGTCGACATCGCCTCGCTGGCCGACGCCGCGGCAGCGGCGCTGCGTGCACCGCTGCCGCTCGATCCTGCCGCCATGCGCCAGTTCGTGTTCCTCGGTCACGGCCTCGGAGTGGGCATCGCCCGCGAGGCGGCGCTCAAGCTGCGAGAGGCCGCCGGAGCCTGGACCGAGGCCTACCCGGCCACCGAGTTCCGCCACGGACCCATCAGCGCCATCGACGCGGCGAGCGTCGTCTGGGCGTTCAACGCCTCGGCCGCGAGTCTGCCCCCCGCCGTGCGTGCCACGGGCGCGACCTTTCTTCAAGCCACCAGAGACCCCATGGTCGAACTGATCCTCGCCCAGCGGCTGGCGGTAACCCTGGCCGAGAAGAAAGGGCTGGACCCGGACCATCCTCTCCATCTCACCCGGTCGGTCATCCTGACGGATGCAGAGAAGGAGGCATCGTCGTGACAACCAAGGAGGCACACGTGAGACGCAGTCGGTTGCAGAACGAAGCGCGCCGAGCGGCGCCGGTGCTGCTGGGCCTTTTCGCCCTCGCCGCGCTCGCGCTGGTCGTCGCCGCCTGCGGCAGCAGCAGCTCGAGCAGCAGCTCGAGCGCCAGCCCGGCTGCCCTGGCGTCGCCGTCGCCGGGCAGTTCCATCACCGTCGTCTACCACTACCCCGCGCCACCCAAGTCCGTGCTCGCCCAGTTCACGGCCCAGACGGGCGTCAAGGTGAACTGGGTCGAAGTAGGCTGGGACAACCTGCAGACCAAGATCGCGGCGGCGGCGGCGTCCAACACGTACTTCGCCGACCTCACCGACGTCGACTGGTCAAAAGTGGGCGAGTACTACAAGACGAAGTGGTTCACTCCACTCAACTCGTACTTTGACGCGTCGGCGCTCAAGACCGACATGCCGCAGATCGACACGTTCGCCTCGAACGGCCAGCAGCTCGCCCTGCCGTTCGACTCGTCGTTCACCGTCACCACGCTCAACACCAAGCTGGCCAAGGCCGCGGGCGTGACTGCCACCCCCACGACGCTCACGGGTTACACGGCGGCGCTCAAACAGATCAAGTCCAAGGGCGCCGTGGCCAGCCCGCTCGATATCCCCTTCGCCGCGGCCGAGGGTCTGTCGACCTACTGGTACCAGCTCACCGCCGCCTACGGCGGGCAGGTGCTCGATGCCAGCTACAATCCCCAGTTCACCTCGCCGAGCTCGGCCGGCTACCAGGCTCTGCAGTGGATGGTCAACGCCTACAAGTCCGGCCTGGTGCCCAAAGCCAACATCGGCGTGACCGATTACCAGGGCTTCACCTCCGAGATGGCGCAGGGCCGCGTGGCCTCAGTCCTTTCGGACTACGCCGGCACCGTAGGCTCAGTCTACGACGTGCCGGCTAGCTCCAAGGTCGTCGGTCAGGTGCAGTACATCGCCATGCCCGGCGTCTCCGGTCCCGCTGCGAACCTGTCCAACCCGGACGGCATCGGCATTCCCAAGACCGCCAAGAACGTGGCCGGAGCAGTGGCCTTCATCAAGTGGTTCACCAATACGGGGAACCAGGCCGTCTGGGCCGGCCTCAACGGCTCGGCCGACGTGATCTCCGGTTTCCCGCTGCCGGCCCGCGTGAGCAGCCTGCAGTTGCTGGCCAGCGGCAACAAGGTCGCCGGAGCGAGCGAGCTGCTGACGCTTCTCAAGACCTCACGCGCCGAGTTCCCCGGCCCGGGTGCGCCGCCGTGGTATTCACAGTTCAGCAACGCCGTGTATACCAACATCCACCAGGCCGCGGCCGGTTCCGAGACCGTCGCCCAGGCCGTGAACAACATCGCCACCCAGGTCAACCAGCTCAAGGCGAGTCAGTAGGGGTCCTCGTGCCGGCCGGCGCTACGCCCAGAGCCACGAAGATCATCGCCTGCGAGCGTCGCAGCGGCATCGTCGGATGAGCGACGAGGCCGGCAAGACCAGCAGGAAGCGACCGCGCCGGCACGGTCGCTTCCTGCCCTACGTCCTGCTCTCGCCGCTCGTCCTGTTCATCGGAGCGCTCGCCCTCTACCCGACGGCGGTGACGACGGTCCAGGCGTTCTTCACCGTCAATCCGGTCGACCCGCCGACCCGCTTCGCCGGTCTCGCCAACTTCCGCGCCCTGCTGCACAACCCGTTCGTGCGCGAGAGCGCCGCCAACACCGTGCTGTACATCATCGTCGGCGTCGCCCTCTCGACCCTGTTCGGACTGGGAATGGCGCTCGTCCTGCAGCGACGCTCGCACTGGCGCGGCATTCTGCTGGCGTTCATCATTCTGCCCTGGGCCCTGCCGGCCGTCGTGGAGGCCGTCATCTGGGGCTGGATCTACGATCCCACGTTCGGCGTGCTCAACAGCGCCCTCAAGTCGCTCGGGATCATCAACTCCTATCATGTCTGGCTCGGCCTGGGCCGCGTGCTGTCGATCGTCCTCATCGAACTCGTACAGGTATGGCAGATCACGCCGCTCGCCGCGCTGCTGATCCTCGCGGCGCTACAGTCCATCCCTCAGGAGCTCTATGAGGCGGCCCGGGTAGACGGTGCGGGCCGTTGGGAGATGTTCCGGCGCATTACGCTGCCGCTCGTGCGCCCGGGTCTCGCCGTCGCCATGGTGGAGTCGCTGATCCTGTCGCTCAACGTTTTCGACCAGGTGTACGTACTCAACGGCTTTGCCCCCGGCGGCGCGTCGATCATGCTTCAGACCTACCAGATCAGCTTCAACAACCTCAACTTCGGCCAGGGGTATGCGCTCTCGCTGCTGGCCACGTTCGCGACCATGCTGCTCTCGCTTCTCATTCTCGCCGTGGTCTATCGCCGGGTGGAGTTCTAGATGCGCCGCGCGATCCGGCTCGTGGTCATCGCGCTGATCCTGGCGTGGTCGGCCTTCCCTATCTACTGGGCCCTGAACACCAGTTTCACCACGATCTCCGCGGCGCAGAGCGTGCCGGCGCACTTCGTGCCGGCGCCCTTCACCACCAAGAACTACCATTCGTTGCTCAGCCAGGGTAACGGTGGCGTGGCGAGCCAGTTCTGGCATTCATTCCTCAACTCCACTATCGAGTCCGGCCTGGCGACGGTGCTCACGGTCGTGATCGCCCTGTTTGCCGCCTATGCCTTCGCGCGCCTGGAGTTCCGCGGCAAGCGCGTCATCCTCGTGGTCGTACTGGCGACGCTGCTGCTGCCGGTGTATGCCACGCTGATCCCCCTGTATCGCATCATGTCGAACGTCCACCTCGTGAACACGTACCTGGGCATCGTCCTCGTGTACACATCAGGCTTTCTGCCACTGGCCATCTGGATCATGTACAACTACTTCGCCAGCGTGCCCCGCGAGCTCGAGGAGGCAGCCTTCGTCGATGGGGCCACGCCCGTCATGGCGCTCTGGCGCGTCATGATCCCCGTGTCGGGACCAGGGATCGCCGCGACGGCGATCATCGTCTTCCTGATGGGCTGGGCGCAGTTCATCTTTCCGCTGGTACTGAGCAGCAATCTGGCTACCCAGCCGGTCACGGTGGTAGTGGCCGCACTCTCTGGGCAGCGCGTCGTACCGTTCACCTTGCTCAACGCGATCGGGGTTCTGGCGGCCGCCCTGCCCGGGGTCATCGCCCTCATCCTGAACCGCTACATCGTTCAGGGCGTCATGGCGGGGAGCATCAAGTGAGCGCCGCCACGAGCGCCGCCGATCTGCACAAAGGGACCTGAGCATGGCCGAGATCCGCTACGAACAAGTGAGCAAGACCTACGACGCCAACCTGGTCGTGCACGACCTCGATCTGCGCATCACCGACGGCGAGCTCATGGTGCTTGTCGGTCCGTCGGGGTGCGGCAAGACGACGGCGCTGCGCATGCTCGCCGGCCTCGAAGACCCCACATCCGGCCAGATCGTCATCGACGGCAAGGTCGTCAACGGCCTGGAGCCCCGCGACCGCGACGTCGCCATGGTCTTCCAGAACTACGCCCTGTACCCGCACCTGAGCGTCTACCAGAACGTGGCGTTCGGCCTGCGTCTGCATCACGAGCCGAAGGACGAGATCGACCGCCGGGTGCGCGAGGCGGCTCGCGTGCTGCAGCTCGAGCAGTTGCTGCAGCGCAAGCCGAAGCAGCTCTCCGGCGGCCAGCGCCAGCGTGTCGCCATGGGACGAGCGATCGTGCGCCAGCCGAAGGTCTTCCTCATGGACGAGCCGCTCTCCAACCTCGANNGTGACGCACGACCAGGTCGAGGCGATGACGCTCGGCCACCGGGTGGCCGTGATGCGCCTCGGCACGCTGCAGCAGGTGGCGGCGCCCCGGGTGATCTACACGCGACCGGTCAACCTGTTTGTGGCGAGCTTCATCGGCTCGCCCGCGATGAACGTGGTCGAGGCCGAGTTGCGCCATGCCCCGGACGGTCTGCGAGCGCGTTTCGGGCCGCACGACATCAGGATCGACGCCCGTCTCGTGTCGGAGCGCCCCGGGCTGCAGGCTTACGACGGCCGCCAAGTCGTCCTCGGCGTGCGGCCACAGAACGTCGAAGACGCGACGCTGGTGGAGACCGAGAGCACCGACAGCACGATCGACGCTACCGTCGAGCTGCGCGAAGACCTGGGCCCCGAAGTCGACGTACACGTGGGCATCGACGCTCCGGTGCCGGCGCTCGAAGAGATAGTCGAAGCCACCCAGGCGGCCGGAGAAGCCGACGTGGTCGGGCGCACCGAAGGCATCTTCGTCGCCCGCCTGGGCTCCGGCAGCGAAGCGCGCGAGGGCCGGCGGGTGAAACTCTGGATCGACCCCCGGGCGCTGTATTTCTTCGACCCGCAGACCGGCGCGGCGATCTATGACTGACTCGAGCGGCCTCCAGCGCGCGGTGACGGAGCACGCCGCCGGTGCCGCACGCCGGACGCGCGAGGACCCCGGCGGCGGACCGCTCGACCTGCTTGTGATCGGCGACGCCGTGCCCGACGTGATCGTCGGCGACGTCGTCAACGACATCGCCTTCGGCCAGGCGGAGACGCTCGTCGAGCGAGGCGCGCTCACCGTGGGCGGCTCGTCGGCCATCATGGCCTGCGGCGCCGCTCGGCTCGGCCTGCGGGTAGCCTTCGTCGGCGCCGTGGGCGACGACTCCGCGGGGCGCTTCATGCGCGACGAGCTCTCCGCTCGCGGCGTAGACGTGTCCGGCTGCGTCGTTGCGCCCGGTCGGTCGACCGGACTCACCGTTCATCTCGTGCGGCCCGGCCACGAGCGCGACCGTGCCATGCTCACTTCTCCGGGATGCGTCGGCGATCTCACGGCGGCGGAGGTGCCGCGCGCCCTCGCGGGGCGCGCGCGACACCTCCACGTGGGCTCCTTCTTTCTCTTGCACGAGCTCGCCCCCAGCCTGGCGAGCCTCTTCGCCGAAGCGCGCCGGTCCGGACATACGACCTCGCTCGACACCCAGGGTGACTGGTCGGGTCGCTGGCAGGGCCATCTGCGCGAGACGCTGCGGGAGACCGACGTGTACCTGCCCAACCTGGACGAGGCGCTGGCGGTATCGGCAGCCCTCGGCGCGCCAGCCGCGGCCGATGCGCAGGCGACCGGTGCGCAGGCCGTCGGCGCCGGTCTCGAGTCGCTCGGCGCCGTCGACCTCGAACGCGTCCTGCGGACCTTGGCCGGTCTGGGCCCGCGGCCGGTGATCAAATGCGGTGCGCGGGGCGCGGCCGCCCTCGACGGCGATGCCGTGGTGCGCGCCGCCGCTTTGCGAGCGGACCCCGTCGACACCATCGGCGCCGGCGACAGTTTCGACGCGGGCTTCGTGTGCGGCTATCTGCAGGGCTGGCGGGTGAGCCGCAGTCTGGGCTTCGCCGCCGCCTGCGGCTCGCTCTCCACGCGCGCCGCCGGCGGCGTGGAGGCGCAGCCTACCGTGTCCGAGACCCTCGCGGCGCTCGCGGCCGTGACCGCCGCCGGCCCGATCGAGCGTCCGAGCAGCTGACGCCTACCCGGTGGCGGAACTCGCCTTCGACCGCGGCTGAAAGCGCAGCGCCGCGACCCAGAAGATGCGATCGGCGATGGCCAGAGCGGTGCCCACTGCCAGGTAGAGCGTGGAGAGAAAGACGCGGCCCCACGCGAAGTCCACAAGCACCGAATGTCTCAGCAGCATGCCGCCACCCATCATCACGCAGACGAACAACCACGACCCCGGTGCGAAGAAGCCGAAATAGCAGGCGTGCCCGCGGTCCCGGATACGCGCGACGGCCTTGTCGGCGTACCTGATGAGGATGAAGCGCGCCTTGATCGTGCCGACCACGATCGCGACGACCGCGATGGGCACGATCCAGTAGCTGAAGTGAAAGTCCGAGCCCGGCTCTTCGACGAACAGGACGCCGCGCACCAGCAGAAAGCTCGTGCCGACCAGCCAGAGTACGGCCGCCGAGAACATCTGCACGCGCACGCCGGCGCGAGGCGTCAGCCTGTCCAACTTGCGACTGATCGTTTGTGTTCCGGTCACGGGAAACGCTTTCACCAAGCGGCACGCACGCCGGCTACGGCTGGGCGCGCCATCTTACGGGCTCACGCGATGATAGACGATGATAGACAGAAGACGGCCGCCGGCGCCAACGTTCGGCGGCCGGCGGATCAGGCTTCGGCGGACTCCTTCAGCGACTGCCTGATGACCGCCCGGGTGTCCCGGAGGTGCGCGCGCATGCAGTCTGCCGCGGCGCCGGCGTCACGAGCGCGCACCGCGTCGAGCACGGCGCCGTGAGCGGCGACGAGCTCGACGACCCGATGCTCGCGCAGGAACGTGTCCGCCGGCAGGAACAGCTCGCCCCGCACTTCGACCATGGCGCGCTCCAGATGCCTGTTGTGAGCGGCCTGCGCCAGCGCGTCGTGGAAGGCGACGTTCCAGCGCAGGACCGAGGAACCCGGCGCCAGCAGCAGTGTGTTTGCCCGCTCGATGGACTCGAGCTCCGCCTCTGAGCGCCGTTCGGCCGCGAGCTCGGCGATCCTGGCCTCGATCGTCTCGCGCAACTCGCAGATCTCGTCGACCTCGTCTGCCTTGTCGTGCATCCAGCTGGTCCAGCAGCGAGTCAGCGCGCTCAGGTCGCTGACTCGCGACCCCCCCCGTGCGCCTCTGCTGGTGACGACGTAGCCCGCCACCTCGAGCGCCTTGAGTGCCACCCGAAGCGTGACCACGGAGACGCCGAGCCGAACCGAGAGTTCGCGTCCCGACGGCAGCCGATCGCCTGGCCCCAGCTCGCCCGAGAAGATCATCGCCCGGATGAACCAGGCGACGTTCTCGCTGGCGCTCGCGGTGGTGAAGGGGGGATCGAGGCTTTCGACCCGCCCGAACGTCAGTTCAGCTCTCATCGCGCTCCGTCTTCATCGCGTTCCGTTCTCATCACTTTCCGTCTCACTCTCCCTCCGCCACGGCGACCTTCGCGTTGCGTTCCGCGGCTCGCGGGCATACTCATGTTGTACCTTTTGAGCGAAAGAACTACTCTTTATACTATTATCTCTTCGTGACTGAAAGGGAAGTCGTGGGACCAGTCAGCGTCGTCGACGACATCATCGCGAGCGCCGTGAGCGACGGCTGCCCGGCCCTTGACGAACGCCGGGCGAAAGCCGTGCTGGCCGCCTATGGCGTAGCCGTGCCGGAAGGCGGCGGCGCGCGCGACGAGAGCGCAGCCGTCGCGATCGCACGCCGCGTCGGCTTTCCCGTGGCGCTCAAGGCCGTGGGGCCGCGCATCAGCCACAAGACGGAGCACGGCCTGGTCGTCCTCGGCATCCGGGACGAGGGATCGCTGCGCACGGCGGCGCGTGCGCTGCTCGAGCGCGCCGGTGACCCGGACGCCTCGCTGCTCGTCGAGCGCATGCTCCAGGGCGCGCGCGAGCTGATGGTCGGCATGAAGCGCGATCCGCTCTTCGGGCCGGTCGTCGTGTTCGGCATCGGCGGCATCTTCACCGAAGCGCTCAAGGACATCTCGCTCGGCGTGACGCCGCTGGCGCAGCGTGACATCGACCAGATGCTGGCGGGCATCAGGTCGGCCGCGCTACTCGGCAGCTTTCGCGGCATGCCGCCGGTGGACCACGCGGCCCTGACGGCAGTCATCCTCGCCGTGGCGCGCATCGCCGAAGACCACCCCGCGATCACCGAGATCGACATCAATCCGCTCATCGTCGAGGGGGCGACGCCGGTCGCCGCCGACGCGCTCATGATCATCGACCCGGACCCGGTGAGTGAGCGCGAGTCCACGCCGCGCGCCGTGCCCCGCCCCGATCTGACGCCGCTGTTCGCACCGCGCGCGGTGACGGTCGTCGGCGCCTCGGAAGACCCTCTCAAATGGGGCGGCTCCCTGCTGCACAACCTCATCGACGGCGGCTTCGCCGGTCCCATCTACCCCGTGAACCGTCGTGGCGGCACGCTGTGCGGCCTGCCCGCCTTCCGCAGCGTCGCGGAGCTGCCCGAAGCCCCGGACCTGGCGCTGGTGACGCTGGGAGCCACCCAGGTGAGCGCCGTCGTCTCGCAGTGTGGCGAGCGCGGCATCCCCGTCGCGCTCGTGGTAGCCGCCGACTTCTCGGAGGCCGGAGAGGCGGGAGCCGCCGCGGAGGCTGAGCTGGCGCGAACGGCGCGCACCGCGGGCGTCACGCTGATCGGCCCCAATTGCATGGGCCTGGTCGCGACGCACAGCCGGCTCAACGCCGTCGGCTTTCTGGAGTTGCGACCGCAGGCCGGCCGTTTGAGCGTCGTCTCCCAGTCGGGCAACATCGGGGTGCAGCTCCTCGCCGCGGCCGAACGGCGCGGCATAGGCATCGACAAGTACGTGACGGTCGGCAACGAGGCGAGCACGAGCGCGCTCGACGTGCTCGACGCGCTGTGCGACGACCCCCATACCGGCGCGGCCCTCGTCTATCTCGAGGGAGTCGACGACGGCCGCCGGTTCTTCGACGTCATGGCACGCACCACGCGGCAGAAACCGGTGGTGGTGCTGCGCGGCGGCCTCACGGAGTACGGCAGCCGCGCCGCCGCCTCGCACACCGGCGCCATGGCGGGCGCGGCCGACGTCTTTCTGGCCGCGGCCCACCAGACCGGCTGCTTCGTGCGCACGGGCCCCGACGAGAGCCTGGACCTGGCGCTNNCTACTGGAGCCGCAGCAACCCCGTCGACCTCGTGGCCGAGACCGGTCCGGACCTCGCCGAGCGCACGCTGACGCTGCTCGCCGAGAGCGAGGCGGTCGACGCCGTCGTAGTGCTGGGCGTGCTGCGCAGCCCGTCCACCGGCTGGACTTCAGACCACGACGCCCTGTCCGGCGCCGGCGCCGGACAGGGGGCGTCCGGACGCGGCCGCTTCAACCCCGCGGAGATCGCCTTTCTCGAGTGCACGAACGCACTCATGGACAGCACGGGCAAACCGATCATCAACGTCCCCCTGCGTCCCGTCGACGTCGCGACCTTTCCGGGCGGCGCCCAACACGATCCGGTCATCCTCTACTCGCCGGTCGCCGCGGTGCGCGCGCTCGCCGCGATGGCCTGGTACGAGGAATACGTCACGGCCCGGGACGACCCGACTCCTCGCCGACGCACCGGCAAGGGTCCGCGATGATCGCCGTCACGATCGCCGCGCGATGATCGCCGTCACGATCGCCGCGCGATGATCGAGATCACGATCTACGGCCGCGGAGGCCGCGGCGGCGTGACGCTGGCCAAGCTGATCGCGACCGCCTACTTCCTGCGCGGCAAGTACGTGCAAGCCTTCGGCCGTTACGGCGCCGAGCGCGCCGGCGCGCCGATCCAGGCGTACGTGCGTGTCGACGACGTCGAGATCACCGAACACTATCCCGTCCGCGAGCCCGGCCACGTGATCGTGCTGGACGCCGGGCTCATCGCCGCGGAAACGGCCCGGGAGATGGACCCCCGGGGCTGCGTCGTGCTCAACACGCCGCTGCCGCCGGACGCCTTCGCGGACGTCTTTCCCGGCCGCAACGTGGCGACAGTCGACGCGTCGGCGATCGCCGTGGACAACGGGCTGGGGACGAGGGCCCTGCCGATCGTCAACACCGCGCTGCTCGGCGCCGTCGCGGAGATCCTGGGGCTGTCGTTCGCCGACGCCGAGGCCGCGATCGCCCACCTCGGCTTTGGCGAGCCCAACCTCACGGCCGCGCGCGCCGCCTACGAAGGCGTCCGCCAGGCCCGCCTCCCGGGGACCGTCACGGCGGTCGCCGCAACGCGGCCGCCCGCCCGGACCGCGAGCATCTTCGACGACGACATCGGCGGCCCGCCCGCCGTGCACACCGGCTCGTGGGCCTCTCGTCTTCCCGCCAGCGCCTCGCTCACGCCTTTCTGCAGCGACGCCTGCCCGGCCGGCAACGACGTGCGCGGCTTCGTCCAGGCGATGGCGCGGCGCGAGTACGACGTCGCCCTGAACATCATCCTCCTGACCTCGCCCTTCCCCGGCACCTGCGGGCGCGTCTGTCCGGCGCCGTGCATGCGGGCCTGCAGCCGTGACCAGCACGACGAAGCCGTGAACAGCCGCGAGCTGGAGCGCTACGTCGCGGCTCACGCGGCCTGGCCTGAGGCCACGCGGCCGTCTCGCCCCGAACACCTGGCCGTGGTCGGCTCCGGTCCCGCCGGACTCAGCGCCGCCTACCAGCTCGCCAGGCTGGGCTATCCGGTGACCGTGTTCGAAGCCGGCGACGAGCTCGGCGGGCTCCTGCGCACCGGGATCCCGGCGTACCGGCTGCCACGCGAGGTCATCGACGGCGAGATCGCCTTCATCCTCGCGCACGGCGTGCAGGTCCGCGGCGGCCGGCGCGTGTCCCGCTCCCGGCTCTCCGAGCTGCGGCGCGAGTACGACGGCGTGGTCGTGGCGACGGGGTTGCAGACGCAGCGCGCCGTCGACCTCGGCAGCGGCGGTCAGAAAGTGCTGCGGGCGCTCGACTTCCTCGACTCGAGCCGCACCCGGCCGCCGGACCTTCGCGGCCAGCGGGTCGTGGTCGCCGGCGGTGGCAACACGGCGGTCGACGCCGCTCGCGTGGCGCTCCGCCTGGGCGCCCGGGACGTTCTCGTGGTCTATCGGCGCACGCGCGCCGAGATGCCCGCCATCGCCGAGGAGGTCGAGGAAGCGCTGGCCGAAGGCGTCCGCATCGAGCCGCTGGCGGCGCCCGTGCGGCTGAGCGGCGACGGCGGCGAGGCGGCTCTGATCTGCCGGGCCATGACGCTCGGCGAGCCCGACGAGTCGGGCCGGGCGCGTCCGGTGCCCGTCGATGGCGACGAAGCCCTGACGGCGTTTCGCTGCGACACCGTCCTGCTCGCGCTCGGCCAGGCGCCGGACGACAGCCTGCTGCCGGCGGGCGCGGTACGCAGCGACGGGGGCCTGCTGCCCGGAGATCGCGAGACACCGCTCTGCACGGCGGGCGACCTGGCCAGGCCCGAAGGCACGGTGGCGGCAGCCATCGGCGACGGGCGCCGGGCGGCCTGGAGCCTTCACGCCGCCCTGGGCGGCGCGGAGACGCTCTCGCGCCCGGCGCCGCTGGTCGACGTCTCCACCCTCACGTTCCGCGATGTGCCGCACGCCGGCATGGCTCGGGGCAGTGTCCTGCCGGCGCGCTCGCGCGCCACGAGCTTCCGCGAGGTACGCCGGGGCCTGAGCGACCGGCCGGACCAGGAGACCGCTTGCGAAGAAGCCCGGCGCTGTTTCAGCTGCGGCGCCTGTACGGCGTGCGGAGAGTGCGTCGTCTACTGCCCCGAGGGCATCCTGACCCACGTGGGCGACACGAGCTGCACGATCGACGAGGACTACTGCAAGGGCTGCGGGCTCTGCGCCGCGCAGTGCCCGCGCAGCGCCCTCGCCATGGTGCCGGCCGGGGTGCCCGGCATGAGCGCCGGCATGAAGGCGGGTGCGCGATGACCAGAGCCGTCGCCACCGGCAACCAGGCCGCCGGTCACGCGCTCGTGGCGGCCGGCGAAGCCAACCGGTCCGCCCGCGGCTGCTGCGGCGGCTGCTACCCCATCACTCCTCAGACCGAGATCATCGAGACGGTCATGGGCGCGGGCTTCACCAAGGGGAGCTTCGTCGCCGTGGAGTCGGAGCACAGCGCCATGGCGGCCTGCATCGGCGCCTCCGTCGCGGGGGCGCGTTCCTTTACCGCCAGTTCCTCCAACGGACTTCTCTACATGGCGGAGAACGTCTTCGCCGCCGGGCTGGAGCGCCTGCCGATCGTCATGGTGGTGGCCAATCGCACGATCGGTCCGCCGTGGAACATCTGGGCGGACCACGGCGACAGCCTCGCCCTGCGCGACGCGCCCTGGCTGCAGCTCTACTGCGCCTCACACCAGGATCTGGTGGACACCATCCTGCTCGCCTTTCGCGTCGCCGAGGACCCGCGCGTGCTGCTGCCCGTCATGGTGACCCAGGACGGCTTTCTGCTCTCGCACACCAGCATGGTGGTCGACCTTCCGCCGCAGGAGCTCGTGGACGCCTATCTGCCGCCCCTCGACCTGGCGCTCAGAGCGCGGACCGACCAGCCACGCACCTATGGACAGCTGATGGGCCCGCGCGAGACGCAGCGGCACCGCCAGGAGATCCAGGCGGCGATGGAGCGCGTGCCCGAGGTGCTCGACGAGGCGGGCGCCGAGTTCGCGCGCGTCTTCGGCCGCCGACCGCGCGGCGCCTTCGAGGCCGAGCACGTAGCCGACGCCGACACGGTGATCGTCGCCGCGGGCACCACGGTGAGCACGCTGCGCCGCGTCGTCGAGGCGCGCCGCGGCGCCGGCGAGAGGATCGGGCTCGTGCAGCTCAAGCTCTTTCGCCCGTTCCTCGGGGACGAGCTCGCGCGCGCCATCGGAGCCGCGAAACGCGTGGCCGTGCTCGATCGCGACCACTCGCCGGGCTCGGGCGGCATCATGTGGACCGAGATCGCGGCCAGCCTGAGGGAGCGGCCCGACGTGCTGCTGCAGGGCTACATCGTCGGGCTGGGCGGCGGCGAGGTCGACCCGCCGCTCATCGAGCTCGTCCTGGACGACTTCGCCGGCCGCGAACGCACGCGGTCGCCCATCTTCTTTCCACGAGAGGCGGCCACGCCATGACGACCTCGCTGCCGGCGTCGCTCCCAGTGGCCGGCACGCCGCCCCGTCCCCAGCTGCTGCGTCCTGACAGTACGAACTGCCCTGGCTGCGGCATGTCGCTCGGCCTGCAGTGGCTCGGAGAGGCGCTCGACGCGGCGACGCCGACGCTGGTGATCCCGGCGTGCTGCGCGGCCGTCACGCCCGGCGCCTTCCCGGCCAGCGCCTACGGCGTGCCGGCGGTCGAGACCACCTTCGCCGGCTCCGCCGCCGTAGCTACCGGCATCGCCCGCGTGCGAGCGCTGAACGGCGAGCGCGACCCGACGATCTGCTGGGCCGGAGACGGCGGCACCTACGACATCGGCATGGCGACACTCTCCGCCGCTGCCGAACGCAACGAGGACATCCTCTACATCTGCTACGACAACGAGATCTACGGCAACACCGGCGGACAGCGCAGCGGCGCGACACCGACCGGCGCCAGGACGAGCACCACCCCGCGCGGCAAGACCGAGGCCAAGAAGGACGTCGTGGCGATCATGGCCGCGCACCGCGTACCCTACGCGGCCACCCTTTCGCTCGCCCATCGCGACGACTTCCTGCGCAAGGTCAAGCTGGCCCTGTCGCTGCACGGCTTTCGCTTTCTGCTCATGCTGTCGCCCTGCCCGGCGGCCTGGAAGTCGGAGCCGTCCGAGACCGTGGAGCTCGTCCGGCTGGCGGTGGCCAGCGGGATCTTCCCGCTGTACGAAGTCTTCGACGGCCGGCGCTTTCGCATAAACGCTCGCCCCGACGACACCTCGCTCGACACCTACCTCGACCGCCAGAGACGCTTCGCGTCGATCGCCCCAGCGGCGGCGGACGAACTGCGGCTGCAGATCGAGCGTGAATGGACTCACCTCGATGGACTGGTCCGGGCGTTCCCGCCGGCTCGGCACGACGGCTGAGTCGGCACCTCAGCACGGTCTTCAACCCTGCCGCGGCAGCTGCCCGCAACGCGCGACGACAGCTCCGACGAGACGCGCACGGCAGCCTGACGCGACCTGACGAACCCGGGCCGCCGCGTCGGCGGCGACTTCAGTCGCCGCCGACGCGCACCAGCATCTTGCCGATGTTCTCGCCGCGCATGAGGCCGATGAAGGCAGAGGGCGCATTCTCGACACCGTCGACGATCGTCTCGGCGAGGCGGATGCGTCCCTCGGCCAGCCAGCCGCCGACCTCGGTGAGAAACGCGGGCCTGCGATCGAGGTGGTCGCCGACGATGAAGCCCCGCAGCGTGAGCCGGTTGCCGATCATCAGTCCGAGATTGCGCGGCCCGGGCGCCGGCTCGTCGGCGTTGTACTGCGAGATCGCCCCGCATAGCGCCGCGCGCCCGTGCAGGCGCAGAGCCCCGACGGCCGCCTCCAGGTGCTCGCCGCCGACGTTGTCGAAGTACACGTCGATGCCGTTCGGCGCCGCCGCGGCCAGAAGCTGAGCCGGAGGACCCTCGCGGTAGTTGAAGGCGGCGTCGAAGCCGAGGTCGTCGCAGACATGCCGTACCTTCGCCGCCGACCCTACGCTGCCCACGACACGCGCCGCGCCGCGCAACCTCGCGATCTGGCCGGCGAGACTGCCGACCGCGCCGGCGGCGCCCGAGACAAAGACGACGTCGCCGGCTCGCAGCGCCGCGATCTCGGTCACGCCCACCCAGGCGGTCAAGCCGACCATGCCGAGCGCGCCGAGCCACGCGCTGAGAGGCGCCTCGCCGGCGGGCACACGGTGGAACGCCGCCGCATCGCCGAGGGCATACTCACGCCAGCCCAGGTCGTGCACGACGATGTCGCCGTCCGCGAGGCCGGACGACCGCGAAGCAACCACCTCGCCCACCGCCATGCCGGTCATCACGGCGCCCAGCGCGAACGGCGGCGTGTAAGACCTGGCATCGCGCATGCGGCCCCGCATGTAGGGGTCGACCGAGATGAAGCGGTTGTGGACGAGGACCTGGCCGGCGCCCGGATCGGGTACTTCTGCATCGACGACGGCGAAATCGCTCTGCCTCGGCTCGCCTTGGGGACGAGCGACGAGATGGATCTCTTTGCTGCTGCGCGTGGACGGCATCTGGACACTCCTGGTCGTAAGGGGCCAGCGGCTCGGCCTGTGGCCGGTCGCTCCGACGAAGGGACTCGCTGGGCGAGAAGCTACCCTGAGGTGCCCGTTCGCGGGCGCCGGCGAAACCGGCACGACGCGAGAGCGCGACGACCACCTCGTGGCGGGCGGCCACGACGTTTGCAAGTTCGGTCCAGTGGTGAGAACTAGCCGAAGCCCACAGGTCACGCGCACGCTCGTGATCACCAAGGGCGCAGCGTGACGCTGGCGTCATATCCAGCGAGCTGGGCACGCTTACATAAACGCTCGCACATCGACTGTTCCCCTACTACTGTGACAAGTGACGAAGGGAAGAGGTCTTTGCCGGGCTCGTGAGAGTACGTGCCGCTGTGGACGACCACCAAGACGAACAGCGCGGTTCAGGCTCGCCGGACGACAGTCCGGCGCCCGGGAAGGCCGTCCCAAGCCGCACCCAGACCGAAAAGATCCTCACCAGCGAGCGCGACTTCCTGGCGGCGGTACTCGAAGCGGCCGATGCGTTCATCCTGATCCTCGACGACGAGGGGCGTATCCTGCGCGTAAACCGCGCCGTCGAGGAGGCCACCGGCTACAGCGGCGAAGCCCTGGCGGGCCGGGACTTCCTCGAGACTCTGCCGATCAGCGAGGCGCGGGGGGCGCTTGCCGAGGGCATCCAGCGCTTGAGGAGCGGCGCCACGGTGTCGACGTTCGAGAGCCACTGGGTGAAGAGCGATGGCGAGCGTCTCCTGGCCAGCGGGTCGCTGACCGCGCTTCGCGACTCGCGGCATCACCTGGAGCACGTCGTCATCACCGCCAGCGACGTCACGGAGCGACGCGAGGTCGAGGGCGAGCTGCGGGCGGCCTCGCTGCACGACGATCTGACCGGACTCTACAACCGTCGCGGCTTCATCCTGCTGGCCGAGCAGCGGCTCATGGAGAACCGGCGTTCGGGTGCTCCGCTGGCGCTCGTGTTCGCCGACATCGACGGCATGAAGGCCATCAACGACACGTTCGGGCACGGCGCCGGCGACATCGGCCTCAGCCTGGCCGCCAGGGCGCTCAAGGTGAGCTTTCGCGAGGCGGACATCGTGGCTCGCATCGGCGGTGACGAGTTCGCCGTCATCGCCGATCTGGAGAGTCACGACATGGCAGTCCTGTCCGTGCGGCTCAAGAAGGAGATCGCGCGGCTCGTGGCCGAGTCGGGACTGCGGTTCAACATGTCGCTCGCCCTGGGGGTGACCTACTCCCAGGCTCCGCACACCGTCTTGCTGGAGGAGATGCTGCGCCGGGCCGACACCTTCATGTACGAGCAGAAGCACCGTTCGGCGCGAGACCGGCAGACGGAAGTCCCGCCCACCGCATGACGGCCGCGGTCCTCGTTGCCGACAGTCTCCTCCGGGTGCGCGCGAACCTGTCGCCCGGCTGCTTCGTGAAAGGCCGCGGAGTCCCCTTGTTGGCTGCGGCGAGCAGCCGGGTACAGTAGGGGGAAGGTCTCGAACAGAAGGCAGGCACCCCAGGACCGGCGCCGCGCTCCCGCCTCGAGCCGTTCGCCCAAGCCGACCTAGCGAAAGACAGGCTCATGAACCTAACGTCCGCCGCCCATTGGCCTGCTGCCGCCATGGCAGGCGTGTCTGCTGCCGACCCGCTCCTCGCCACCGGGGCCGGGACCGTCGAGACCTCGAAGAAGTCAGTTTCTCCAGTGCGCGCCGCCTGGGCGCGAAAGGAGTGAGATCTTCCGCCCCCAGGCGTACCGTCATGATGCCTGACAGGCAGGCGAGTGTCACCGTGAGCGAGCGCAAGACAGACAGACCCGACGAGCACGCACTGAACATGGAGGGCCTCGAAGAAGTAGACGCCCTCGTGGCCGAGGGCCGCGAGCAGGGCTATCTGAACGCCGAACGTGTCTCCGACGTGCTGCGCGATGCCGAGCTGGATGCCGGCCAGATCGACGACTTCCTGCTCCTTCTGCACGAAGTCGGGATCGAGGTGATCGAGACCGAGGCGCCGCTCGGCGGCGTTGCCCGGCAGGCCGACGACGCCGTCGAAGAATCGGCCGCCCCGCTCGATCTCTCCGTGAAGACGCCCACCCTCGACCCCGTCCGCATGTACCTCGGCAAGATCGGCAAGGTGCCCCTGCTCACCGCCGCGCAGGAGGTCTCGCTGGCCAAGCGCATCGAGCGCGACGACCCGGCGGCCAAGCGCGCGATGATCGAGGCCAACCTGCGCCTCGTGGTGTCGATCGCCAAGCGCTACTCCCGCAGCAGCATGCCGATCCTCGACCTCATTCAGGAGGGCAACCTCGGGCTGATGCGCGCGGTCGAGAAGTTCGACTNNGGGCATGGCCAACCAGGCCCGCACCATCCGCATACCGGCGCACATGGTCGAGCGCATGAACAAGCTCATGCGCGTCCAGCGCGACCTGCAACGCCGCCTCGGTCGCGAGCCCACGCCCGAGGAGATCGCCACCGAGATGGGCACCACCGCCCAGAAGGTGCGCGAGATCCTGAAGATCAGCCAGGAGCCGGTCAGCCTCGAACGGCCGGTCGGCGACGCCAGCGACACGAACCTGGCCGACTTCATCGCGGACGAAGAGGCCGTAAAGCCGATCGAGGCGGTGAGCGAGATCCTGCAAAAGGAAGAGGTCACCAAGGTGCTCTCGACGCTCCCGCGCCGCGAGCGCAAGGTGATCGAGCTGCGTTTTGGACTGAACGGCGAGGATCCGCGCACCCTCGACGAGGTGGGCCAGACGTTCAGTCTCACGCGCGAGCGCATCCGTCAGATCGAGGCCAAGACGCTGGCCACACTCAAGAGCTGTCGCGACTCGCAGGACTTGCGCGAGTTCCTCGACTAGCGCCGGCGATCGAGCACTGCCTGTGGCCGGCCGCGCGGCCGATCCTCGCACGCTTGCACGTTCGGCGGCCCGGCCCCTAAGCTGGGCGAGTCGCGACCGACGCGGCGGTCGCCTTGAGCGCCACCCCCGGGGAGGGCAAGGCTCATGCCCAGCAGACGCAGGTGAGAGCGACACCGGCGAAGCGCAGGCGAGCGGTGCGCAGGCGGCGCACGTTCGCCGTCGTCCTGGCGCTGGTGGCTGCCCTGGCAGTGCTCGTCTCCGCTGTGCGAGCCTACGAGCGCAGCGCACAACTGCGAGGCGCGGCCCATGGCCGCAGCTCCGCCGACCCGCGGGCCACGGCGGCGGGAGCCGCGCTGGCCAGCGATTCCGGTGCGGCCGGGACGGTCGACCGCACGCCCGTCTCGGTCAAAGCCCTCGACCGCCGGCTCACAGCCGCGCTCGCGCGAGCCCTGGCAGAGCACACCGGCAACCTCGCCGTGGGCCTCGTCGATCGCACCACCGGTCTCAGAGCGGTCTACGGCGACGAGCACCCGTTTCACACGGCCAGCATCGTCAAGGCCGACATCCTGGCCGCGCTGCTGCTGCGCCATCAGGACACCGGGACGCCGCTCAGTGAGACCGAGCAGGAGCTTGCGACGGAGATGATCGAGGAGAGCGACAACGATGCCGCGACCGATCTGTGGGGGGACATCGGCGCGGCAGACGGCATCGCCGAGGCCAACGCCCGGCTCGGTCTGCGCCACACGACGCCGGGCTACGACTACTACTGGGGTCTGACCACGACCACCGTGAGCGACCAGCTGCAGCTCCTTTCCGACCTCACGTCGTCCCGCTCCCCGCTGAGCGCGGCCTCCCGCTCCTACGAGCTGCGCCTCATGCGTCACGTCGATCCCGGCCAAGCCTGGGGCGTCACCGCGGCCGCGACACCGGGCACACCCGCCGCCGTCAAGAACGGCTGGCTTCCCGACCCGCGGCTCTGGGTGGTCGACAGCATCGGCGTGATCTGGCACGACGGGCAGGTGCTGCTGGTCGCCGTCCTCTCAGACGACCAGCCCACCGAGGCCGCGGGCATCGCCCAGGTCGAGGCCGCCGCGGCGGCGGCGGCCGATGCGGCCGCCGCGACCCACTCCTGAAGCCAGGAGGACCCCGCCTTGGCCTCTGAGATCGACGATACCGCGGAAGGAGACAGAAGACGCCCACCCGCCGGCGACTTCGTGCCGTCGTGGCGACGCCCCAGCAAGGCGGAATCGAGGTGGCCGGCATTCGCGGCCGCCGTCATCATCATCGCGGGCCAGACCTGGGTAGCCGCCAGCCTCTCGCTGCGACCGGTCTGGGCATATCCGGCCGTCGCGGGGGCATTCCTGCTTGCCTCGGTCGCCGTCTACGTGCCGTCCCGGACCGAGCCGGGTCGAGCCTTGCGAGTGCTCTCCATCGGGCTCGTCGCGGTACTCGTCATCGCCAATGCGGTCAGCGTCGCACTGCTCGTCCACGGAGTCTTCGTGGGATCGAAGCTCAGCCCCTCAGGCTTGCTCCTCGCCGGGGCCGCGCTCTGGATCGTCAACGTCGCCGTCTTTGCCCTCATCTACTGGGAGCTGGACGGCGGCGGCCCTGAGGCCCGTGCCGAGGGACGCCGAGACTATCCCGACCTGGTGTTCCCACAGCAGCAACAGGACCAGCAGGGACTCGCCCCGTCCGACTGGAAACCGACCTTTCCGGACTACCTCTACGTGTCGCTCACCAGCGCGACCGCGTTCTCGCCCACCGACGCCATGCCCTACTCGCGCCGAGCGAAGCTCGTGATGGGTGTCGAGGACACGCTTTCACTGATCATCGCCGCCATGCTCGTCGCTCGAGCCATCAACATCGCGCGTGGGTGAAGCACCGCGCCTGCCGGAGGTGCGGCGCAAGTCGACTCCGAGCAAATCGAGAGGTCAGGCACCCGCCTACGCGGCCTGCTGCAGGCGGTTGAGAATACCCAGCATCGCCGGAGACACGTCCGTGTGGTGATGGACGATCCGCCACTGCCCCGCCTCGCGACGGTAGACGTTCGTGACGCGCTGCTCGATGGCGACCTGCTCTCCGGCGATCGTGATCTGCCCGGATTCGACGCCCACTTCGTAGGCCATGTCCCCGGCGACCTGGACACTCTGGTCGCGCAGCTCGGCGCGGCCTCCCGAGGCGATCCCCGCCACCTGCTCGAACGAACCCCGGACTTCGTCCCACCCGACCTGCCGGCCACCGATCGGATGCATCGTCGTCACGGTCGCGCTATGCGACCAGATGCCGCCCAGCGGAGCCGCATCGCCACCGATCATGCTGCTCAGCGCCGCGTAGAACTGCGTTGATGCCCCGCGGACCTCGTCTTCTGCCGACATGGGGTACGCTCCTTTTGATCAGCGGTCGCGCAAGCGACCGCGCATGGGTCTGACGGGTTCCTGCTCTCAAAGCCGGGCGGGCCGGCGGNNCACGCCGCCGCGCTCCATCGCCTCCTTCAGAGACGGGTCGGCGGCGAACGCCTCGGCCTGTTCCTTGGACGGAAAGTGGTTGACGATCGTGAGCTCGTTGGGGTCGTCGATGCCTCGGTAGATCTCGTGACCGCTGGCGCCGTGGCGCCTGCGGGTAGCCTCGTGTTCGTCGAACACGGGCTTCCAGGTGTCGTAGTCACGAACCTCGTGCTGCACGATGACGATCATGATCACCTCTCGGAGGATCCAGTGGAGGGCGGCTCCGCTCCTGTCCGGAGTCGTACACCGTCCCGGAGTTTAGTGGCTTGTTCCGCACTCAACACATCTGAAACCGTCGTCGACGGGAGAAGTGGCGTTCCCCGACTCGCGGCTGCCGCGGCACGCCAGAGGTGGCGTGGCGCCGGCGGCCTGGCGCCGCGTAAAGACGCCACGCCCCCGTCGCGCCGGCCGATGGTATCCTGCCGAGACGACGATCGGCAGCCGGCATCCGCCTGAGCTTGCGCATACGCGACCGGACACGACGAGGTCCGCTTGCCATACTTCCAGAGCGATCCGGTAGACGATCCGGCAAACGAGGTCATGAGCTTCGGCAGACGGCTGCGGCGCCTCCTGGTGGCCCTGGGCGACGCCCTGCAGTCCCGTCGCTGGGTAGTCCTGTTTCTGACCGTCCTCGTGGAGCTCGTGGTGCTCGGCGCCCTCAGGCCGGCACGCACCGAGGACGCGGCGCTGGGCATCGCGGTCTCATTCATGGCGCTGGCCGCGGTCGCCGCGGGCACGCTCGCCGGACCCCTGGTCGGCTCCCTTGCCGCCCTCGCCGGCGGTGGCATCTTCTTCGCGACGATCGCCAATCTGGGAACCGACACGTCGCTTCTGGCGACGGTGGTCTCGACGGCGATGTGGATCCTGGCCGCTCTCTCCTCCGGGACCATCGCCGCGGCGCTGCGCGAGCAGGTCGGCAAGCGACAGGAGGTCTCGGTCGCCCTCGCCCAGACCGAGGCGGTGCGTCAGACGGCGGAGCACCTGCTCGAGGCCACGGCATCGTTTCACGGCGGCCAGAGCCTCGACGCGATAGCCGACGACATCTGCCGGACCGCGCTGGGCTCGTTCGCCTGTCTGTCGGCGACGCTCTTTCTGGTCGAGGAGGCGATGCTGCGGCCCGTCGCGATCTCGCCGTTCGCGTCGCTCAAAGCGGCGGGCCGTCTCTCGCTCGAGGACCATCGCGATCTCGCGCGGCTGGTGGCGCTCGAGCGTCCGGCCCTTATCGCGGGTGCTCGCTCGATCGCCTCTCTTGCCCCCGGCGCCACGCCTGATCTCGCCGCGCTCCTGCCCGGCGACGCCGTCATCGTCGTGCCCCTGCGCGTCGGTCAGGAACCGCTGGCTCTGCTCGCGCTCGGCTGGGAGCAAGTCTCCGGACGGCCCGACGATGAACGCCTGGCTGTCATGCAGCGGTTCGGCGATCAGGCGGCCATCGCTCTGCTCGAGGCACGACGGGCGCATGCCCGCGCCGAGGTGGCCGGCCTGCACGCGACCCTGGAGACCGGGCTTCTGCCCGTCCTGCCCGTGAGCCACCCCGCGCTCACGGTCGTCACGGCCTACCGCCCTGGGGAAGACCGTCTTCTGCTGGGCGGCGATTTCTACGACGTCCTGACTCTGCCCGACGGGCGACTCGCCCTCATCCTGGGCGACGTGGCCGGACACGGCCCCAACGCGGCCGCGCTGGGCGCGAAGCTGCGCGCCGGCTGGCAAGCCCTCACCCTGAGCGGGGCCGACCCCTTCACGATCACGAGCAGCCTCGAGAAGGTGGTGGCCGCCCATCATGCCCCAGACCTGTTCGCCACCGCGGTGCTG
>PMKK01000149.1:0-3397 GCA_003157715.1 Actinomycetota bacterium
AGCGGCACGTGCTTCTGGCGGGTGGCGGTCTTGATGGCCGTGATGATCTGGCGCGTGATGCACAGCTCGGCGAAGCTGCGAAACGACGCCTGGCGGTCTTCGCGATAGTCGCGCACCGCCTTGTAAAGCCCGACCATACCTTCCTGGATCAGGTCTTCGGAGTCGCCGCCGGCCAGGAAGTACGAGCTGGATTTGAGCCGCACGAACTGGTGATAGCGCAGCATCAAGGCGTTCAAGGCTCCCTGATCGCCACGGCGGTAGGAGTTGACCAGGGCGAGATCGGAACTCTCTGAGTGCACTTGAGGGTTAGAAAGACGGCTCGCCATTCGACTTCCATTGGCCTGTCGCCGCTGCGTCATGCCCGTCTGACCCCCCGAGCTGAGCCTGAATGGTGCGACTAGGTGCCGTGCCTTCTCAGGTGTTTTGGCTTTTTGCCAAGTCTCAAGGTCAAGTTCATCCTCAAGCGTTGCCCGTATTGTACTGTCTCTTCGGTTGTTTGCAAGCAATTCGCCGAAGAACACCGTACGACGAGCGCTCAGCGCGGGCCGGCGCCCGGCCCGGCTGCCGCCCGCCGGGCGCCGTACCTGCTAGCTGCCCGGCCGCCGCAGGCGTTCGAGCTTGCGCCACGTCTCGAGATCGATCTTGTCCTCGAGGGTCGCCGGCGCGCCGGCGCTGGTGTCGTCGGGGGCTCGTGCCCCACGGCTGACGCCCATCTCGACGCCCAGCTCGCGTGGCGTCATGCGGCGCACGCCGGCTCGGGTGGCGGTGCGCTGCACCTCGTAGTCGGCCGAGACCACGACAACGGCCGCGTCGGCGGGTCCGCTGGCGATGCGCCGCGCGATCACCTCGTCGGCCGATTGCGAACCACCAGCAAAGCAGATCTCGACCCGTGTGCCGGCAAGGCGCTCGCAGGTCGAGCGCGGCTGAGAGTGGGCGTCGAAGACCAGACTGACGTCGGCGCCCCGCAGGGCCGCGAAGCCGGCAAGCTGGTCGGCCAGCCAGCGGCGCCGATCGTCGAGCTGCTCGCGACGGATGCCGGGAAACAGCGCGTGCAGGACGTTGTAGCCGTCGACGATGTAGCAGTCGTGCTGGCTTGCAGCCATGCGGCTACGCCCCCCCGGGCGAGCGCTGGCGGCGCGCCTCGAACAGAAACAGCGCCGCGGCCACGCTTACGTTGAGGCTGCCGACCGGACCCTGCATGGGGATCGCGGCGAGCTCGTCGCAGGCGCGGCGCACCAGCGGACGCAGCCCGCGCCCCTCGGCGCCGAACACCAGCGCCACCCTGCCCCCGAGATCGAGGGCGTCGTAGAGACGCTCGGCGGCGCCTTCGGCACCGTACACCCAGGCGCCGGCCTGCTTGCACTGTCCGAGAAAGGCGACCACGTTCGTCACGTGGGCGATGTCGAGATGTTCGGTGGCGCCGGCGGAGGCCTTGACGGCCGCCGGCGTGACCGTTGCCGAGCGGTGGCGGGGCAGAACGAGGCCGCCGGCTCCCGCCGCCAGGGCGCTGCGCGCGATCGCCCCCAGGTTGCGGGGGTCGGTGACCTCGTCGAGCACCACGAGCAGCTCGCGGGCAAGCAGGGAATCGGGCGCCACGTAGGGGTAGTCGCCCACCAGGCAGNNGGTGAGCTGCTGCAGGTCGCTCGAAGCGACCGTCTCGGCCTCGAAGCCGCCGGCAGCCGCGGCGCCGCGGCTCGTGTCGCGCGAGGCGCGGCTCGCGTCTTCCGGGTCACGGCCCGCGGCCCGCGCGTGACGATCGGCAGCGGGCCGTCCTTTGGCGCCGACACCGTGGGCGGCCAGCCAGGCGAGTCCCTCGGCGGTCGCGGCTACNNCGAGGCCCTCGGCGGTCGCGGCGAGCCTGTGCGGACGGCGCTTCGCGCCGTCCGCGCAGGCTAGCCGCACGACCTGACGGCCGTAGATCCAGTCCACGGTCAGCCGCCGGACCAGCGGCGCCCGGCCGCCGGACCCGTCGCGGCGCCTCTGTGAGCGGCGGCGGCCATCAGCTCTTGTGCACGACCTGCGTGCCGGCCGGCGTGTCACGCACCTCGAAGCCCGCGGCCACCAGCCGATCGCGCAGGGCGTCGGCGCTGGCCCAGTCCTTCTCGGCCCGGAAGTGGTCGCGCAGCAGGCAGGCATACGAGGCGTCACCGCAGGCCAGACGCTCGTCGACCAGTTCGGCCAGATCGGTCCAGCGGCCTTCGCCGGCCAGTCGCGCGGCCGGCGGCAGGGGCACGTCCTCGGTGGCGCAGACCTCGCCGCCGGCGTTCAGTCCCTCGACCGGCAGTTCATCGGCGGGCGTGGCCGCGGCGAACATGCGCGCGGCATCGGGCAGCGCGATGCACAGGTCGTCGAGGCACGAGACGAGCAGGTCCTCGACTTCTTCGAGGGTGGCCACGTCGGCGGCCTGCCCGGCGGCGTCGGTCGCCCCCACGTAGCGAAACAGCTCGCGGCCCAGGCCGAAGAGCTCGCCGAGCGCCCCGGCGGTGTTGAGGTCGTCGTCCATGTACTCGGCGAAGGCCGCGCGGGCATGCCCGATCGCGGCCCGCAGCTCGGCGGGATCGTGCGTCTCGCCGCGGCCCGGGTTATCGGCTCTGAAGCTGGCCGTGCGCACGGCTTCGAGCAGGCGCTCGTAGGCCGTGCGGGCCTCGTCGAGCTTCTCGCGCGAGAACTCGAGCGGGCTGCGGTAGTGAGTCGTGAGAAAGTAGACCAGCACGACCGGCGCGGGGTAGCGGTCGAGGACGTCGCGCAGCAGCGAGATGTTGCCGATCGACTTGGCCATCTTCTCGCCCTCGGTGCGCAGCATGCCGTTGTGCATCCAGATGCGAGCGAAGGGCATGCCGGCCGCCTCGGCCTGGGCGATCTCGTTCTCGTGGTGGGGGAAGATGAGGTCGCGGCCGCCACCGTGGATGTCGAAGCCGGCGCCCAGGTAGCGCAGCCCCATGGCGGAGCACTCGATGTGCCAGCCGGGGCGGCCCTTGCCCCAGGGGCTGTCCCAAAGGTGATCGTGCTCGCCGGGTTTGGCCGCCTTCCACACGGCAAAATCGAGCGGGTCCTCTTTGCCGGGTTCGGCGTCGACCCTGGTCGTTTCGGCGAGCTCGTCGATGCGCTGGTTGGAAAGCCTGCCGTACCGCGGAAAGCTGCGCACGCGAAAGTAGACGCTGCCCTGAGCCTCGTAGGCGTGGTCCGCGGCGATGAGCTGGCAGACGAGGTCGATGATCTCGGGGATGGTCTCGCTGGCCAGCGGCTCGATGTCGGGCCGGGGCACGCCCAGCCGGTCGGTGTCGTCGCGATAGGCCTGGGCGAACTCGGCGGCGACCGCGACCGGCGAGCGGCCGTCGGCTTCGGCCTTGGCGTTGATCTTGTCGTTCACGTCGGTGATGTTCTCGACCAGGGTGAC
>PMKK01000149.1:3437-3645 GCA_003157715.1 Actinomycetota bacterium
CGAGTTGAAGAGCCTCATCACCGTGGGTCTCCTTCAGTTGTAACTGGGGGTGGCGTGGCGGCGGTCGCGCCGTCGCCGGCCAGGTCGGTCGCGGCGTCGCCCGCGTCGGTCGCGGCGGCGCCGACAGCCTGTGGGGAGTCGTCGTGGGTGGCTGCCGCGAGGCGCGCCAGGGTCTCGCCGGCCTCGAGGGCGGCCAGCACGTAGGGCA
>PMKK01000085.1:0-8706 GCA_003157715.1 Actinomycetota bacterium
GGCCCGGATGCCGGTCGCCACGCGCCCAGCGCGGCCGAACTCGGACAGGTAGATCGCGCCGAAGAAGCCCAGCGGCAGACCGACGAGCGCCGCCCCGAAGGTGATCACCAGCGTGCCGACGATGCAGTTGGCGAGTCCGCCGCCGGGATCGTCGCCGACCGGCGGCAACTGGGTGAAGAAGGCCACGCTCCAGGCCCCGATGCCGCGCGTGAAGACCGTGTAGACGATCCAGCCCATGACGAAGATGCCGATCGCGGCCGCCAGCCAGGCGGAGCCGGTGACGGCGGTGTTGACCAGGCGCCGGCCGGCGACCGAGCGAGCCGGCAGCGGCGGGCGCCCCGCGGCGGGCGCCGTGGCGCTCATGCCCGGCTCCCGGTCATGCGGCGAGCGCGCGCCAGCCAGAGCTGAGCGACCACCTGAAAGACCATGGTGATGGCGAACAGGATGAGGGCGAGCTCGATCAGCGAGCTCGTCTCGAGCTTGCTCGACGCCTCGCCGAAGCGCAGCGCCAGGGTCGCCGAGACACTCGTCCCGTTCTGGAACAGCGAGTGCGGGATGGTGATGGTGTTGCCGCCGATCACCATGGCGACCGCCATGGTCTCGCCGAGGGCCCGCCCGAGGCCCAGAAAGATGGCCCCGGCGATCCCCGAGAGAGCGTAGCGCATGCTGATCTTGCTCATCACCTCGTAGGTCGTGGAGCCCATCCCGTAGCCCGCCTCCTTGACCACCGTCGGCACCATCTTGAGCACGTCGCGCGAGACGGCGGTGATGAACGGCAGGATCATGAGGCTCAGCACGACGCCGGCGGTGAGCACGTCGACGCCGATCGGCGAGCCTGAGAACAGCGGCAGCCGGCCGAGCGGTGTCGACTGGATCCAGGGCTCGATGTGGTTGCCCATCAGCGGTCCCACGACGAAGATGCCCCACATGCCGAAGATGATGCTGGGCACGGCCGCCAGCATCTCGACGGCGGTGCCCACGACCCGCGAGACCAGCGGGTGNNGCCAGCGCCAGCGGCACCGCGATGACCATGGCGATCAGAGTCGTCACGAACGTGCCGAACAGGCTGGAGAGCGCGCCGTACTGGTTGCTGCCCGGGTTATAGGCGACGGTCGTCAGGGGCTTGAGCTTAAGGACGTGGATGGCAAACCACGAGTTCTTGACCAGCACCCCGATGAGCAGGAACATCGCCAGGGCCACGGTCGCCGCGCAGATGATCGTGAACCAGCGAAACAGCGGGTCGCCGAACGAGAAGTGATGACGGCGGACGTGCCCCTCGGCGCCCGTGCCGCCGCCCGGCGCCGGGAGACCCGCCTCGACCGTGCTCATATTCGTGCGCCCGTCATGCTCGCGCGGTTGTCATGCTCGCGTCTCCCCAGCTCATGCGTCATGCTCGCGTTTCCCGCGAGGGTCGTCGCCCCCGCTTTCTCGCCGCACCGGCCGCGCCGGCGGCGGGACCGCATGGGTCCCGCCGCCGGCGGACTGTCGGTTCAGAGTGTCTGCTCAGGCGGGCCACACAGCCGTGCCGCTGACCGTGATGTTTGCCCACTGTGTCTCGACCACGTTGTAGACCGACGCCGGGATCGGTACATAGTCGAGGCCCTGGGCCGTCGCCGCGCCGTTCTTGTAGCCCCAGTCGAAGAACTTCAGGACGGCTTGCGCCACCGCTGCATCGCTCTGGCTCTTCTGCACCAGGGCGAAGGTCGCGCCGGTGATCGGCCAGGCCGTCGCGCCGGGCTCGTTGACCAGCGGCTGAGCGAAGCCCTGGCTGGCGTCCCAGGTGGCGTTCTTGGCCGCGGCCGCGAAGGCGGCCAGCGTCGGAGCGACCGTCTTGCCGTCGGCATTCTTCATCATCACAGTGCTGATGTTGTTCTGCTGGGCGTAGGTGTACTCGACGTAGCCGATCGAACCGCTGACCTGCTGCACGAGGGCCGCGACGCCGGCGCTCTTGACGCCGCCCGTGCCCACCGGCCAGGACGGCGCGGTGTTGGCCCCGACCTGGCTCTTCCAGGTCGGTGAGACCGCCGACAGGTAGCTCGTGAAGATCCACGACGTGCCCGAACCGTCGGAGCGATGGACGACGTTGATGCTCTTCGCCGGCAGTTTGAGGCCCGGGTTGAGCTTGGCGATCGCGGCGTCGTTCCACTTCGTGATCTTGCCCAGATAGATCTCGGCGAGCGTGGGGCCGTCGAGCTTGAGCTTGCCGGCGGCAACGCCGCTCAGGTTGACGATCGGCACCGTGCCGCCGACGGCGGTCGGAAACTGCACGAGACCGTTGGTCTGCAGGTCGGCGGCCGTCAGCGGGGCGTCTGTAGCGCCGAACTGGACGGTCTTCGCCTCGATTGCCGTGATGCCGGCAGTCGAACCGACGCCCTGGTAGTTCACCTGGACGGAGGCGACGCCCTGGTAGTCCTTGCCCCAGGCCTGGTAGAGCGGCTGGGCGAAGGTCGAACCAGCGCCGACGAAACTGCTCGCGGAGCTTGCTGGGCTGCTGCTCGAGCTCGAGCCGCCCGAGCTTCCGCAGGCCGCCGCCGTCAGCACGATGGCGATGGCGAGCCCGCTCACCGCCGCCGCGTACCGAAACCTTCTCGATCTTGTCATATGGAGTCTCCTTGGTCCTTTCCCTGGACGAGGGCGGCCAGCGGCCACCTCGCGGACTGTATCTACGACGTGTTAGTGGACTGTGAGGGCGTCGTGATTTTGGCGTGAGAACGGCCGGGCGCCGACCTGACTTTCCGCGCGGCGGCGCCCCGGCTTCCCGCGCGGTCCCCCTGAGAAGGGAAAGCGGGGCGGGCCCGCTGGGCCCGCCCCGCTGGTAGACGGGCGGCCGCTCGCGCGGTCCGCCCGGAGGGCGCTTCGTCTGCTTTCGTCTCTCGGCCCTCACCCCGGGACTGCCGGTCGCCGACGGGGCTAGTCGCAGGACCGGCTTGATCCAGGAGGGGAATCACCAGGGAAAGGAGGTCCCGGTCGAGCGCCGTCAGACGCGCCCCTCACTCTCAGGCCAGGTTCACGGCCAGCAGGGCTTGCCTGAGCTCTTGACGCTGGAGTGCCACACGGCCTTGACCTTGCTTACCGCGCCCTTGGGCAACGACACGAAGTCGAGCGCCTTGGCGTCGGTCTTCCCCGTGCTCGTCGTGAATCCCCAGTTGAAGAACCCGAGCATGTCGTGACCGACGGTCTTGTTGGCCTGGCTCTTCTTCAGAAGGATGTAGGTCGCCCCGGTGATCGGCCAGGCGCCGGCGCCCTTCATGTTGACGAGGCTCGTAGCGAAGCCGTTCGACGACGACCAGGACGCGTGCGTGGCGGCCGCCGCGAACCTGGCGGTCGAGGGCAGCACCCACTTGCCTGATCTGTTCTTGAGCTGCGCGTAGGGAACGTGCGCCGTGAGAGCGTACGAGTACTCGACATAGCCGATCGCGCCGTTGACCGACTTGACCTTTCCGGCCAGGGCCGCGCTGCCCTTCATGCCGACGCCGGTCGGCCAGGCACCGCTCCAGTCGGCAAACGGCCACGACGAATCGACGGCCTTGAGATAGTGGGTGAAGATCCAGGTCGTGCCCGAAGTGTCCGACCGATGGATGGTGGTGATCTTCGACGAGGGCAGCTTGAGGCCGGGGTTGAGCTTCTTGATCGCCGAGTTGTTCCACTTGGTGATCTTGCCCTCGAAGATCTTGGCGAGGACGGCGCCGGTCAGCTTGAGCCGGCCAGAGGCGATGCTGCCGACGTGGACGATCGGCACGACGCCGCCGATGCACGACGGAAACTGGACGAGGCCGTACTGCTTGAGCGTGGCCGTCGTCTGTGGCTTGTCGGTCGCGCCGAAGTTGACCGTGCCGTTCTCGATCTGCGCGACACCCGTGCCCGAGCCGACGGCGTTGTAGTTGATCTGAGCGCCCTTGTACCCCTTCGACCACTTGCCGTACAGGAGGGCCGGGAAGGTCGCCCCGGCGCCGTTGATCCGCACCGCCGCGAACGCCGACGTCGATGCGATCAGCAGGCCCACTCCGACAACCGCGACGATGCCGGCGCGAACCGGCCACCGTCTCACTGCTTTGTTCATGTTCCCTCTCCTTTGTTCGCTTTCGCGCGCCAGGCGCGCCGTCTCCTGGATACGCGAACGACTCTAGTCAGCGCAGGTGAGGGTGAAATGAGAGCGCCGTGAGAGGGCCGATACGAGTCGGTTCGGACTTCGCTAGCGGCCGGTGGGCGCGGAGTTCAGACGGGCAGCGTGATCGTGAACGTGCTGCCCAGGCCCGGCGTGCTTTCGACCGCGACGCCGCCGCCGTGGGCCACGGCGATGTGCTTGACGATGGACAGGCCGAGGCCGGTGCCGCCCATGTCGCGGCTGCGTGCCTTGTCGATGCGATAGAAGCGCTCGAACAGCCGCGCGAGATGCTCGCGGCTGATGCCCGGGCCGACGTCTTCGACCCTGATCGAAAGCCCGGCCGCCTCGGTCACGGCCGAGACCGCGACGCGAGAGCCTTCGGGGCTGTACTTGACGGCGTTGTCGATCAGGTTGACGACCGCCTGTTCGAGCAGCGGTGGGTTGATCTCGGCGAAGAGGTCCTCTGAACAGTCGAGGGTCAGCGTGATGCGCCTGGCGGCGGCTTTCATCTCGCAGACGTCGAGGGCCACCTGGAGAACGTCGCGGATGCTGCCGTGTTCGAGCGAGATCCTGGCGCCCTCGGAGCCGCTTTCCAGACTGGACAGGCTGAGAAGGTCTCCGATGATGGCGCTCAGGCGATCGGCCTGCCCGACGATGATGTGCAGAAATCGCTCGGCGTCGTGGCGATCGTCGAGAGCGCCGTCGAGAAGGGTCTCGGCGAAACCCTTGATGGTCGTCACCGGCGTCTTGATCTCGTGCGACACGTTGGCCACGAAGTCGCGCCTGATGGCTTCGTAGTGGCGCATGCGGGTGACGTCGTTCAGCACGACGACGGCGCCGCGGCCGGCGCCGTCGCTGCTCCCGTCCCCAAGCTGGGCGCCCTGCACCTGAAGGTCGCGCGAGTCCAGATCGGCGTGCACGACGATGTTGCCGGCGAGGGGCCCGTTCTCGGCCAGCACATCGGCCACGAACGCCTGCAGATCGGGGTTGCGCACGACTTCCTGGATGCTGCGCCCCTGGGCGTCGTCCGGGTCGACGGCGAGCAGGCGCGCCGCCGCCGCGTTGATCGTGATGACGCGCTCCTGTCCGTCGACCGCCAGCACGCCCTCGGTCATGCCGGCCAGCACGGCCTCGCGTTCGTTGCGTTCGGCGGTGATGGTCTGGATCGTCTCGCTCAGTCGCCGGCCCATGGTGTTGAGACCGACCGCGACCTCACCGATCTCGTCGGCCGTCGAGACGTGGATCTCGTGGCTGAAGTCGCCGGCGGCAAACCGCGCGGCGCCGCGCTTGATCTCGCGCATGCGACCCGAGATCTGGCGGGACACGACAAAGCCGAGCAGAGCGACGGCCAGCGCCACGATCAGGGTGCCGAAGATGATGCGCCGGGTCATGCTGCCGAGTGCCCGGTCGACCTGGGTGAGCGGCAGCGCCGTACGGACCACCGCCATGACCCGGTGGCTCGAGTCGAACACAGGGATGGCGGCGTACAGCATGCGCCGTTGGAGCGTGTCGCTGAAGCGCTGCACGT
This sequence comes from Actinomycetota bacterium, assembly GCA_003157715.1. The sequence goes on from PMKK01000085.1 coordinate 5,634, forward strand.
GGGCCGTGCCGCCGGCGAGAGCGGTCTGCACCTCGGGCCGGTTGGGCGTGTCGTGGTTGGCCATCGTCGCCGGGTCGGCTTCGGAGTCGGCAAGCACCTGGCCGATGACGCCCACGGCACTGTCGGGGCCGGCGATCACCGTCAGTCTCGTGTGGGCATTCTTCCCGATCGATTTGACGACCGCCTGGAGGTGGGAGGGCTGCCCAGGCTGCGACACGACGAGGGCGGACCGCCCGAGCAGCGGCCGGACCTGGCTGCGCACAAGCTCGGCGCGCGACGTCAGGTCTTTGAACGCCTGCGCCCTGTAGAGGTCGCCGGCGGTGCCCACGGCAAACCAGCCGACCACGCCCGCGCACAGCACGACGGCGATGAGATAGGTGATGTAGAGCTTCCAGAACAGGCGGGTGTGGCGCATGGACTCACTCGTCTTTGAGTCTGTAGCCTACACCCCTCACCGTGTCGATGTAGCCGCCGCAGGCGCCGAGCTTGCGCCGCAACGAGACGATGTGCACGTCGACCGAGCGGTCGGTCACGAAGCGCTCGTTGACATACACGTCGTCGCCCTGCGCGGCATCGACGATCTGCTGGCGGGTGAAGACCCAGCCCGGCTTGCGGGCCATGAACAGCAGGATGCGAAACTCCGAGGCGGTCAGATCGACCGGCCTGTCCTGGACCAGGACCTGATGGCGGCCGGGGTGCAGGACCAGCTCGCGGATCTTGATGCTCGACTGGCCGTCGTCGCTTTCGTTCTGCTCGCGCCGCAGCACGGCCTTGACCCGGGCCGTGAGCACACGCGGGCTGAACGGCTTGGTCACGTAGTCGTCGGCGCCGAGCTCGAGACCGGCGACGATGTCGGCCTCGCCGCCTTTGGCGGTCAGCATGACGACGGGGATCTCCTGGGTCTTGGGATCGGCCTTGAGCTTGCGGCAGACCTCGAGCCCGTCGACACCCGGCAGCATGAGGTCGAGCAGCACGAGGTCCGGAAGCTTGAGGCGGGCCGCGCTCAGGGCGTCTTCGCCCGTCTCGACGCACACCACGCTGTAGCCTTCTTTGGTCAGGTTGTATTTGACCAGCTCGAGGATCTCTCGCTCGTCGTCAACGACGAGGATGGATTCCTTGGCCATGCGCACCCCTCGTTACGGTTGCCTCGCGACGCCGCCGCGCCAGTATAGCCCGGCAGTGTTAGGAGTTCGTGAGCTGGCGTTCGGCGATGAATACGGTGTGGCGCACCACCGTTTCGTTCCGGGCGAGCAGCTCTGGGAGCGCCGGGACGCGCAGGCGCCGGATGGCGGCGACACCGAGCAGCGACGACAGGCATAAGGTGAGCCCCAGCGCGCCCGGCCGCGACAGGTCGGCGCGCGCGACGATCGTGCGCCCGGCTTCGGCCACCGCGCCCGCCGCCCCGAGATCGACCCCTTCGATCACGCCGCGGCGAGCAAGCACGGCGGCGAGCGGAATACCGACCTCCGCCTGGGCGATGACCGCGACGGGCGTGTCGGCGGCCGGCACGCCCGCCGCCGCCGCCCGCCACGCCTCGAGATAGGGGAACGGATCGATCGCCGCCCCGCCGCCGGGATGGATCTCAAAGTGACAGTGCGGCGAGGTACCCGCGGCGTCACCGGTCTCGCCGACGTAGCCGATCACCTGGCCGCGCGCCACGTGGTCTCCCGACTTGAGCCCGGCCGCGAAGCGCACCATGTGCGCGTAGTAGAAGTAGTCGCCGCGGGCGTCGGTCAGGTGCGCGTTGTTGCCGCCGATGCCATAGGTGCTGTAGCGAATGGTGCCGGCCAGCACCGCGACGATCGGCGTGCCCATCTTGGCGAAGATGTCGTTGCCCTCGTGGCGGTGGCCCTTCATGTCGGCCCGATAGGCGCCGAAGGTGTCGCTGTAGTCGACGGCGCCCTTCACCGGGAACACGGCGCCCGGAAAGCGCGCCAGGACGGCTTTGGAGGGCGCGGCCGGCTCCGGCATCGTGCTGTCGGCCACGCTCCCGCTTGTGGCGGCGCCGCTCGGGCTGCCCGACGCCCCCGACGCGCCGCTGCCGGCCGACGACGACTTGGTGCTCCCACCCGACGCGGCCTTGCGGACCCGGGTCTTCGCCGCGGGCGTGGGCAGGGGCGCCGGAAGAGGGGTCGGGCCGACCAGCCGCGCCGCCTGTTCGACGAGCTGCCGGGCGACCCCGGCGTCAGACGCCGCCGCCGCCCGGCCCACGTCCACGACGGTGCCCGCCGGCAGGTCTCCCACCTGCTGGTCGAGCACGATCTCCAGCCCCGTCACGACGGCGCTCGGGGAAGGCCGGCTCTGGTCGACGGTCGTGTCGAGGATCGTCAGCGTACCGACCCCCGGTAGCTGGATCTGGCCTGGGTCGGCGGTCACCGGCTGGCCGTTGACCCTCAGCCCGCTGACGAAGCTGTGGGCGGACTCGGCGGCCGCCGACGCACGCCCGGCAGAGGCCGTGGCCACCAGCTCGACCGCGTCTGCCTTCACGATGCCGCCAAGCAGGCTCACGTCGCTCAGAGAAACGTCGGCCTCGGACACCAGCGCGGTGCCGACCAGAAACGAAGAGACCGTGGCGACACCGTCGTCGAAGCGCAGATCCCGCGACCGGGACGAATCGTTCGCCGTGGCCTCATCGTTGCCCACCGACGGGTCGATGCGGATCCCCCCGACACTGTCGCCGGCAGACCAGGCGAAGACGGCGCCGGCGCCCGGTGACGACGCGGCGCCGGCCCGTGCGGCGGCGGCGGCGAGCAGGGCGACGATCGCCACGGTCACCGCGACGACGGCCAGCGCCACGAGCCGCCGGCGCCGGACCTGCACCTCGCGCCTCGCCGAGCGCCTCCGGCGCCGGCGCGACGCGTTCACGAACTCACTGGCCTCCTGCGCTGCATCCACGTCGTCTCTCTCTCGCCCTGCCTCGCCACGACTCACGGAGCGCCCGGAAACGGCGCCACGTGCGTTGTCCGACGACGCAGAAGGCTACCCAGTGATTGTGAGCGCGGCATGTGCCCGCGGTGAGGGTTCGAAGAGACGGCCGTATGAGACGCCTCGCACAAGGCGGCGGGGGGGGGGG
>PMKK01000085.1:8822-9221 GCA_003157715.1 Actinomycetota bacterium
GTCACGACCTCCCAGCCCTTGATCAGATGCATCTTCGTCCTGGCGAAGGTCTTGACGACGTGCGCCGAGGAGTTCGTGTTGCTCGTCGTGTAGGCGGGGTCGCTCGCGGCGATACGGCCGGTCACGTTGCCCGCGATGAGGTCGACGTGGTTGACCCTGACGCGGTCCCCGTTGTTGTTGGTGGCGGGGCTCTTGAAGGCGATCGTGAGAACGATCTTCTGCCCCTTCTTGACGGTCAGCGTCTGGCCCATGGTGCGCGCCGTCTTGCCGAGCGTGGCCTTGAAGTTGAGCGCCTTGATCAGATCGCCGTTCACGATGAACGAGTCGCCTGACTTGATGGCCGACACGAGGCCGCTGTAGCCCTTCGCGGAGGTATAGGTCCAGGTCTTGTCGTACTGG
>PMKK01000011.1 GCA_003157715.1 Actinomycetota bacterium
TCTCCAACCTGCTCGCTCGCCACTGCCTGCGCTACGGCGGCACGGACCTCTTCGGCTGCGGCGGGCGCGCCTGGCTGGCCGACCTCGATCTCGACGCCCACACCCGCACGCTTGTCGAACTGCTGCTCGCCTCGATCGACGAGGCCGACGCCCATGTCTGCGCGCTCACGGCGGTGCTGCGCGAGCGCCTGCGCGGCGCCCCCGAGGTGGCCCTGCTCACCACCATCCCCGGGGTCGGCTTCCTCACCGCGGCGACGCTTCTTGCCGAGCTCGGCGATCCGCGCCGCTTCGGCCGCGCCGCTCAGGTCTCGGCTTACTTCGGCCTCGTGCCCCGGGTGCGCGCCTCGGCCGACGTGGCCCACTACGGGCGCATCACCCGCGCCGGCTCACCGCACGCGCGTCGCGCCTTAGTCGAGGCGGCACACGTCGCCGTGCGCCTGCCCGGCCCGCTGCGCGACCGCTCTCTCTCGCGCGCCCACCGCCGCGGCAAGAAGGTCGCCCTGGTGGCCACTGCGCGCGAGCTGCTCGAACTGTCCTGGACCCTCCTCGATCGCGGGGAGGTGTACCGGGCAGCGGCCTGACGGGGAGAGCCGCTTCAGATGCGCCGAGGGCGCTTCAGCGACTCTCGTTAACCAGACTCGGCCCCCGTTGCCGCACAGGCCATCGCTGCGCCCGTAGATGACGGAGCGCGGATGGAAGCTTGGCTTAACCGAAGCCGCACAGCGGTGGACCGGGCACGGGAGGTGCTACGATCCTCACAGAGAAAGTCGTTGAGGTCGGGGGCTTGCAGACGGCGGACTTTTCATGGAAGCGTTTCGAGCTGACTCGCCCCAGGATTGCGCCAAAAGCGGGCCGCAGCGCTCGCAGCTCAAACGCCACGCGTTGGGCACACCGAGGGGCGTGAGGAGCATGGTTCGCAGGCATCTGTTTGTGGCGCTCGTGGCGGTTGTTCTGGGCGGCGTTCTCGTCGCTGCCTCGGGCTGTGGTGGAAACACGGCAGCGAGCCAGCCGAGCCACCAGTCGTCGTCTCTGGCCACGCAGACTACTCCCAGCTGGGCTCGCGTTGGCATATCGAGGGTGATGGCTACGTACCTAAAGCCTGGTCGCCCGGCCGCGATCGAGTTCCAGGTCAGCTCCTCCCAACTGCAGGTCTTCGTGCTGACGCAGAAGCCGCTGACAGCACATGTCCTGTTCCTGAGAAGCGCGGGGCCGACCGGGTCGTCCGACGATACTCTCACGGTCGTGCCAATGGAGACTTCGACCCGCTCCATCGGCGGCATAAGCTACGTACTCACCGCCAAGTCCATCAAGCCAGGCCCGTACAGGCTGGTCCTCAGGGGTGAAGGCGAAGTGTTCACGATCGAAGTGAAACAGCGTTGACGGGGCGGGAAGGCGCTCCCTCGAAACGACGGAGGCTCTCAAGCACATCAACCTGGCTCGCAGCAGCAAGTGGCTGCGGGCAGGTCGCAGGTGCCTAACAAGCACATCAGCAGACGCCGCCCGGAGGTACGCTTCAGCTCCAGGAGCTGCCCTGCGGCGCAGCTCAACTGCCGCACGTTGATATGAGATGGCCAGTCAACCCCCCGTTCGCATCAGGGCGGTCGATGGGACGGCTGGGAGCGGGCGGGCACATGGAATCGGCGCTCGACCATGCTGCTATCCGCGGATTGATTACCGCACATCTCGATCGGGCCGGAGCCTGCCTCCCACTAGGAGCGCGCTTGCTTTGCGAGTCGCATAACGTGGTCGAGGATCTCTCCGGGGTGTTACGCCCACCCGCTTCCAACCATCTCCTCTAGACCGCTGTCTGTCCGGTCATCGCTCCCCAGAGAAAGCCTGAGAGCTCGCGTGCCACGGCGACGACAGCCGTGTTGGCGTTCTTTCTGGCGGCCGGCTTGCGGTAGGTGGAGTTGAGACGACACTGGGCCGCCCAGGAGTAGGCCGTAAGGTCAGCCGGCTGTCCTGCGAGACGCTTGGCATGGGCGCCGCGCACGGCGGGCCGGTGGCGGTAGGCCCAGGCGGCCTCGACCAGCACGCGCCGGATGCGCGCGTTGCCGGCCTTGGTGATCGCGCCCTGGTGTCGTGAGGCCCCGCTGGAATGCTCCGCGGGCACAAGGCCGGGTAAACGCCATGTAGGAAGCGGCCGAGGCGAAGCGGCGGAAGTCGCAGGTCTCGGTGAGGATGGTGACCGCCGCCAGGGTGTCGATGCCGCGGAAGGCGCGCAGGCGGGCGACGTCCGCCGCCAGCGGCTCGGTCCCGGCAGCCTGCTTGATCTGCGCATCGATGGCGTCAAGCTGCGCGTCGCGCACCGAGTAGGCGCTCACCAGGTGGTCGAAGGCGGCCTGTGATGCGGGCTCCTCGAAGCGCAGGGCGCGCAGCCAGACCTCGAAGCGCAAGCTCCAGCGGGCGCCGGGGGCCGGGTAGCGTCGGCCGTAGCGCAGCAGGAAGCTGCGGATCCGCTGGCGGGCGATGCGGCGGTCGCTCTTTAGGTCCTCGCGGGCCCGCACGAGGTCGCGCAGCGCCTCCTCGGTCGTGCTCGGGATGCGGATGGCGACAAGCTCACCGGCACGATGCAAGCGGGCCAGGTTGCGGGCATCGGCGCGGTCGGTCTTGATGCGCACACCGCAGCGGCGGGGGATCAGCGAGGGGGCGATGACATCGCAGGCGATGCCCTGTGAGGTGATGAGGCGATGGGTCTCGTAGCCGGTGGGGCCGGCCTCGTAGCAGGTCCGCAGCGCCGCCTGGTCGGCAAAGCGGCTCAGGAGCTTGCGCAGCGCCTCGGGGGTGTTGGGGATCACGCGCTCCTCGCACTCGCTCGCCCCGGGCCGCAGCACGGCCACCGCGATGGTGTCCTTGTGCACGTCCAGCCCGATGTGCGTAAACTCGTCCATGGTCGGTCCCTCCTTGTGTGGCGCCGCGGGCCGAACCCCGCGGATGATCCACGGTATACGCGGATCGGGCCGGCCATCTCATGTTGACTAGTCTGACCTCAGGCCAGCCGCTGCGTTTGCCCACTGTGGTCACCGACCTCCGAGCCGGGTAGCATGTCGGCAGAGGTGATGCGCAGTGGTCGCGATACTGCAAGACAAACGTGAAGCCATCGTCGAGCTGTGCGCCCGGTATGGAGTTGTGCGTCTCGACGTCTTCGGATCTGCCCTGCGCGACGACTTCCGCCCTGGCGAGAGCGATGTCGACCTGCTCGTCGAGTTCGGGCCCATGGACGGCTACGCCAAGGCAGTCGCCTACTTCGACCTGCTCGACGAGCTTCATAAGCTGCTCGGGGTGGAAGTCGACCTGGTCATGACCGGCGCCGTCAAGAACCGGTTCATCGCGCGCAACATCGAACGCACGCGGCAACTGCTCTATGCCGCGTAGCACGGCCGCCTACCTCGCCGACGTCATTGACGCCTGCGACGCCATCACTGAAGTGCTGGCCGGCGTTGACCTGACCACGTACAGCAAGCGGCGCCCCATCCGCTCGGCCGTCGAGCGCGAGCTCACCATCGTCGGCGAGGCGATCGGTGCGCTTGGGCGTCGCGACCCTACGCTGGCCGACGGCATCTCGCACGCACGCCTCATCGTCGGCTTTCGCAACCGGCTCGTGCACGAGTACCCGCAGATCGACGACGAGGCCGTCTACTCCATTGCCCAGCACGACGTTCCGGTCTTGCGCGCTGAGTGCGAGGCGCTGCTTGGGCAGGTGGGAGACGCAGACTAACCAGCGCATAAACCTGACGCGCCCGAGCGCTCCGCCACTCTGGGAGCGCAGCCCGCGCAGGTCATGCGCCACACGTTAGCCAGAACGACGGGGGGTGAGTTGGATTTCGAGGTGGTCCCGCTAGTTG
>PMKK01000066.1:0-133 GCA_003157715.1 Actinomycetota bacterium
GTTCGAGTGCCGTGTCTGGGAGGCCCTGAGCGCAATCGCGTATGGCGACACGGTCACCTACGGGCGGCTTGCGCTGACGATCGGTGATCCTGGGGCGGCGCGCGCGGTAGGGGCGGCTCTCGGCCGCAATCCG
>PMKK01000066.1:197-9298 GCA_003157715.1 Actinomycetota bacterium
GTCCTCGAACAGCCGGCCGTTCAGTCGCAGCGACCAGTAGACGGCCACGCCCTTGTAAGGGGAGCGCGCCGTCTTGTCGGACCGCTCGAGCAACTCCATGCGAACGTCGAGTTTCGGCAGGTAGTAGCGCACCGGCAGACCGGTCTCGAACAGCAGGCAGGGCCGCCGGGTCTCGGCCACGACCTGGCCCTCGACCTCGACACGCACCTTGCGCGAGCTGCGCAGGACGTCTACCCGGTGATAAGGGTCGCGCGGGTGGACGAAGACCTCGTCGTCCTCTTCGAACCAGGCGTCGAGCTTGTCCCAGTAGAAGGCGATGTGGTCGGTCAGGGCGGCCTGCTCGGGGCCCGGCTTGGGGTAGCTCCAGGCTGCCCGCTCGGCGACGCGCTCGCCGACACGCAGCGTCCAGTGGTCGATGGCCGGCGAGGCTTTGGCGTCGTGACCGGCGGGCTGCAGCAGGTCGGCGTGCACGTCCGTGCGGGGGAACCAGTAGACGGGCATGCGCTGCGGCTCGAACACCAGCATGACCCGCGTGCTGTCGGCGACCGGGACGCCACCGAAGAAGGCCCTCACCCGGCGAGGGCTCGGCTCGATCGAGAGGGCGCGCACGAGGCGTGGTGTCTCAGGCGCGAAGGCAGCCAGCGACGGTCGCCTGGGCGGCTTTCCCATCGGTGTCGCCATGGGTGTGACTCCCTTCCTTCTCGGCGGACGGCGGCAGCCGCCGTTCAGAACGACCTACCACAGACGCGAGGTCGCCAAACGGGTGGGCTGCGCCGCCGAGGAGAGCGCTACCGCCGAAAGGAGAGCGCTACCGCCGAAAGGAGAGCGCTACCGCCGAACGGCCGCCCCTACGCGGTGGTCGGTCCGACCAGCTTCCAGCCGGTCTGCCAGACCCAGTTGTTGCGGATCTGCAGCGAGATATTGAGCAGCGCCAGGGCTTCGAGCGCGCGGGCCAGCTCGAGGGGCCCGGCGTCGATGGGGTGAAAGCCGATCGAGCGCGCCAGCTCCAGCACGGTCGCCTTCGCCTGCTCGTCGTCGCCGGCGACGTATCCGTCGAGGGGTGTGCCGTCGACGAGCGGGTCGGCTTGACGAGCGGCGAATGCCGTGTTGAAGGCCTTGACGACCTTCGCCCCTTTGGCGCGCGCCTGTACCTGCTCGGCCGCGGAGGTGCCCTCGACCGCGAGCCCCTGGAAGTCGGCTCGCAGCGGATTGGTCGTATCGACGACCACTTTGCCGGTGAGCACGCCGCCGAGCTCGTCGACGACCTCGGCCAGTGCATCGTAGGGCACCGCTAGGACCACGATCTCGGCGTCCGCCGCCGCCTCGGAACTGGTCGCGGCCGTCCTGGCGCCGGTCGCCGCCGCCGCGGCGCGCGCGTTGTCGGCGTGCCGCGATGAGATGGTCACGCCGTGACCCGCCCGCACGAAGGAGCCTGACAGCGCCTTGCCCACATTGCCGGACCCGATGATCGCGATCTTCATGTCCATGCCTCCGATCTCGTGTCTCGGCGGGGGCGCCGGGCGCGCCCGCCTATGCGCCGAGAATAGTTGTGTCTGATACTATTCTGGCCGGTATTGACCGCCGCCAAACGGGGTACAACGAAATCATGGAGACGCGAGAAGATCACACGGCACGCGGCCGGTCCGCGAAGGCCGTGAGCACGCCCACCGCGCGCGAACGGGCGGTGGTCGCTCTGTGGGGCGATCTGACGCACGCCAGCGACGTAGTGCGCTCCCGGCTGGCGGTGCTGCTCGAGGCCGGGATCGGACTTGCTCCCGACGAGGTCGAGTTGCTCATGGTGCTGGCCGCGGCTCCCGAGCAGCGCCTGCGCATGATCGACGTCAGCGAGTCGCTGCGCCTGAGCAAGAGCGGCGTGACGCGACTCGTCGATCGTCTGCAGAAGCGCGGCCTGGTGCTGCGCGCGGCGTGCCCGAGCGACCGTCGTGTCGTCTACGCGGGACTCACGGCGCAAGGCTCGGCCACGCTCGACGCGGTGTCACCTGTATTCGTCGCCGGGCTCATGGAGCACCTCGGTGGCCGGTTCGAAGAGGCGCAGATCGAGCGGCTCCGTGGCGATCTGCGGCGCATCGTCGCACGCGACGGCAAGGCCGGCGCGGACTCATGACCGCGGACGACCGGCTCGTCGCCGTGCGCGACAACCCCGGCGAGGGGCGCTATGAGCTCTTCGTCGACGGGCAGCTCGCGGGCCACGCGACCTACACTCTCAGCGGCCCGACCATGACCATCCCGCATACCGAGGTGCGACCGCGCTTCGAAGGTCAGGGTCTGGGCGCGCGCCTCGCCCGGTTCGCGCTCGACGACGCCCGCGAGCGCGGGCTGCGCGTCGTGCCCCGCTGCCCCTTCGTCGCCGCCTACATCGGACGACACCCCGAGTACGCCGACCTGGTCGCCGGCTGAGGCCGCGGTCGCCGGCCGCGACCAGTGTCAGGCCGCGCGCCGCATCGACGGCCGGCGCTCGAGCATGCCTCGGTCCCAGCCCGCGAGCTGGGCTCCGGCCGCGTAGGTCGACTCGCAGAAGTCGAGCAGCGCACGGGCCGGGTCGGCCGCGCGGCGCACGGTCTCGTAGGGGATGACGAACTCGCGCGCGCCGGGGCTCCAGAGCGCGTCGAGCGGCAAGACGGCCGCCTTCTCGATGCCGGCCGGCTGCGGGTGGGTGTACGAGAAGAAGACCGGCTGCGGCGAGCTCGCGTCGCCCGGCCAGAACCCGACCAGAGACTGTTCGGCGTCCATCGCCACGCGTTCGATAGTGTCGCGGTCGAACGGCGGGCTTGCCGCGCGGCCCGAGTAGCGCGTCACCGACAGGTCGAACGTCCCCCACCAGAGATCGACCGGCGTCTGCCGGCCGCGAAAGCCCGCGCGAAACTCGTTGAAGACGGCCGCGATGCGTGTCCAGGCCTGAAAGAGCTCGCCCACGCGACGCTCGTCCCAGGGGGCCGGGCTCGTGTCGGTCGCCAGCGATACGGGCGCGGGCAGCTCGACGCTCATGGGGTCGATCGCGACTTCGACCCCGAGCTCGTCGAGCGCGGTCGTGACGCCGCCGTAGAACTCGGCGACGCAGCGCGCCTCGAGCGGCATGATCCGCCGCGCACCGTCGCTCAGCTCGAAGCGCAGCTCGCGGCCGGTGAGGTCGAGGTAGATCACCATGCCGCGGTCGCCGGTCCACAGGAGCTGGCTGCCCAGGCCGCGGGCGGTGAGGCGCAGCGGCGCCTGAGCCCAGCCGGCCATCGCCGGGGTCAGGGCGAGCTGCACCTTCCCGATGATCTGCGTGTAGAGATGCAGGGTGGCCAGGGTCTCGTGGCAGCTCTCGCTGTCGAGCGCCGGCCAGGTCGTTTGCGATGCCATCGGTCGCTCCTCGCGTTTCGCCTATGGGCCACGCCATCAAGTGGGTCGTTCCAGGGTAGAACCGCTCCGAAACGTCCCGTCAGCGGGCCAACCATCCTCAAGGAGGCGTCATGAGCGCGCCGGACGAAACGAGCTGCAGCCACCTGGACCAGATCCGCGAGGTCGTGCCGTCGGGGGAGGGCTGCAAGGAGTGCCTCGAGATGGGCGACAACTGGGTCCATCTGCGGGTCTGCCTGACCTGCGGGCACGTCGGCTGCTGTGATTCGTCGAAGAACAGGCACGCCAGCCGGCACGCCGAGGAGACCGGTCATCCGATCGTGGCCTCGTTCGAGCCCGGCGAGGACTGGCGGTGGTGCTTCATCGACGAGACGTACGTCTGACGGCAGGCACGAGCCGGGATGGCCGGCAAGAGCAAGTCACCGAAACGAGGTACGAACGACGATGGCAGAGTACACAAGACCCAGCGACGAGGAGCTGCGCGAAAGGCTGACAGCGCGGCAGTATTCGGTCACGCAGCGCGAGGGGACCGAGCCGGCCTTCGACAACGAGTACTGGAACGAGCACCGTGACGGCATCTACGTGGACGTCGTCTCAGGTGAGCCGCTGTTCAGCTCGCGCGACAAGTACGACTCGGGCACCGGCTGGCCGAGCTTCACGCGGCCGCTGCGCTCCGGCGCGGTCGAGACCCACCGCGACTTCAAGCTGGCGCTGCCGCGCACCGAAGTCCACAGCGTTGCCGCGGGCTCGCATCTGGGTCACGTCTTCGGCGACGGGCCCGAACCCACAGGCCAGCGCTACTGCCTGAACTCGGCGGCGCTGCGTTTCGTGGCTCGCGACCGCATGGCGGACGAGGGGTACGGCGACTACCTGAGCATCTTCGACGAGGAGCAGGACGAAGACGACCGGCAGGCGGGCGGGGCGGCGGGCGGCTGACGCGAGCCGGGTCGACCAGCCCCTCGATGAGCCGCTTGACGAGCCGCTTGGCGAGCTCTTCCGGCGAGCTCAGGCGGATCGACCCCGAAAAAGGGTCGAGCCCCGCGGGGGACGGGGCTCGACCAAGGGCTTGGGGTCGCCCTTAAGGGGGGTCGCTATTGAGTATCGGCAGGATCGTTTAAGTGCGTGTTAAGCGGCGGCGAACTAATGTGAAACCCGCGCCGCGCCGGCTTCAGGTGATCTCGCCCCGGTCGTGCAGCCGCCTTAGGCGGCGCCGGTCGGCAGACGGGCGTCGTCGCGCAGCAGTGCCAGCGCCATGGCGGCGACGGTCGCTCTGAACGCCAGCCTCGACGCCGTCAGGGTATCCGGCCCGCGGTAGGGCGGCTTCAGCCGGAACTTCAGACCGGTAGGCAAAGCCACCTTCGCCGGCTTCATGGCCGCGACCGCCCGCCGGCGGATGCCCGGAGGCGTGTGCGCGGGCGACGCCAGCGCGGCGAGCAGCGTCAGGGCGGCTCGTTCGTCCATGACGCTGTCCATCGCGTCCGACGTCAGCGTGGCCACGATCGTCCCTACGATCTCATCGTCTTCGAGGAAGGTGCTGTCGTCCGGGACGGAGGTGAACCTCGCGTGCGGGATCAGCCTGGCCTTCGGGTCGACGATCGCGGGGAGTGCCCGGCCGTATCTGCGCAGGGCTTCGGGAAAGGTGCGCGCCACAGCGACGACGCGCCGTGACAGCAGCGGGTTCGCCACCTCGACGTAGCGGCACTTGATCTCGGTCAGGGGCGCCATTACGTAAGGGATGTAGGCCTGATGGCTGAGGCGGTCGCGATACGTCGACGGTCCTTCTTCGGCCCGCGGCTGCAGGCGCCGCGGCCACTGCTGCTCGGCCAGCCCGAGACGACAGACGAGGTGGCCTTTGGGGTAGTCGGCGACGAGCGCGCCGTGCGCGTGCATGCGCGCTCCGTCGTACGACGCCATCCGGGATCGCACGACGAGCGGTTCGTCGCCACGGATCACGCCGCACGCGCCTTCGTTGAACAGGCCGCGCCACATCGCACAGCCGTCGATGTAGGCGGCAAAGGCATCGGTCGAGCCCTCGCCGAGCTCGACGAAGCGCTGGAGCGCGGCCCCGAGACCTTCAGAGGAGCCGTCGAAGAACGCGTAGCGGTGCTCGGCGTGGTAACAGCGGGCGACGACTCGCGCGACGCGGGCATCGGTCAGTGGCTTGCGAGTGGACTCGCGCGTCGTCCACGTGATGCACTTCGGCGGCCGTTCGCATCGAGCCAGAGCGTCGAGGATGGCGCGACTGTCGCGGCCGCCCGAGAGCGGCAGAAGCCAGCGCTCCGGGTCGATGTCGAGGTTGGCGCAGCTCCAGCCCACGGCTTCGCGCAGGCGGTGGAGATGCTCCCGGTCAGTGCCCGGATCGGGTGCGAACACCGCCGGGCGCTGGACCAGTTCCGCCTGCCAGGTGAGGCGGTCCAGGGTGAGCCGGGAATCGGACGGGAGGCGCTTTACCCGCGCGTCCCACACGGAGTCCGGTCCGAGCGTGCCGGACATGAGAAACCACGTCACGGCCTCGCGGTTCGGGCTGAAATCGCCGAGCATGGCGACCACCGCCCGCTGCGAGGTCGACACGATGAGGCGACGTTCGTCGTGGGCATACCAGAGAGTTCGGGAGGCCGTCGCGTCGGTCACGAGCTCGACGGCCGCGGCCGAGTACCTGACGAGCGCGTAGGTGCCGTCGGGCGGCTCGGCGCCGACCTGCCGCCAGGGGCCCGCCGGGCCGATCACCACGCCCAGCATGATGCCGCCCTCGGCGACGTAGACGCCCTCCGCGGATGGGTTGACGATGGCCGCGCGCAGGTCGGGCGCTTCGATCACCCGAGTCGGGTGCGCCTCGATGTTGTCGGGCGAGAGCCTGGCCGCGATTCGCGAGAGTCGCGCGACCGCGTCGAGCTCGAAGCCGTCGCGGCGCTCCGCGCGGACGCATTCAAGGATGAGATCGGCCATCTGTCCCCCGACTTCCTTCGACCCTCACGCGGGTCAGACTCCCATAGTACGTTGTCGACCGCAACGCGTCTACCGCTTCGCACGCGACCACTGCCCCGCGGCCCAACGTCTGCTCGCGCGTTTGCCGGGATCCGCAGACGAGGCGGCGCAAGGCGATGACGGCACGGCGACGACCGGGGTTCGCTACACTCTCTGCGAGCGGAGCGGAGCCCGGTCGAGCGGAACCGAGCCGAGCGGAGCGGAGCGGAACCGAGCGGAGCGGCAGGAAGGCGAGCTGTGGACGCGACAGAGTTTGACCAGGGCGCGGCGCCGCTTGTCGAGGCGCTGCGCGCCTATCGCGAGCGCCACACGGCCGCCTTCCATACACCCGGCCACAAGCTCGGTGCCGGCGCCCCCGCCGATCTGATCGACGCGCTCGGCGAGCGCTTTTTGGCCGCCGACATGGGCATCGCCAACGGTCTCGACGACACACAGGAGTCAGGCGGCCTGCTGCGCCGCGCCGAAGACCTGGCGGCCGCCGCCTGGGGCGCGCGGCGCTCCTTCTTTACCCCCAACGGCTCGAGCAGCGGCCTGCAGGCTCTGGTCATGGCGGTCGCCGGCCCCGGCGAACAGGTGATCGTGCCGCGCAACGCCCACAAGTCGCTGCTGGCCGGTCTGATCCTGTCGGGCGCCGTGCCGGTCTTCGTTGAGCCGACCCTCGACGAGACCTGGCAGGTAGCCGTCAACGTGCCGCTCGGCCGTTACGCGGCCGCTCTCGAGGCCCACCCGGGCGCGCGGGCGCTGTTTGTCACCTCGCCGAGCTACAACGGCTTCTGCGCCGACGTAGCGGGGCTCGCCGCTCTCGCCCACGCCGCCGGCCTGCCGCTCGTGGTCGACCAGGCCTGGGGCGCCCATCTGCGCTTCGCCGAGGCGCTGCCGCCCGACGCCATGGCGGCCGGTGCCGACGCCGCCGTGATCAGCGTCCACAAACTGCTCAGCGGCCTGTCGCAGGCATCGGTCGTGCTCGCCGCGGAAGGCGACCGGCTCGACGTCGAGCGCCTGCGCACCATGGTGACGATGCTGCGCACCACGAGCCCGCTGGCGCCGATCTACGTCTCGATCGACGCGGCCCGCCGGCAGATGGTCGAACACGGCCAGGAGCTCTGGGGCGCAGCCCTGCGCCTCGCCGCGCTGGCGCGCGAGCGTCTTGCCGCCCTGCCGGGCGTCGCCGTGCTGGACTGGAACGGGGCGGCCCGCGACGCGGCGCGGGCCGGCGCGGCTCACAGGGCGGCTCTGGCCGACTCGGTCGCGGCCGACGCGGCTCTGGCCGGCGCGGTCGACTTCGACCCCGTGCGGCTGACGATCTCGGCGGCGGCCCTCGGCATCGGCGGCTACGAGCTCGAGCGCGCCCTGCGGGGCCGGCAGGCCGTCGCCATCGAGGCCGCCGACCCCCACAACATCGTCGCCAACATCACCTTCGGCGACTCCGAGGCGTCGGTAGAGCGGCTCGTCACGGCTCTGGCGGCGATCGCCGAGGGGGCTTCCGCAAGCGGCAAGAAAGCGGCAACGAAAGTGCCGCCGAAGTTGCCGCTTGCGGGGCGCCAGGCGGTCAGCCCGCGCGAGGCGTTCTTCGGCGCTCGGGCGGCTCTGCCGCTCGTCGCCTGCGCGGGGCGCGTCAGCGCCGAGATGGTGGTGCCGTATCCGCCCGGCATCCCCGTGCTCGGTCCGGGAGAAGAG
Source organism: Actinomycetota bacterium (assembly GCA_003157715.1). Next base: position 8,220 of record PMKK01000066.1, read on the forward strand.
ATCACGGCCGAGACGATCGACTACCTGCGCGAGGCGGCGGCGAGCGGCGTCTCGATCCACGGCCCGCGCGATCTGAGCCTGGCCACGCTGCAGGTGGTCGAGGGGGGTCTCGTCTAGAGTTCGCCCCTGGGCAGCAGGGTCTCGTCGGATGGTGCGATCTGCGGCACCTGGCCGCGCNNGCCCTGGAGCTGGGCGATCTCGCCCTCGGCCTGCAGGCGCTTCTGGCGGCCCTCGTCCTGTATGCGGATCGTCTCTTCGAGGGTAGCGATGAGGTCGGAGTTGACCTTGCGCAGCGTCTCGACGTCGACCACGCCGCGCTCGACCTCGCGGCCGACCTTGGCCTGGCCTTCGCGCAGGAGCTGCGCGTTCTTCACGAGCAGCTCGTTCGTGGTCTCGGCGACCTGATGTTGCAGCTCGAGCGCCTTCTGCTGGCGGTAGAGGCTGATGGCGATGACGATCTGGTTCTTCCAGAGCGGCACGGTAGTCAGGATCGAGCTCTGGATCTTCTCGACCAGGTCGTGGTCGGAGCCCTGGATGAGACGGATCTGGGGCGCCGTCTGCACTGCGATCGCGCGCGTCAGTTTGAGGTCGTAGAGACGCCGCTCAAACCGGGTCACCGCCTGCTGGAAGTCGGCCAGCCGCTGAGCGGCCATCGGGTCGTCGGAGGTGCGCGCCTCGGCTTCGAGCGCCGGCAGCCGCTGCGTGTTCAGCTCGACGAGGACCTGTTCGCCGGCGGCGATGTAGACGTCGAGCTGCCTGAGATACTCGAGGTTGAGCTCGAACATCTTGTCGAGCACGGTGATGTCCTTGAGCAGTCCCATGCGCGAGCGTTCGAGAGCATCGACGATGCGGTCGATGCTGCCGGCCACCTTCTGGTATTTGGTCGCGAAGCGGTTGAAGACGTTGGAGAACCGCCCGACGATGGGGAGGTGCGTCTTGCCCGAGGGGCTGAGAGCGTCGACATCGAGCTCGCGGACCTTCTTCAGGAGCTCGTTCAGGGCCTCGCCGCCGGCCCCGGCGTCCTTGTTGCGCACGTCGCCCAGCAGGGAGTCGGCGAAGGTGGCGATGCGGCTCTGCGC
>PMKK01000069.1 GCA_003157715.1 Actinomycetota bacterium
CGACCAGCCAGGCCCAGCCGCTACCGAAACGTCCTACCGCGGCGGCCTTGAACTGCTCGACGAAGGCCGGCAGCCCGCCGAAGGTGGCGTCGATCTTGGCGGCCAGCGCGCCGCTCGGGACGCCACCGCCGCCCGGCTTCATCGACTGCCAGAAGAAGCTGTGGTTCCAGACCTGAGCCGCGTTGTTGAAGATGCCGACCTTGCCGGCGTCGCCGGCCGCGATGCCGATCACCTGTTCCAGACTGCGGGTCTCGAGATCGGTGCCCGCGACGAGCTTGTTCAGGTTGTCGACGTAGGCCCGATGGTGCTTGCCATAGTGAAAGCTGATGGTGCGTGCCGACGTGACCGGCTCGAGCGCATCCTCGGCCCACGGCAGGGGCGGAAGTTCAAAAGCCATCGTTTCCTCCTTGTCGTAACTGCTTCGTCGCGGCCTCACGGCCGCACTGTCGTCGCTTCTGGTCGCTTTGTGGTCGCCCCGCGCGGGCGCCGCCGCCCTCGCCGTCGCCGGCGGACCGGGCTTCAGATGTCGACTTCGACCGCCTGCCCGGTCACCCTGGCCGGCCAGGTACGCAGACCCTCGACCCGGATCTTGCGCTGCAGCCGCTGCTCGACGCCGAGCACGCGCTGAGCCTGCTCGGGCAGCGGCTCGGCACCGAAGTGACGGTCGAGGGGGTAGGCCAGCACCGCACCGTCGCGCACGTCGAACTGGCCGAAGTGCAGCGGGCAGGTGAGCACATGGCCAGAGAGCGAGCCCTGGTCGAGCGGGGCGTTCATGTGGCCGCAGCGCCGGGCCACCGCGTAGAAGACGCCGTCGCAGTTGCACAGCACGGCCTGGGCGCCGCCGAGCTTGACGAACTTCAGCCCGCCGGCGGCGATGTCGTCTGTCTTTGCGACCTCAGTCCACACGGCGCCTCACTCCTTTATGCCGAGCTCGCTCGCTGCGATCTGCGGCAGGCTGTCGGGATCGGTCACGTCGTGGTGGACGAACAGCCCGCACCAGCAGCGCCGCATGGCGTCGAAGTGCGCCCGGTGGAACGGTATGCAGGGGCAGACGATCTTCATGTCGTACTCGCGCTCGCGGGTGCGGACCTGGCAGGGACAGTACGGCGCGCCCTTGGTCTCTTCGAGGACCGCCTCTTGTTCGAGCAGAAAGTCGGCCAGGTCGTCGTCGGGCGTGAACTTGTAGCCCATCGCCACGACGAGCGGCGTGTAGAAGTCGCGCAGCGCCGCCTTGCGCGCGTCGTGGCCCATCAGCCGCCGGCCTCGATGAGCTGGTCGAAGCGCTCAGGGAGATAGCCGACGACGACCTCGCCGCCGATCTTGACCACCGGGTAGGCCCGTGAGCCTGAGAGCTCGAAGGCTTCGGCTGCCAGCCGGTCGCTTTCGTCGTCGGGCAGCAGGTCGACGTCGACGGCCTCGAAGGCGACGCCCTTGTCTTCGAAGTACTTCTTGGCCTTGCGGCACCAGGGACAGGTGCTCAGCGCATAGACGAATATCGGGTCGCTCACGCGGCCTCCTTGCTACAGAGAAACGAAGACCTCGCCGTCGGTCACGCGAACGGGATAGGTCGGGATGGCGATCTCGGAGGCATCGACAAAGGCGCCCGTGCGTATGTCGAAGCGCCAGTCATGGCAGGGACAGGTGATGATGAACGCCTCGCAGGCGCCGCCCTCGAGCGGGCAGGCCATGTGGGCGCAGCGGTTGGCGATCGCATAGACGGCGCCGCCGGCCTTGATCAGCAGCACGCCGAGTCCCCGGGGGTAGACGGGCAGGGCCCGCCCGTCGGTCAGCGCACCATCGTCTGCCACTTTGATCCAGGACTCCGCCACTCAGGCTCCCAGCCGCTGCTCGTCGGGTCGGCGCCGGGCCGCCGGACCCCGCCGCGCACACGACCTTACCACGCCCGAACGGAGCCTGACGCCGTTCGCGGCGCGGAGCGCCGCGACGTTGCCGGCGTCACCCCAGGCCCGCCGCCGCGGCGCGCCCGGTAGTTGAGTTGGCGGCGCGCGCGGCTTAGTATCTCCAAAAGGGAAGTCCCTGTTTCTCTTTTTGCCTCCCCCGCCATCACCTTGGATGAGACCCGTACACACTACGATTGCGTCATTGCCGGGGCCGGCCCCGCCGGCATCTTCGCCGCGCTCGAACTCGTGCGCCGCAACGGCAGCTCGGTGCTGCTGCTCGAGCGTGGCCCCGACATCGACAAGCGCGTCTGCCCGGCGCGCGACAGCGGCGTCTGCGCCAGCTGTTCGCCGTGCGACGTCACCTGCGGCTGGGGCGGCGCCGGCGCCTTCTCCGACGGCAAGCTGACGCTCTCCCCCGAGGTGGGCGGCTGGCTCGGCGAGTTCGTCGAAGCCGACGCTCTGGCCGAGCTCGTGCACTACGTCGACGGCGTGTGGTGCGAGTACGGCGCGCCGGCCACGGTGCACGGCGCCCTGAGCAAGAAGTTCGACGTCATCCGCCGCCAGGCGCTCGTCCACGGCATGACACTGGTGGCCTCGCCCGTGCGGCACATGGGCAGCGACCGGGCGGCCGGCATCCTCAAGGCCATGCACGACGATCTCGAGCCGCGCGTGACGCTGCGCACCAACACCACGGTCGAGCGCATCGTCGTGACCGGCGGCGCCGCTACCGGCGTGATCTGCACCGACGGGCGCGAGTATTCGGCCGACGCGGTGATCGTCGCGCCGGGGCGTCAGGGCGCCTCGTGGCTTTCCGCCGAATGCCACCGCCTCGGTATCGATGTGCGTACCAACCCCGTCGACATCGGCGTGCGCGTCGAGGTGCCGGCCGAGGTCACCGAGCCACTTACCAGCGTGCTCTACGAGAGCAAGCTGATCTACTACGCCGACACCTTCGACGACCCGGTGCGCACCTTCTGCATGAACCCGCACGGCGTCGTATCGGTCGAGAATTACGGCGATGTGGTCACCGTCAACGGCCACAGCTACGCCGACCACAAGACCGAGTACACCAACTTCGCGCTGCTCGTCTCGACCGACTTCACGCAGCCGTTCGACGACCCCATCGCCTACGGCAAATCGGTCGCGCGCCTGGCCAACCTGCTCGGCGAAGACATCATCGTGCAGCGCCTCGGCGACCTGCTGGCCGGCCATCGCTCGACCGCCGAGCGCCTGCGGCGCAGCACGGTGCAACCCACCCTCGGCGGCGCGACGCCCGGCGACCTGTCGTTCGTGCTGCCCTACCGTCATCTGCGCGACATCCTCGACATGCTCGTGGCGCTCGACAAGCTGGCGCCCGGCGTGAACGCCCGCGACACGCTGCTCTACGGTGTCGAGGTCAAGTTCTATTCGGCCCGGCCGCAGCTCGACAAAGGGCTGCAGACCAGGGTCGAGAATCTCTACGCGATCGGCGACGGCGCGGGCGTCACTCGGGGCCTCGTCCAGGCGAGCGCCTCGGGAGTGCTCGCCGCCCGATCCATCCTGAACGGGGGAACAAGCTGATGCCGGCAACCATCGTGATCGGCTCCCAGTGGGGCGACGAGGGCAANNGCGACGGCGAGGAGTTCAAGCTGCGCCTCATCCCGTCGGGCATCCTCTACCAGTCCAAGCTTTGCGTCGTGGGCAACGGCGTGGTCATCGATCCGCCCGCGCTGTTCAGCGAGATCGACGCCCTGCAGGAGCGCGGCATCGGCGTCGAGAACCTGCGCATCTCGGCCAACGCCCACCTCATCATGCCCTACCACATCCTGCTCGACGGAGCCGCCGAAAAGCAGCTCGGCAGGTTCAAGATCGGCACCACCGGGCGCGGCATCGGCCCCTGCTACGTCGACAAATACGCGCGCGTCGGCGTGCGCGTCCAGGACCTGCTCGACGAGAAGATCCTGCGCCGCAAGATCCGCGTGGCGCTCGACGAGAAAAACCAGCTGCTGACGATCTACGGCATCGGCACGCTCGATCCCGATCTGGTGACCGACGAAGTGCTGGCCTATCGCGAGCGCTTCGAGCCGTACATCTGCGACGCCTCGCTGCTCGTCAACAAGGCCCTCGACGAGGGCCGCGAGGTGCTGTTCGAGGGCGCCCAGGGCACGCTGCTCGACATCGACTTCGGCACGTATCCGTTCGTCACGAGCTCCAACCCGATCGCCGGCGGCGCGTGCGCCGGGGCCGGCGTGGGCCCGACCCGTATCGACCATGTGGTCGGCGTGGCCAAGGCGTACACCACGCGGGTCGGCGAAGGCCCGTTTCCGACCGAGCTGAACGACGAGATCGGCAGCGCGATGTGCGAGATCGGCAACGAGTTCGGCACCAATACGGGCCGCCAGCGGCGCTGCGGCTGGCTCGACCTGGTGGCGCTGCGCTACGCGGTGCGCGTGAGCGGCATCACCCACCTCGCCATCACCAAGCTCGACGTGCTGTCCGGCATGCCGACCCTGAAGGTCTGCACCGGCTACAAGGCCGGCCGCAAGGTGCTCGAAGAGTTCCCCGAGCGCCAGACCGACTTTCACCACGCCAGACCGGTGCTCGAGGAGCTGCCCGGCTGGACAGACGACCTGCGCGCGTGCGAGGAGTGGGCCGACCTGCCCGAGACGGCGCGCGACTACATACAGTTCATCGCCGAGTTCACCAAGACGCGCGTCAAGTTCATCGCGGTCGGCCCCGGGCGCGACGAGACCATCGTGCTGCCGCGCTCCATCGGGCGCGGCGGGGCGGTGTAGGGAGCGGTAGAGGGGGCGGCGCGGGGGGGCGGCGGGGGCGGGGGCGGCGCGCGGGCCGCGCGGGGAACGGCGCTCACAGCCGTTCCACAGTAATCTCACGGCCTGAATCAACTCGCGCCGAGCATACTCTTCGTTGACGGCCGCTCCAGCGCGGCCGCATGGAGCAACGGCTGAAAGCAACGCCGTGCAGCAACGAGAGGAACCGCTCATGAACCGCAAGACGATCATCTGGATCGTGGTCGGCGCGCTGGTGGCAGCCCTGATCGCGGCCGTCGGCATCGTCTCCTACCACGTCGGCTTCAACCACGGAAACGCCGGTATCACGCGCATCGGCTCGTCCCAGCACGGCATGATGCGCAGCTTCGTCATCGGCGGCGGCCTCACCCGCCGCGGCGCGGGCTTTCCCGGACTCGGTCTGCTCGCGGCGGTGCTTCTGGCCGGCGGCGTCGGCGCGGCGATCGTCTACCTGATCGATCCCGCCCGGCACTCGGCCCGCGCCGTCGCCGCGGGCGCCACGACCGGCGGCACCATCGCCCCGGGTCCCGCGGGCGGGGGCTTCGCTTCCGCGCCAGGCACCGGTGGACCGCTCGCCCCACAGTGGCAGCAGTTCGAGCAGTGGCACCGGCAGATGCATGGCCCGGGCGTCGGCGGACCGGGCGTCACCGGCCCGGGCGTCGGCGGACCGGGCGTCGGCGGACCTGGAGTCGGCGGACCCGGAGGCGCTGGCAATCAGGTGGCCGCGAACACACCACCCGCACCGGCGGCCGCGGCCGTCCCCGAGGCAGCGACCGCCACGACCGTCCCCGAGGCAGCGACCGCCACGGTCCCGCCGCGGTCCGCACAGACCGAGACGCCGTCAAGCACCCCGGTCCCGACGCGAGCGCCCGACGGCGAAACGCAGGCGCCCGATGCCCCGACGCAGGCGTAGCCTGATGTTCGCCAGGGCCACCGGCAGGCGGGCAGCCGCGGCCGGCGCACATTCACAGCGAATGCTCAACCGATGCTCATGGGTTCTTCAACCGAGGCGGGCACACTAGAAGAGACCCCCCTCATGGGGCGCCGCCCCCCGGTGCCCCGTCACAAGGTCCCTCCGACCCGGGGACCTCTCAGGGCTCGCCGCCTCGACGCACCGAGGCGGCGGGCCCGTCCACTTTCGCCCCTCGGCTTACAACAGACAGTCGCCGGCGAGCAGGTAGCGGTCGAAGCGCCCGAACGGCCGCGACGCGCACAGCAGCCCGGCAGCGGCCGGAAACGTAAAACCGGCTTCCCATAACAGACGCTGGGCGGCCAGGTTCGGGCCCGGCACCGCGACGGTCGCCTGCGTGACGCCCCGGGCGGCCAGCTCGGCGAGCGCGAAGCGCAGGAGAGCGGGCTGATCCTGACGACGGAGGGTGGCAATGGGACCGAGGGCGCCCGCGCCCTCGGTCCCATCGCCACCCAGGTAGGCATAGCCGACGGCCCGTTCGCGGCGGCGGAACAGCCAGCCGGAATTGTCCGCCCTGCCGAGAAACCAGCGGTGCTCGAGAGTGCGATCAAGGCCGAGCACGGCCTCGTCGATGACACGCAGCTCGCCGAGGTGCCCGCTGGTGAGCGGTTCCGCGGCAAGCTTGCCGCCGCCCGCGCGCCGCAGCCCATCCCCGCCTGCCGCCCGCGACCCATCCCCACGCGCCGG
>PMKK01000153.1:0-5122 GCA_003157715.1 Actinomycetota bacterium
AGGGCGGCGAGCAGGGCGCGTTCGGCGCGCACCGCGAGAGCCGTGGGCCCGTGGTCGAGGCAGGCGACGAGCGCGGCGACGCGCTTGTCGCCTGCCCTCGTTTCGACTGCGAGCGAGCCCTGTCCCACGGCAGGCAGCATCTCGTCGAGTCCGAACACGAACGCGGCGAGATCGGAGCGACCCAGGCGCGCGAGGCCGGCGGCGGCCAGCACGGTGCCGTCGAGACCCTCTTCGGCGAGCTTGCGCAACCGGGTCTGAACGTTGCCGCGCAGGTCGACGAGCCGCAGGTCGGGCCGCAGGCCGAGGAGCTGCGAGCGCCGCCGCAGGCTCGAGCTGCCCACCAGGGCGCCGCGCGGCAGTTCGTCCAGGGCAGCCGGCAGGTCGGCAGGTCGCCCCCCCGGCCGCCCCGCGGACGGTCCATCGGGCGGCCGTCGCTCGGCCTGCCCGTCTTCGCGTGTGCCTCGCTCAACCGGCGCGGCGACGAACACGTCGCGCACCTCGTCGCGGCGCGTGAAGGCGGCGATGACGAGGCCGGCGGGCACGGCGGTCTGGACGTCCTTGGCCGAGTGTACGGCCAGGTCGATGCGACCGTCGGACAGGGCCGTCTCGAGCTCCTTGGTGAACAGTCCCTTGTCGCCGATCTTCGACAGGGGCGCGTCGAGGATCCTGTCGCCGGTGGTCGCGATCCTCTCGACGGTCACCTCGAGACTGGGGTGCGCCTCTCTCAGGCGGGCCGCCACCCAATCGGCCTGCACGAGCGCCAGCGCGCTGCCGCGCGAGCCTATGACCAGGCGTTCAGCGCTCATCGCACCCGCGGCGCCCATCGTATGGTCGCCACCCCGTTCACGATGCCTGCGCGGGAGACACGAACGGCGCGGGCGACGCCGGTGACGGTGGCGGCGCGGGTGACGAGGGCGGCGCGGGTGACGAGGGCGGCGCGGATGACGGGGGCGGCGCGGCAGCAGCGGCGGCTACCGCAAGCGAACGGACGGCAGAACCGTTCCGCGGCGCAGCAGCGTGCGCCGGGTTCGCCGTGCCCAACGCACCCGCCTCGTCGTCCACCACGCCCACCACGCCCGCCGGATCCGCCGCGCCCGCCGGACCCGCGGGGTCCGCCGCGCCCGCTGCGCCCGCCGGGTCCGCGGCCGCATCCCTGCCCCGCGTCGCGACCGACGCCGTCTCGTCTAAGTCAAAGAGCCGGCGCAGTGCCTCGACGTACACGGAGACGTCGCGCTCGGCGGCGAGCTCCTTCATGCGGACCGTCGGCAGGTGGAGGATCTTGTTGACGATCGCCGTGGTGAGCTGTTCGACCTGAGCGCGCTGGGCAGCCGTCAGCGTGCCGAGCGGCCCCGCCATGCGCTCGAGCTCGGCCTCGCGGATGGCGTCGACCGCGCCGCGCAGCCGGGCGATGGTGGGCACGACCTCGAGACCGGCCAGCCACTCGTTCATGCGCGCCAGCTCGTCGGCCACGATGCGCTCCGCCTGGGCGACCTGGCGCTCGCGCTGACCGCGGTTGGCGGTCACCACACCCTGCAGGTCATCGATGTCGTACAGGTAGCAGCCCTCGAGGCGTCCGGCGGCGGGTTCGAAGTCGCGCGGCACGGCGATGTCGATCACGAACACCGGCCGGCGCCGGCGGCGGCGCATGATCTCGGCGAAGCGGGCCCGGTCGACCACGAACTCGCGCGAGCCCGTCGAGGAGATCACGATGTCGGCCGCGACGAGCTGCTCGTCAAGCTCGTCGAGGCAGACCGCCCGGCCGTGACAGCGAGCCGCCAGCTTCTCGGCGTTTGCCAGAGTACGGTTGACCACGACGACGGCGCCGACGCCGTGGGCCTGCAGATGCCTGACCGTGAGCTCGCTGGTCTCGCCCGCCCCAAGCACCAGCACGACGCGGCGCTCGAGCTTGCCCAGCACTTGACGGGCCAGATCGACGGCGACCGAGCCGACCGACACCGGCCGCTCGCCGATGGCCGTCTCCGAGCGCACGCGCTTGCCCACTTCGAGGGCGTGACGGAAGAGCTTGTTGAAGACCGCGCCCGTGCAGCCCTCGCCGCGGGCCGCCTGGTAGGCGTCCTTGAGCTGGGCGACGATCTGCGCCTCGCCGACCACCAGCGAATCGAGGCTCGCGGCCACCCGGAACAGGTGCGCGATGGCGTCGTCGCCGCTCTTCTGGTAGGCGGCTGCACGCAGCTCGGCAGGGTCGACGCCGGCGAGGGCGGCCAGCCGCTCGACGGCCAGCCGCCCGGCGGCGAGCGTGTCGTCGGCCACGAGGTAGACCTCGGTGCGGTTGCAGGTCGCCAGGACGACGGCCTCGGAGGCCGGGCCGGCATCGACCAGGCGGCGCCCGAAGCGCGCCGCCTCGTCGCACGGCAGCGCCAGCCGCTCGCGCAGCTCGAGCGGCGCCGTCTTGTGCGAGATGCCGGTCACGACAAGGTGCATACGAATCCCCTATTTACCCCAAACGTGAAATCCACTCAGATAGGGCACCGCCACAAGGCGGATGGCAAGCAGGCAGACGAGGCCGGCGATCGCCAGCCAGGCCGTGCGCCGCCCCGCCCAGCCGGCGGCCAGGCGGGCATAGACGAAGCCCGCGTAGATCGCCCAGGCGGCCACGGCCAGCGCCACGACGGCGTCGCGCCACCAGTGCTCGACGCCGAACTTCTCGGCCCGTATGACGCCGGCCGCGATGCCCATCGACAGAAACGGCAAGCCGGTCATGACGGCATGCCCGGTGAGCTGGTCGAGCGTGCGCAGGGAGGGCAGGCGGCCGAGGACCGGACCGATGCGCCGCCGCTTCAGGGCGAGGTCCTCGGCCAGGTAGATGAGGGCGGCCCCGCCGGCCACCAGAAAGGCCGCCAGAGCCGTGAAGATCATGCCTACGTGGATCACCACGAGGTCGCTCTTCAGGGCCGGCACGAGATGAGCGGGAGGTGCGTAGCGGCTCCAGGCGATCGTCAGAAAGACGAGTGCCGCCGGCACGACATAGAGGCCGAGCGCCTTCACGCGCGTACGCCAGGCGAGGATGAGGTAGACAGCCACGATCGCCCAGCTCAGCGTGGCCGTCGACTCGTAGGCGCCCACGACCGGAGCGTGGCCGGCCGCGGCCCAGCGCAGCGCCAGGGCCACGGTCGCGAACAGCCAGCCGACCGCCACGCAGGCCGTGCCGAGCCTGTCCTGCAGCTCCCGCCGCGAGAACAGATAGCAGGCAAAGCAGACGAAACCGCCCGCGTAGAGCAGGTAGGCAAACCAGAAGAAGACGACCTGCGCGTGTGCCACGCTTCGTGATCCCCCTGTCCTCGCGGCGCCGGTTCGGTCCCTCTGCTCGCGGCGCCGGTGCGGTCCGTGTCCTCGCGGCTTCGTTTCTGTCCGTGTGTGTGCGACGTGGAGGCGCGGTCAGCGCCCCGGTCTGACGGCGCCCTCGGCGCCCCGGTTTGAGCGCTAGCGGCCGTCCCCGCGCCGCTTGAGCTCCTCGTCGAGCAGTCGTACGTCGCGCTGCAGCCGGGCGATGCGCGTGCCGGCGGAGACGAGGTAGACGATCAGCCCCACCAGCACGGCGGCGTAGGCGGCGGCGACGTACTTGACGGCTTCGGCGAGTGGCATCGGATCAGCTCCCTAGACGGTACTTCAGGTCCTGCAACTCCTCGCGCAGGGCTTCGATACCAAGCTCTATGCGCAGGAGTCCGACGAACAGCAGGGTCATGCCGGCCATGCTGATGAGAAAGGCGACCAGGTCGCGGGCGGCCATGCCGCTGCCCTGCGGACCGAGCACGACCGGATGCAGACCGGCCGGCAGGAGCCGGGTGGCAAAGAAGGTGACCGGCACGTCGACGAAGGCGACGATGGCAAACAGCGCGGCGTAGGTGGCGCGGCGCGATTCGTCTTCGACCGTGCCGCGCAGCACGAAGTAACCGGCATAGAGCAGGCAGGCGATGAGAAAGGTAGTGAGCCGCGCATCCCAGGCCCACCAGACCCCCCAGGCGGCCTTGCCCCAGATCGAGCCGGTGACCAGGACGAGCACGCTGAACAGCAGCCCCAGCCGCACCGCGGCGACCCCCAGGCGGTCGTACCTTGCGTCGTCGCGGCGCAGGTAGAGAACGGCCGAGACGAAGGCCACGCCGTAAGCCAGCAGGGCGGTCTCGGCGATCGGCGCGTGAAAGTAGAAGATCTTCTGGCTGAAGCCGAGCGTGGAGGCGTCGGTGGGCGCGACCCAGAAGGCCACGACCAGACCGCAGGCGAGCGCGACGCCGGCGGCCGCCAGGATCGCCGTCGTCGTAGCGAGCTTCAGGCCGGCCGGTCGATCCGGCCGGGGCGGCCGGTCGAGGCGGTCCACGGCGACTGTCGAGGCGCTCTCCACCCTCTACTCTCCTATCGCGAAGTCGTAGGTGCCGTAGGCCAGCACCAGAAAGACGCCATCGTATACCAGCAGAAACACAAGCCTGGAGAGCAGCGAGCCACCCGCCGCGGCGCCCGAGAAGACGGTGCTGGTGCCCGAGGCGGCGGCGATCAGCAGCGGGATGGCGAGCGGCAGAAAGAGGATGGGCAGCAGCAGGTCGCGGGCCCGGGTGTTCATCGAGATGGTGGCCACCAGGGTGCCCAGCGCGGCGATGCCGAGGTCGGCGAGCACGATCAGGGCGAAGAAGGCCGGCAGGTGCGCGGCCACCCGCCCAGAGGCGAAGATCACGAGAAACAGAGGAACCGCGAGCACCTGGATGATCCCCAGGAAGATGAGGTTGGCGGTCATCTTGGCCAGGAAGATGGTCACCCGGTCGACCGGGCAGAGCAGCAGGCCGTCGAGGCAGCCCTCGTCCTTTTCGTGCGCGAACGAGCGGTTCAGCCCCAGCAGCGCGCCGAAGACGAACACGACCCAGAGCATGCCGCCGGCAAACAGCGAGAGGTCGCCGGTGCCGCTGCCGGTGCCGGTGCCGCCGAAGCCGCTGCTGCCGCTGCCGCCGCCGTGGACCGTGAAGGCGTAGTGAAAGACGATCATGGCGAGCACCACGAACAGAAACATCGAGGCCAGCATCTCGCGGGTGCGCAGCTCAGAGACAATGTCCTTGCGCAGCAAAGCCCTGAACTGACGGAAGGCCACGGCCTGGTGCCGCCGATCGACTTCGTCGTC
>PMKK01000153.1:5174-15156 GCA_003157715.1 Actinomycetota bacterium
GTCGTCGTCGCTCAGGCTGGTGTGGCTTCGTCGCACGCCTAGTCCCCTGCTGCCGAGCGCACGTGCTCGCGGTACGCCGCCGCGAAGTCGGCGGCGGCCGGCCGGCCGGTCTGCCGAAAGACGACCCGGCCGGCGTCGAGGATCAACACCTGGTCGGCAAGCTCGAGGCCCTTGCCCAGGTCGTGCGTGGTCATGACGAAGGTGTGCTCGGCGCGGATCTCGCCGAGCAGGCCGTCGAGAATGTCGACGGCGTGCGGGTCGAGCCCCGAGTGGGGCTCGTCGAGCAGCAGCACGCGAGGCCTGTGCAGCAGCGCCCTGGCGATCGCGAGCCGCTGCAGCATGCCCTTCGAGAAGGTGCGCGCCAGGTCGTAGCGGCGGTGGCTGAGCTCGACTCGCTCGAGCAGGTCGGCGATGCGCCGCGCGGGGTCGGCGACGCCGTACATGTCGGCGTAGAAACGCAGGTTCTCCTGGGCCGTGAGATCGCGATACAGCAGCGGATTGTGCGAGATGAAGCCGATCGCCCGGCGGGCGGGCTGGGGATCGTCGCGCAGCGCGTGACCGGCGATCGCGATGCTGCCCGACGAAGGCCGCAGCAGCGTCGCCACGAGGCGCAGCGTGGTCGTCTTGCCGGCTCCGTTGGGACCGAACAAGGTGAGAAACCCTCCCCGCGGCACGCTGAACGACACGTCGCGCAGCACGTCGCGGCGCCCGAACGCCTTGCCGAGACCCTCGACGCTGATCTCCGGCGCGTCCCCGCCGCCCTCGCGCGCGGCGGCGCCGCGCCGGTCGGCGCCGGGCAGACCTCCGTCGTGCGGGGTGACGCCGCGCCGGCCGGCCTCGCCGCCGCCCATCAGACCTTGCCTCGGAGCGCTTCGTCCGGCGTGTCCCGCGCCCCGTCGGGCGTGCTCAGCGCTTCGTCGGGCGTGTCCCGCGCCCCGTCGGGCGAGTCCGCCGTGTCCGTCGCCGGCAGGCGCGGCGGCCACAGCGAGACGGCGCCGCCGGCGACCATCAGCAGCACGCCGGCCCACACCAGATCGACCAGCGGAAAGACGTCGAGCTGCAGCCGCAAGTGGGCGCTGGTCGTGTCGAAGGGGTCCTGGGCGACGACGAACAGGTCGCGGCCGAGGCCGGCGAGGATCACGGCCCGCACGGCCGCGCCGGCCTGCGGGNNCGGGTAGACGTCGGTGTGCGGCGCCAGCAGGCCCACCTGCCGGCCGCCGCGCGCGACGGCGAAGTGGGCAAAGTAGCGTTGCGAGCTCTGCGGTCCGGTGTCCTGCGTGTAGCCGGTGAAACGCAGCGTGTAGCCGGCCACCCGGGCCGTGGCGCCGGGCTGGGCGGCGACATAGGCGCTGCGTTCGACCTTGTAGACGTTGGAGCCCAGCAGGCCGACGAGCACCAGGATCACGCCGCAGTGAGCCACATAGGCGGCACTGCGGGTACGGCTGCCGAGCAGCGTGCGACGCAGGCCGGTGAGCAGTCCCTGCTCGCCGGCGGCCCGCCGCGCGCCGGCCACGACGGACCCGGCGAGGGCCGCGCCGGCCACCACGCAGACTTCGAGGCCGATCAGGCCGAAGAGGCTCGAGCGCCAGTCGCCGGTCGCCAGCAGGAGCGGCAGAGCGAGCACCGCGAAGAGCAGGGGAACGAGCAGCACACGCCACACACGAGAGCCTGCCGCACGCGCCCAGCCCAGCAGCGGACAGAGCGCGAGTCCCGCCACCACGACGACGCCGAGCGGCTGCGCGAACAGGCGGTAGGTGACCGGCGTCACGGTGCGGTCGAAGATGAGCGGCACGGCGACCGTGGCCAGCAGGAGGGCCGCGGCGCAGGCACTGAGCGCGACGTTCGTCAGCGAGTGCAGCACGTCGCGCGGCGCCAGGGCCGCGGGTCGCGCCGCGCTGCCGAAGGTCCGCCAGCGCCAGGCCAGCAGGCCGACCGAGCACGCCGCGACGACGACGAGCAGGGTCGTGAGGATGGCGATCAGCACGTCGTTGCGCTCGAAGGCATGCACCGAGGCGATCAGGCCGGTGCGCGTGGTCCAGGTGGCGACCAGGGTGAGCCAGAAGGTGGCGCAGGCCAGAGCAAGCGTCCAGCGCTTGAACAGGCCGCGGCGCCGGTAGAGATTCATAGAGTGCAGCAGCGCGGTCGCCGTGAGCCAGGGGATGAGCGAGGTGTTCTCGACCGCGTCCCAGCCCCAGTAGCCGCCCCACGACAGCACGACGTAGGCCCACCACGCGCCTAGGCCGATCCCCAGCGTGAGGAGCGCCCAGCCGGCCACCGTCCATTTCTGAGAGCCCAGCACCCACTCGCGCCCGGTGCTGCCCACAAGCAGCGCCGCGGTGGCGAACGCGAAGGGTACCGTGAGAGCGGCATACGCCGCGAACAGGGCCGGCGGGTGGAACACCATGGCCGGATGCAGCAGGAGCGGGTTGAGGCCCCGGCCGGCGGTGGCGGCGCCGGCCGCGACGAACGGGTTCGAGCCCTTGTCGGCGACCATCAGCACGGCCAGAAACGCGGCCACCGCGGCGAGCACACCCACGGCGGCGGCCGTCAGGCGGTCCAGGCGCTCGACACCGCGCAAGGCGATGACGACCGTGACGACCGCCAGCAGCAGCAGCCAGAGCAGCAGCGAACCCTGCTGGCCGGCCCAGAAGCCGGCAACGCGATAGAACGTCGACAGGCTCGTGTCGGAGTTGGCGGCGACGTAGGCAAACGAGAAGTCGCGCGAGACGAAGGCCGAGAGCAGCACCGAGCTCGCCACCACGACCGCGAAGAACAGCCCGTACGCGGCCAGGTAGCCGCTGCGCAGCAGACTCCGGCTGCGCGACCGCAAGCCGAGCGTGATGAGCGCGACCGCGCCGAGCGAGAAGACGAGCGCGCAGAACAGGGCGAAACGGCCGAGGACGATCACCGCGACGAACCTGCGGTCACGAGGTGCGCACCTGCGAGCACGACTGAGGTCCTGAGATCACGAGCGCGATCCTAGGTCGCCTTGCTCGGCTGCGGCAGCGGGCTCGCCTTGCCCTGGTATTTCGAGGGGCATTTGGTCTCGAGCTGATCGGCGGTGATGACGCCGCCGGCGGCGGCGTACCGGCCGCTGACGACCACCTGCACGCCGGCGGCGAAGGTAGCCGGCATCTGACCTCCATACTCGACCCGGACCGTGGCCGGCCGGCCGGTCAGATCCTCCATGCGAAAGGCGACACCCGAGGCATCGCGCACGATGGTGCCGTTGACCACCGCCCCGCCGACCGTGACGTTGCGGCCGTCGTCGGCCGCCGTGAGCGCCGAGACCTGGCGGTAGTAGGATCCCTCACGCGCGATGACATAGACCATCGCCACGGCCACGACCGCGACGAGCACGGCGGTAGCGACGATCAGGCGCCGGCGGGCCCTTCTGTTCACTGCCTCATTCCCCCTGCCCAGGTCACCTCTGCATCATACAGGCGGCTCCACGCCTCAAGCGCGGCGCCGACAGACGCTAATGTAGTCGGAAGCGGCGCGAACGTCACCAGTTCGGCCCCGCGCAACGGTCGCCACACGAAAGGAATGGGGCCGTCCCCGGCGTACAGGTAAGCCGACGCCCACCCACCGCCGAGGAGGCGCACCCATGCCCGCCGGGATCTACGCCGACGTGATCGGCTCACGCGAGCTCGACAACCCCGAGACGTTGCTGCCCACGCTCGGCGAAGCCGTGCGCGAGCTGAACAAACTCTTCCTGCCGAGCCTCGCCGCGCCGTTCGAGGTCGCCTACGACGACGCGCTGCACGGCGCCCTGACCGACCCCGTGCAGGCGCCCTTGTGCGTCAGCGTCATGCGCGAACTGCTCGCCCCCTTGCAGGTGCGCGTCGGCGTGGCCGTCGAGGGCTCGGCCGAAGACGCGTTCGTCGCGGCCTGGCACGAAGACCGTCTGGTGTGCTACAGCGGCTCCGGCGCGGCCGGCGACCTGCTCCTGAACGCTTACAGCAGCCTGGTCGACCCCTTTGTACGCGGCCGCAGCGACGCCGAGTGGCAGGCGGTACGCGCGGTGCGCGGTCACGAGACGCACGCCGCGGCCGCGTCGCAGCTCGGGATCGACGCGCGCGGGCTCTCGGGCCTGCTCAGCTCGGCGCACTGGCAGGAGGTCGAGGACGCCGACGCCACGATCGCGGCCTACTTTGCCCTGGCGCTGACCGACCCCGACTGAGCTCGCCCGGCGGTCCTACCGTTCGACGGCGCAGTCGCCGCCCACGTTGGCGAGCTTCTCGAGGGCGTGCGGCAGGGCCTCGCGGATCACCTCGAAGTTCTCTCTGCAGGCCGTCGGACTGCCGGGAAAGTTGATGATCAGGGTGGCGCCGCGCAAGCCGCTCACGGCGCGCGAGAGCATCCCTCGAGGCGTCTTAGCCAGCGAGGCGGCCCGCATGGCTTCGGCGAAGCCCGGCGCCTCGCGGTCGAACACCGCCTTCGTGGCTTCGGGAGTCACGTCGCGCGGGGTAAAGCCCGTCCCGCCGGTGGTGAGGATAAGGTTGACCGCGGTTCGGTCCGAGTAGTGGATCAGCTTCTCTCTGACCAGGAGCTCGTCGTCGGGCAGCAGCAGCCGCTCGACGTACTCGGCGCCGAGCTCGTTCAGCAGACCTTCGAGCACCGCGCCGCTCTCGTCGACGCGCAGGCCGGCGTGCCCAGAGTCGGACAGGGTGATGACGACGGCCCGGATGGGGACGGTCTCACTCACCTGCGCCTCACCTTGCTCGGCTGCTTGCGGCTCACGGGCGTTGCCGGCCGGAACGTCGCCCGCGGCCGGAACGTCGCCCGCGGCCACGCCCTCGCCGGCGGTCAAGTCGTCACTGCCGGCCGGAACGTCGCCCGCGGCCACGCCCTCGACGGACCCGTCGCCGAGCGACTCGACCGCGACCTCGTCGCCGGCTCGCAGCGGTCCGCCCTCGAGCACCCGCACGAAGATGCCTTCGCGCGGCATGACGCAATCGCCGGCGGCGCGATAGATGGCGCAGTGGTCGTGACAGACCTTGCCGATCTGGGTGAGCTCGACCAGAGAGCCGCCCAGCCGCAGCCGGGTACCGAGCGGCAGCTCGGCCACGGCCACGCCCTCGGTGGTGACGTTCTCGGCGAAGTCTCCCGGACCGACGTCGAGCCCCTTCGCGCGCATCGTGGCGATGCTCTCGCGGGCGAGCAGGCTCACCTGCCGATGCCACGGACCGGCGTGACCGTCGCCGTCGACGCCGTGGCCGGCCACGAGGAGAATCTCGGCCCGGGGTTGCTTGCGCACGCCCTTCGTGGGGGCGACGTTGACCGAGACGACCGTCCCTCGAGGCAGCGCCGCCGGGCTCGCGGCGCCTGACTCGGCGGCAAGATCGCCGGCGACGGCACGCTCCCCGACGACGACGCGCTCGCCGGCGAGAACACGATCGCCGGTGATGGCACGATCGCGCGCCGCATTGCCGTCGGACGGCGCGCTCATCGGTCGTCCCGCCCGCGGCGCCAGTGACCGCTGGCCCCGCCCTGCTTTTCGAGCAGGCGCACGGCGCCGATCTCGATGCCGCGGTCGATGGCCTTGCACATGTCGTAGATGGTGAGGGCGGTCACCGAAGCCGCGACGAGCGCCTCCATCTCGACGCCGGTGCGTCCGATCAGGCGCATCTCGGTGGTCACGTGCAAGCCCGGCAGAGTCTCGTCGACCTCGACCTCGACACCAGCGAACGAGAGCGCCAAAGGGTGACAGAGCGGGATGAGCTCGTGAGTGCGCTTGGCGGCCATGATGCCGGCCAGACGAGCCGTACCCACCACGTCGCCCTTGGGAACGCGCCCGTCGCGAATGACGGCGAGCGTCTCGGGAGCCATCGTGACGCTCGCCTCGGCCCGCGCCGTACGCTCGGTCTCGGGCTTGGCGGCGACGTCGACCATGCGCGCCCGGCCACGGTCGTCCAGGTGGGAGAGTCCACGCGCGGGTATGTCCACGGGTCCATTCACGGGTCTGCTCATGCGATTCTACCCCCCGATCTGGGACATGCCGCGACCGCTGTCGGGCGCCTCGACCAGGCGATCGAAGTTCTTGCCGTCGATGGCCGCGCCGATGGTGGCGGCAAGCTCGGCGGGACGGCCGAGCAGCGGCCGCACGTCGAGCTCGCGCTCGGGCGCCGAGAACAGGCAGGTCTTGAGCCGGCCGTCGGCCATCAGGCGCAGACGGTTGCAGCCGGCGCAGAAGTGGTCGGAGACGCCGGCGATGAAGCCGATGGTGCCGCGGTCGCCGGGCACCCGGTAGTAGCGCGCCGGGCCCAGTCCGAACGGGCCGTCGACCGCCTCGACCGCGTACTTCGCGCGCAGCCGTTCGAGCAGGATGCCGGCCGGCACGAAGACGCGGTCGGCCGCGAGCCGGCGATCGAGCGGCATGTACTCGATGAAGCGCACGTGCACGTCGCGACGGCGGATGAGCTCGACGAAGCCGTCGACCTCGTCCTCGACGCCGTCCAGCAGCACGGCGTTGACCTTGACCGGCGAGAAACCGGCAGCCAGAGCCGCATCGAGTCCGGCGAGCGCCTGCGCCAGCGACCCGCGGCGGGTGAGTCGCGCGTAGCGCTCGGGGTCGAGGCTGTCGATGCTCACGTTGACCCGTTTGAGGCCGGCCGCGCGCAGTTCGGCGGCACAAGCCGGCAGCAGGATGGCGTTGGTCGTGAGCGAAAGGTCGGTGATGCCCTCGAGCGCGGCGAGCCGCTCGATGAAGCCGACGAAGCCCTTGCGCACCAGCGGCTCGCCACCGGTGACGCGCACCTTCGTGATGCCGGCCGCGATGGCGGCCGCGGCGAAGACCAGCAGCTCCTCGTAGGAGAGGATCTCGTCGTGCGAGCGCGGCGGCACGCCTTCGGGCGGCATGCAGTAGACGCAGCGCAGGTTGCACCTGTCGGTGACGGACAGGCGCAGGTAGTCGACGCGGGGTGCGGAGGTGGCGCTCACGGTGATCCCAGTGTAACGCGCCCCCACCGCCGCGTCACACTGACCGCTCCCACCTCAGCGCCGCTCCACGCGAGCACCGCTCACGCCGAGCGAGCGCTACTTCTGGACCATCACCTCGGTGGCCTTCACGACGGCCTTCACGCTGTCGCCTTCCTTGAGGCCCATGGCCTCGACGGAGCGGCGCGTGATGGCCGCCACGACCTCTGCCCCACCGACGTCCATGACGACCTCGGCCATGACCGTGCCGAGCGTGATGAACTTGACGGTGCCTGGGAGCTGATTGCGTGCGCTGATCATAGAGGACCTTTCGCTCGTCGTTTGGTTGCTTGGTGGTCCGCGGGCTACATGCCTTCGCGCCGGCAGGCGCCGAGTGGCGAACCGGGACTGGCCCAGTCCATCTCACGGATCATCACCATCTTGAGCTCGGTCATTTCGGCGATCGCGTACTTGACACCCTCGCGGCCCATCCCCGAGTTCTTGATGCCGCCGTAGGGCATGTGGTCGACCCGGAAGGTCGGCACCTCGTTGATCATTACGCCGCCCACCTCGAGATGATGAGCGGCATACAGCGCCTTGTTCAGATCGCGCGTGAAGAAGCCCGCCTGCAGGCCGTAGTCGCTGTCGTTGGAGATCTCGATCGCGTGGCAGATGTCGCGCGCCTTGATGACGGCCAGCACCGGTCCGAAGACCTCGCCGGCACAGACCTTCATGTCGCGCGTCACGTCGGTCAGCACCGTGGGGCGCAGATCGCCCTGTTCGTCGACGCCGCCGGCGGCCAGCGTCGCGCCCTGCTCCAGCGCCTCGGCGACCCAGGCCTTGACGCGGGCCGTCTCCGAGTCGTCGATCAGCGCCGCCACGTCGGTCGTCTCATCGAGCGGATCGCCCACCTTGAGCGCCTCGACCGACGCCACGAGGGCCGCCAGAAACTCGTCGTAGACGGCCTCGTGGACGACCACGCGCTGCACCGATATGCAGACCTGTCCGGAGTTGGAGAAGCCGCCGGCGACCACGCGCTGCACGGCCAGCGCGAGGTCGGCCGAGTCGTCGACGATCGTCGCTGAATTGTTGCCCAGCTCGAGGGTGACCATCTTCATGCCGGCGTCGCTCGCGATCCGGCGGCCGACCGGCGGGCTGCCGGTGAAGGTCACCATGTTCACGCGATCGTCCTTGACCAGCTTGCCGCCCAGCGTGGAGCCGGGGCCGACGACGACCTGCAGGACGTTCTCGGGCAGGCCGGCCGCGGCCAGGAACTCGCCCAGGCGCAGCGCCGTAAGCGGCGTCGACGAGGCCGGTTTGAGCACCACCACGTTGCCGCCGGCCAACGCCGGCGCCACCTTGTGGCTGACCAGGTTCAGGGGAAAGTTGAACGGCGAGATCGCGGCGATCACGCCGCGCGGCTCGCGGATGGTCCAGCCAAAGCGGTTCTCGCCCGTCTGGTCGGCGTCCATCTCGATGATCTCGCCGGCCGTGCGCTTGGCCTCCTCGCTGGCCCAGCGAAACGTCGAGGCCCCGCGCCGCGCTTCGACGCGCGCGTCCTTGAGCGGCTTGCCGCCCTCGAGGGCGATGAGACGGGCGATCTCTTCGGCGTGGTCGTCCAGCAGGTGAGAGGCGCGCTCGAGGATCTGCGCCCGCCTCCAGGCCGGCGTCCAGCGCCACTCGGCGAAGGCCGCGACCGCGCGGTCCAGCACGAGGTCGAGCTCTTCGAGGCGCGTCGTCGGGATGGTGGCGACCTCGCTACCGTCCCACGGACTGTGGACGGTGAGCGGATCGCCGGTCCCCACGGGACCGGCGATCCGCAGGCCGGGCGCTACTTTTTCGGTCACGTCTACGGCCACGGGCAGATCCTCCTAGACTGTCAATCAACTTCGTTGTTGCCACTCAGGCGGGCGTAGCTTCGTCGCGCGCCTCGTGCCGTGAAACGACTTCGTCGTTCCCGCTCAGACTGGCGTGACTTCGTCGCGCGCCTAGTGGCAGTTCTCACAGTAGCCGACCCACTCGTCGGCCTTGAACACCTCGTTGAACGGCCGGCGGTCGTTCAGCGACACGACCTTACCCTGCTTGCCGTCCTGCGTCCCGTGTTGGTAGACGCCCAGGGCATGGCCGGTGAGGTCGATGTTGATCTGCTTGACCTCCTGGTATTCGTCGAGCCCGAAGGTGCCCAGCTCGCGGCCCACGCCGCTCTGCTTATAGCCGCCCCACGGCGCTTCGCTGTAGGTCGGGTGGTAGGTGTTGACCCAGGTGATGCCGGCGCGCAGCGCCTTGACGACCCGCATCGCCCTCGTGACGTCGCGGGTCCAGACCGCGCCGGCCAGTCCGTAGATCGTGTCGTTGGCGATGGCGATGGCCTCGGCTTCGGTCTCGAACGGGATGACGACGAGCACCGGCCCGAAGATCTCCTCCTGGGCCACCCTCATCTTGTTGTCGACGTCGACGAAGATGGTCGGCTCGTAGTAAAAGCCGCTGCCTTCCAGCCGGTGGCCGCCGGTGGCCAGCTTGGCGCCCTCCCGCAGGCCGATCTCGACGTAGCGCTCGACCGTGTCGAGTTGCTGGCGGGAGACCAGCGGTCCCATCTCGCTCGACTCTTCGGCCGGCGCCCCGACACGGATCGCCATGGCGCGCGAGACGAGCTCGCCCACGAAGCGGTCGTAGATGGAGCGCTGCACGAGCAGCCGGGAGCCGGCCGAGCAGACCTCGCCCGAGCCGGCGAAGATGCCGACCAGCGCGCCGTCGACGGCGGCTTCGAAGTCGGCGTCCTCGAAGACGATGTTCGGGCTCTTGCCGCCCAGCTCCAGGCCGACCTTCTTCACGTTCCCGGCGCCGGCCCGCATGATGGCCTNNGACCATGTCGATGTCGCCCGACGTCGCGAGGTAGTCGCCCACCTCACCGCCCGGACCGGTGAGCACCTGAAACACGCCCTCCGGCAGGCCGGCCTCTTCGAGGATGTGGCCGAGCTCGAGCGAGGTGAGCGGCGAGACCGAGGCGGGCTTCAGGATCATGACGTTGCCGGCGGCCAGCGACGGCGCCACCTTCCAGGCCGCC
>PMKK01000163.1 GCA_003157715.1 Actinomycetota bacterium
GACGGAGCCCGGCCCCGACACCGGGAAAGTGATCTCGTTCGCCGTCTGGAACGCGTAGCGAAGGAGCTGCTTGAGCTCCTCCATCATCCTCACGAACTCGGGGTCGAGGTGGCCGATCGTGGGACGAGCCATCGCCTGCAAGACCCGGGGCGGCACGTCGGACGGCCCAGGACCCATGAGCGTCCGCAGCGGCGGTTCGAACGATGAGAACTGCGGCCGATCTACCTTCATCACGACTCCTCGATCGTCGTCTGATGTTGCCTGGGGCGGCTTCTCGCGCGCGCACCATACCAGAAAGCGAGCCTTGCAGGTGAGTCACCGGTTTCGAGCGAAGGACGCGGATGACCGCGCAAGCGGCAAGGGAGTCATGAGCTGATCGGAGGGCGACTGTGAGGGCGCGTGATCTCGGCATAGTGATCGGCTTGGGGGTCCCGGGACCGCTGAACGCGATCACCGACGTTTCCGGAGTGTGGGTGGGGCATGCCACCATCATCGAAGGCGACGGACCCCTCGTGGTCGGTAAGGGTCCCGTTCGCACCGGCGTCACGGTCATCAGGCCGCACGACGGAGTGCCGGCCGAGGAGCCGGTGTTTGCCGGCTTTCACAGCCTCAACGGCAACGGCGAGGTGACGGGACTGCAGTGGATCAGGGAGTCGGGACAGCTGACGTCGCCGATCGGCCTGACGAACAGTCACAGCGTCGGGATCGTGCGCGACACCCTGGTCGCCATCGACTGCGAAGCAAGGCAGCCCGGCCACCTCTACTGGAGTCTGCCGGTGGCCGGCGAGACCTGGGACGGCGTGCTCAACGACATCAACGGGTTTCACGTCAAGGCCGGGCACGTGCGCCAGGCCTACGAAGCAGCGAGCGGCGGCCCCGTCGCGGAGGGCAGCGTCGGTGGCGGCACGGGCATGATCTGCTACGACTTCAAGGGTGGTATCGGCACGTCGTCGCGGGTGCTGCCGCCGGACGCGGGCGGCTACACGGTCGGCGTCCTGGTGCAGGCCAACTTCGGTTCGCGCGACGACTACCTGGTCAACGGCGCGCCGGTCGGCCGGCACCTGAACGGCGACGTCATCCCGCTGCCGGCGCCGCCCGAGTACGAAGCCCATCCGCCGGCCGGTGCGTGCGCGCCGCCGCCGGTAGCAGGCTCCATCGTCGGCATCGTGGCCACGGATGCCCCGCTGCTGCCCCATCAGTGCGATCGCCTGGCGCGGCGCGTGGGCCTTGGCGTGAGTCGCACAGGCAATGCAGGCGATCACTGGAGCGGCGACATCTTCGTCGCCTTCTCGACCGCGAACCGGCTGCCCGGCTCGGGCATGACGTGGCCGGCGCCCCTGACCTCGCAGGTGAAGGTGCTCTCGAACAACCATATCGACCCGCTGTTCGACAGCGTGGTAGAGGCGACGCAGGAGGCCATCTTGAACGCCCAGCTCGCGGCCGAGACGATGGTGGGCCGCGACGGCGTGACGGCCCACGCGCTCGACCCCGAGCGACTGGCGGCGGTCCTGCGGAAGTACGACCGGCTACGGTCCGGCCCGTCCGCCTGAGCTCGAGTGACGTTGCTCGAGTGACTTTACCGCGCGGCGTCGGCGCCCGCTTCTTGTGTGCGAGCTGCCTCTGGTTTGCGAGCCGGCTCTTGCTTGCGAGCCGGCTCCAGCTTGCGCGCCGCTTCTTGCTTGCGCGCCGGCTCTAGCGGCGCTGCGCAGGCCGGGTGGCGCTCTTCTTCCTGGCCTTCGAATCGGCCTCGAACGGATCGGGCGCTTCGCCCTCGGGCGCCTGCGCCTCGAGTTCGCGTCGTGCTTCGGCGAGCGATTCGCGAGCCTCGTCTCCGACGATCGGATAGCGGGGGTCGATCTCGATGAGGGCGTTGGCGATGATCGCCGACGCGCAGGTGCGAGCGAACCACTTGTGGTCGGCAGGGATGACATGCCACGGCGCCCACTCGGTGCTGGTGTTGGACAGCATCTCGGAGAAGGCCGTCTGATAGTCGTCCCAGTGCTGGCGTTCGCGCGCGTCGCTGGCGGAGAACTTGAAGTTCTTCTCGGGGAGATCCAGGCGCTTCAAGAAGCGGACCCGCTGCTCCTCCTTCGAGAGGTTCAAGAAGAGCTTCACGATCTTGAAGCCGTTGTCGGACAGGTGCCGCTCCCAGTCGTTGATCGCCCGGTAGCGCCGCTGCCAGACACCCCTGCTCTTGGCCTTCTTGGGAAGCATCTGGCGATCGAGGTTCTCGGGGTGCACGCGGACCACGAGGACCTCCTCGTAGTGCGATCTGTTGAAGATCCCGATCTCGCCGCGGGCCGGCAGCGCCTTCGTGTAACGCCACAGAAAGTCGTGCCGCAGCTCTTCGTCGGAGGGGATCTTGAACGAGTGCACCGAGACGCCCTGGGGATTGATGCCGCTCATCACGTGGCGGATCACGCCGTCCTTGCCGCCGGCATCGAGCGCCTGAAGGACGACCAGGACGCCGTGGGTGTCCTGGGCGGCCAGCCGCTGCTGGTAGTCGGCGAGCAGCTCGACGCCTTGCCGCAGCAGCCCGGCGGCGTCCTTCTCTTTTAGAAAGTCGGCCTTGTAGGAGGGGTCGAAGTCCTTCGCCAGCTTCACCTTCGATCCCGGTGGCACGCGCAGCGGTCCGATGAGCTCGGCGACGCGCTTTGCTCTGATGTCCACCATTTGCCCTCCTCCGGCAAGTGACGTGCCCACGCTCGGTGAGCCGGGTCACCCTTCATGATACCGCCGGCGTCGCGCGGGAGTGACTGAGATCGCGCTCTCAGACCGGGTCGTGCCCCTCGGCTCTGAGTGTCGTGGTCGGCCCCGAGTATCGCGGCCGGCTCTGAGTGTCGTGGTCGTCTCTGGACGCCGTGGCCGTTTCAACCGGTCGGTCCGGCGGCGAGCCGCACCAGGGCCGTGTGCCGCACGCCCGCCGGGTCGGTCCAGCCCAGCGTGACCCGCTCCGCGGGGTGACGGCGGTCGAGCGCCGAGGCCAGCGCGGCCCGCGAGTCGATCGGCTGGCCGGCGAGCGACGTGATGAGGTCGCCGGTCTCGAGTCCCGCCTGGTCTGCCGGAGACCCCCTGACGACGCCGGAGATCGTCACGCCCGAGGCGGCCTGAGCGCCGTCAGTGGCCGCGTCGCGGACCAGTCCGATCCCAAGAAAGGCGGTCGGGCCGATGTGCACGCCGGCCGCGGGTCTACCGCTCATGACCTGCGTGGCGACCCAGAGCGCGTGCCGGATGGGAACGGCAAAAGCCCGGCGGGTACCCGACGAGAGAGCCGTGCGTGCGTTGCCTGCCGTGTCGATGCCGATCGTCTGCCCGGCGGCGTTCACCAGCGGTCCGCCGGAATCGCCCGGCTCGACGGCGGCGTCGACTTCGATCAGGCCGGACAGCCGCTGCCTGGCGCCGCCGCCCTCGTCCTCGGCGATGATGCTCCGACCGAGCGCCACCAGCGAGCCTGCCGCCGTGCTCGGTACCCCTCCCAGGCCGTAGGCGTTGCCGAGTGCCACAACGCCTTCGCCGAGCCTCAGCCTGGACGAATCGCCCAGCCGGATCGTAGGCAGCCCGGTCGCGCCGGTCAACCGCACGACGGCGATATCGAGGCCGCGGTCGTAGCCCGCGAGGCTGCCCTGGTAGCGCAGGCCGTTGCTCAGGTCGGTGACCGTGATGGTCGTCGCCCCGTCGATGACGTGGTTGTTGGTGAGTACCTCGCCGTCGGCGCTGAGCACGATGCCGGTGCCCTCCGCGTGGAGCTGCGGGTCGCTCAGCGTGATGCTGATGTCGACCATGCCGGGGGTGACCGCCGACGCGATCGCCGAGACCTGCGACGCGGACGGCCGGGTGGCGGCAGTGGACCAGGCCAGGGAGGGTAGCCGCTCGTCCGTCAGCCGGAACACCAGAGCGACGCTGACGGCGATGATCGCGAGGCCGGCAAGCAGAGCGATGCGGATGGGGCGGTCGCGGCGCGAACTGGATGCCGGCGCGCCTGGTCTGTCGTGCGTCGGCCGGCCCACCCCGCTGATGCCGCCGAAGGCCGCCTGCGACCCGGCAAAGGCCGCCTGCGACCCGCCGAAGGCCACCTGCGACCCGGCAAAGGCCGCCTGCGGCCCGGCAAAGGCCGCCTGCGACCCGGCAAAGGCCGCCTGCGGTCCGTCGGGTCGGTCGCTTGCCTGGCTGCCGCCGTGCAGGTCCTCGTGCACCTGGGCAAAGAAGGCGTTCACGACCGGTGCAAGCCGGGTCTCGCCGGTCGGTAGCCCCGCCGCCGGTCGGCCGTCGGCAGAAAGCGGCAGCGGCTCGCTGCACCAGATTCGCGGCTCAACGCCGGTCGCTGAGCTGGGCCCCCACCAGTCGGAGCGCGCGAGGGTCAAGATGAGGCGCCGCTGAGTCGGCGGGGACTGCCCGGGCGGACCATCCTCATGCTCGAGTAGCAGAAGCGCGTCGTCGTGGAAGAGGTTGCGCCTGCCCGGGGCGGCAAGTGCTCGCACGACGGCCTCTTCGTCTCGATAGCAGACTCCGCGATCTGCGTAGCGCCACTGCCCCACGTCTGCTCCCACGGCGATCCGATGGCCCGTTCAGAGAACCGTTCAGAGAACAAAGGTCCCGCTTGCATTCATCGCCACGACGGTTGCTCGTCTTGAGCTTTCGCCGGCAGCGCTGCTGGCGGGTGCGCGTGGGCCGTAAAAAGGAGCGAGCCCCGCCGGGGGGGGCGGGGCTCGCGAAGGGCTGGGGGGCCCTTGAGGGGGGGGTCACAAAGTACTGTGCCCACGGTTCCTTAAGTGCGTGTTACGGAGATGAGTCGCCATGTTAAGAGAGTTCGCGGCGGCGCGCGCTGTCCTAACGGATGGTTTCGCCGGCTTGCGTGGCAGAGTGCGACTGAGTGGCGCTGCATCGCAGACGTCTTCGAAACGGAGGGGCAATGGCAGACGAATCCCGATACGACTCGATGCGGTATCGCCGCTGCGGACGCAGCGGCCTGAAACTGCCCGCGATCTCGCTGGGCCTCTGGCAGAACTTCGGCGGCGGCCGTCCGCTCGAGGCAAGCAGGGCGATCGTGACGCGGGCGTTCGACCTTGGGGTCACGCACTTCGATCTCGCCAACAACTACGGCCCTCCCTACGGCTCGGCCGAGGAGACCTTCGGCCGCATCCTGCGTGAGGATCTCGCCGCCTACCGCGACGAGCTCGTCGTCTCGACGAAGGCCGGCTACGACATGTGGCCCGGCCCTTACGGCGACTGGGGCTCGCGGAAGTACCTGCTGGCCTCGCTCGACCAGTCACTGGCGCGCATGGGGCTCGACTACGTCGACATCTTCTACTCCCATCGCTTCGACCCCGAGACGCCGCTC
>PMKK01000001.1 GCA_003157715.1 Actinomycetota bacterium
TGGCATCTCTGGCGTCTGCCCGACGTGCCGCGGGCGGTGCAGGTCGGATCTTCAGGAACAGGCAAACGGTGACGATGAGATGAGCCGAGGCCAGCTGGGTACGAAAGGGCACATCCGACAGTCGGGGCTGCCATGACAGAACAAGACCAAGCCGCGTTCGACCTGCGTCACTACCTGCGCATCCTGTGGCGGCGCAAGTACCTCATCATCGCCGTCGTCATCGCCGTTCCGACGGTCGTACTCGCACTCGCGCTCAGCAAACCCAACGTCTACCAGGCCTCGTCGGCTCTCATGGTCGAATCCGATCAGACGGCCCTCTCGGTGATCGCCCCGCAGACCGTCACCGGCAGCGTCGATCCGCGCACCGTGGCGACGCTTGCCAACTTCGTGACCACGCCGACCGTCAACAAGCAGGTCCAGCAGCAACTCGGCTGGCCTGACACGCCGCAGCAGCTCGCGAAGTCGATCACGACGGTCGCCAACACCGACGCCAACATCATCACCATCACCGCCAGTCAGCCGACTCCGGCCAAAGCGGCCGACCTGGCCAATGCCTACGCCACGCAGTTCGTCGCCTGGCGCCAGCAGTCCGAGCAGGCCGCGATCTCGACGGCGCTCACGCTCACCAACAAGCAGATCGCCGCCACGTCGCCGGGCTCGGCCGACTACGCGACGCTCATCGCCCAGCGCCAGCAACTGCGCTCGGTCAAGGAACTCACCACCGGCGGTGTGTCGGTCGGCGAGCAGGCCGAGGCGCCCAGCGCGCCGGCCAGCCCCAAGCCCAAGAAGGACGCGGCGCTCGCCTTGGCGGCGGCACTCGTGCTGGGCATCGGCCTGGCCTTCTTGCGCGACGCTCTCGACGTCAAGATCCATACGCTCGACACCCTGCAGCAGCTGGTGACCGTGCCCATCATCACGACCATCGGCGTGCTGCCCAAGGAGTACCGCCGCAACGGCAGGCTGATCGCACTCGAGAGCCCGCGCAGCCCCATGGCCGAGGCCTACCGCGTGCTGCGCACCAACCTCGAGTTCATGGACTTCAACCACGATCTGCGCTCGATCATGGTCACAAGTCCGCTGCCCGGCCAGGGCAAGTCGACGACCGTCGCCAACCTCGCGATCGTCCTGATCAGGTCCGGCAAGAGGGTCGCGGTGGTCGAAGGCGACCTTCGCCGGCCCACGATGCACAGTTACTTCAGCGTCCCCAACGACGTCGGCCTCACGTCGGTGATCGCCGGCATCGTGCCGCTCGACCAGGCAATCCGCACCTTGACGCTGCGCGAGCCCCTGCCCGTTGTCACGACTCCCGACGGCGCCGCGACGATCGACACCACCGTGATCGCCACAAGGGACACGCGTTCAGCGACGCCCGTGACCAGCAAGTCCGCAACGGCCACCGTCAGCGACACGGTCGGTACGCTCCAGCTGCGATTACTCACCTCCGGCCCGCTGCCACCCAACCCCGGCGAGATCGCCTCCTCGCAGCAGTTGTCCGACCTGCTCGAGAAGCTCAAAGAAGATAACGACTTCGTGCTGGTCGACGCCCCGCCGATGCTCACCGTGGGCGACGCGACGGCCATCGCCGGCAAAGTCGACGGCGCCGTGGTCATCGTGCGGGTCGAAGAGACCACTCGCCAGCAGATGGCCGAAGTCGCCCGCTTCTTCGAGCGCGTGCCGGCACGCGCGCTCGGCATCATCGCCTCCGGCGTCGAGCGTGCCGATCGCAAGGTCTACACTCACTACGACGAGCACTACTGACGACGACGGGGCGGGGGCGGCCGCGGCCGCCCCCGCCCCGTCGTCCCACCATCCTCAGGCGCGCCGCCGCAGTCGAGCGCGCAGCCGAATGCGGCGCACCAGCTTCACGCGAGCGGTTTCGCGCGAGACCACAGGGCAGGACAACTCCTGCGCCCCAAAACGCTGCTTGAACTCGTGCACCCCCTCGAGCCCGGCGCTGGGGTTGAAGTCAAACCAGGTGCCGCCGCGCTCACAGGCATCGCGGATGACCTCGTGCATGAGCCAGTTCACGGGGCGCAACGGAAAGTAGGCCTCGAGCGCGCTGCCGTGCCAGTAGACCGTGTGCCACGGCGTCGTGAAGCAGAGAGCGCCCGCCACGATCACTTCGTCGACAACCGCAAGCCACAGCTCGACATGCTCGGACGCGCGCCGCCGCAGCACGTCGAACAGTTCGCTCCGATAATCTACGCGGAGAGCCGAACCCCAGCGATCGCGACTCGCCTCGTAGATGGTAACGTAGGCCCTCCAGTCGGCTTCGCTTGTCGCCCGGCGCACCACCACCCCTGCCCGCTGACCCTTGTGCGCCGACGACCGATGACCGCGCGACCAACGCCGCACGACGGCCTCGAACCCGTCGCGCAGGTCGATCGCCTGGGTGTGCTCCGGCTGCGCACCCCTCGTCGCCAGCCCGAGAGCCAGCGCGTCGTACGGGTTCAGCCGCCAGTACAGATTGGAAGACAGCCCGTGCAGATGCGCGGCCAGCAGTCGAGCGTGGGCGGCGGTGAGTTCGGACGCGCTCAGCCAACCCCCGTAGGTCCCGCCATACGACGAGAAGATCCTAGCGCCGAGCCCTTTGGCGAGCTGCTGGCGCGACACCGGCAGCAGCGCTTCGGTGCCGTCTGCGAAAACCACCATCCGGGCGTCGGGCAGCAGCTT
The DNA here is from genome assembly GCA_003157715.1 of Actinomycetota bacterium. Next base: position 2,674 of record PMKK01000001.1, read on the forward strand.
GCCGGCGCTGTACTCACTCCACACCTCAGCCCACTCACGCGAGTGGAAGTAGGTAGCGCAGGGGCTGGCCCGCCACAGGCGATCCCACTCCACGCCCGTCGCGGGACGCTCGTCGACGATGGCGATCGTCATGGCTCGGACAACCCCTTCCGGGTCGACGGGGCGGCCGGGGCGCAGGCGACGATCCGATCGGGGGCGGGCCGGCCACCAAGCAGCTCGTCGTAGAGCGCCCGCAGGTGCACGGCACAGACCCCCACGTCGAAGCGCTCGACAACGAGATCGCGACCAGCCCGCCCCATGGCCTCCCAACGTTCGGGATGGCCAACGACTTCCGCCAGACGCTCGACGAGTCCGTCGAGGTCGCCCTCGGGAGCCAGCAAACCGCTCAGGCCGTCGTCGACGACCTGGGGGATATCGCAGTGGTCGCTCGCCACCACCGGCATGCCACCGGCAGCCATCTCGATGATCGAGACAGGGGCGCCGCCCTCACAGTCGCCGTCGCGCGCCGTGATGCTCGGCGAAAGGAAGATGTCGTGCTCGCGCGCCGCAGCCACGAAACGCTCGTAGGGTACGAAACCGCACAGTGTGACCACATCGGCGAGGCCGCGATCCGCCACCACGGCGGCGATGCGGCGCTTCTCGGCCGCCTCCGCGACGGAGCCGTTGGAGTCGCCGATGACCGTCACCTGAACGCGGGGGTAGCGCTCGCGCACACGGGCCACGGCCTCGAGGGCCAGCGGAATCCCCTTCTTCTCACGGAAGGCGCCTGCGATGAGGATACGCGCGCTCCCGTCGGGGCGCGGCCGGCGAGCGACGAACTCGATCCGCTCCGTCTCGACTCCGAGACGCTGCACCCGTGTCTTGGCCCCGGGGCAGCCGAGCTCGACGATGGAGCGCCGCATGAACGGCCCTTCGCAGAGCACGAGATCGGCGGCCGCGAACAGCCGGCGGTAGCGGTCGTACCAGACCGGCCAGGTCGTGGGGTACATCTTCACATCGTGTCCGTAGAAGGTGACCACGTGCGCGGCTCGGTGGCGCGCCGCCAGGGTGAGGTCGTACCAGCCCTGATAGCCGAAGTGCGAGTGCAGCACCCGGGGCCGATGGCGACGGAACGCCTCGCGGTAGGAGCGCGGGTAGAGCGGCAGGCCGCGTCGCCGGGCGGCGACGATCAGGCGGTGCTCGAACCGTCCCGCCGAGTACGTGGGCTCCCAGGGAAACTGGTCGGCATCGTCGCGCAGCTCGACGGCCAGCACGACTGGCGCAGCGTCGGGCAGGTAGCGGATCTGGTTGTAGGCCCAGGTCATCGTCGGCGGCAGCCAGACCCCGAACGAGTGAGCGACCGGCAGGGGCGTCACCGCCGCAGCACCTTCGTCACGGCGGCGATCACGTCGGCCACGTCCTCGTCGTTCAGAGCCGGAGAAAGCGGCAGGCTCACCGTGGCGCGACCGACCCGCATGGCGTGCGGGTAGTCCTGCGGCTGCCAGCCGAACCGCTCCTGGTAGAACGGATGCTCGGGGATGCTCATGTAGTGGACTCCCACGCCGATGTTCTCGGTCGTCATGGCGTCGAGAAAGGCGTCGCGCGACAGTCCGGCGCGTTCCTCGTCGACGAGCACCGTGAACAGGTGGTAGGCGTGGCGGGTGTTCGGCGGAGTCGGGGCCGGCAGCGTGAGCGGCAGGTCGTCGAAGGCCTCGAGGTACCGTTGCCAGATCTGACGACGCCGTTCCCAGTTGGGCTCGATGCGGGCAAGCTGATGGATGCCGATGGCCGCCTGGAGGTCGGTCATGTTGTACTTGTAGCCGGCCTCGGTGACGAAGTAGTGCCGGTAGCCTTCGTCGCTGAAGCGCTTCCAGGCGTCCTTGGACATGCCGTGCAGGGCGAGGATCTTGATGCGGGCGGCATGGTCCTCACGGGACGTGAGGACCATGCCGCCCTCGCCTGTAACGACGTTCTTGGTCACGTAGAAGCTGAAACAGCCGAAGTCGCCGAACGTGCCCGCCTTGCGGCCCGCGTACTCGGTCTCGATCGCGTGCGCGCAGTCCTCGATGACGGCAAGATCGCGGGTGGCCGCCACTTCGAGTAGCTCGTCCATCGCGCAGGATCGCCCGGCGAAGTGCACCGGCACGATCGCCCGGGTACTGGGCGTGATCGCCGCCGCCGCCCGCTGCGGGTCGATGTTCATGGTCACCGGGTCGATGTCGACGAGCACCGGAGTCGCGCCGGCGTGGATGATGGCGTTGACGGTGGCGCAGAACGTCATCGGCGTGGTGATCACCTCGTCGCCGGGCCGCAGGCGCAGAGCCAGCATGCTCAAGTGCAGGGCGGCCGTGCAGGAGCTCACGGCCACAGCGTGCTCGGCGCCCTTGTACGTCTTGAAGTCGTCCTCGAAACGGGCCACTTTGGGCCCGGTGCCCAGCCAGCCGCTGCGCAGCGAGGCGACGACCTCGGCGACCTCGGCGTCACCGATGGCCGGCGCGCCGAAGACGAGGAACCGGCCGGCCGGGCGCACGGGGCCGGAGCCCGCCCGGCCGCTCACGCGGGCACCGCCTTCGCGGTCACGCACAGGGACGCCGGTCCGAGAGGCGGGCGAAACGTGCCCTCGAAGATCTGGCGCAGGCGCAGGTCGACGGTGAGGTACCGGCCAAGCGCGGAGTCGTTGTCGGCGCCGGCGACGTGCGCCGCCCACGGCTTGTCGATTCTCGGCGAAGCGTCGAAGCCACGATGCGGCGCCGCGGGCGGCAGTGCGATCTCTTCGAACTGCGCCGGCGCCGGCGCGACCCGGAGCCACGCCGCGGAGTCGACGTGGCCGACGGGCCTGCCCGCCAGTTTGTTGATTCGCACTATGTCGACAAGACCGGGCACGGGTCCACCATTCCCCGCCGGCGCGCCAACCAGACGTTTCCGTCGACAGCGGCGGCGTCGGCCGAGCCCCCGGTGTCCGGCTCTCTCAGCCCGCCCACGTCGCCGCCGTCCTGG
>PMKK01000283.1 GCA_003157715.1 Actinomycetota bacterium
CGGGACGGCGGATCGCTTCGCCGTTCCCGCCGCGTCCCCGGTCCCGGCTCCGCACTCGCCGTCAGCGATACCCCACAGAGTCCGCCAGACGGCAGTAGCGGATGAGCGAGAAGTGGGCCGGATACCAGGTGGCCATCGTCTTGTGGCGATGGGCGACGGTGTGGCTGTCGTAGATCCACCGCCCTGCCTTCTTGCCGACGCAGATGATCGCATGCTGCCACTGCGCCTCACCGTCGACCACGTTGCCGAGATACACGACGTCGCCCGCCGCCCAGCCGCGCGGCAGCCGGGTGCTCGTGCTCACGATGTAGGGTGAGTCGGCCCCCGAAGCCACGCTCCAGACGCGCTCCTGCGCCGTGCAGTTGACCCAGCCCACCGAGGGAATCGCCCGGCCGTTGTCGCGCCAGGTGCCCACCGCGCCGCCGAAGCGTCGCAGACCGCCGGCAGCCACGCACTGCGAGACGAAGTTCGCGCAGTCGTGGTCGGGCGAGGTCCAGTGTGCCGGATTGGCGCTCAAGGCCCACTTGTCGGCGTAGGCCGCGGCGGCGGCGCGGTCGTAGACCACACGGCCGCCGCCGCTCTTTCCGCTGGCGACCACCAGACCGACCGCGACCAGCGCGAAGACCACCAGGACCGCCAGCAGACGCCGGCGGCGACGGATCACGCGGGCACGGTAGACCGTGGGCCGCGGCCGGTCAGTAGACATCGGCTGCGGGGTCGGACTCGCCGGACGATGCCGAGGCGGGCTCAGCGACGGCCGAGGCGGGCTCAGCGACGGCCGGGGCGGGCTCGGGCTCGGCGACGGCCGGGGCAGGGTCGGGCTCAGAAACAGCCGGCGCGGACTCGGGCTCGGCGACCCGCGTTACTGCCTCAAGCTCAGCGACCACCGACGCCGGCTCGGGCGACGGTGGCGACTCGGCAAACGGGAGGTCGACAAAGAAGGCCGTCCCGACACCGACGGCGCTCGACACGCGCACCCGGCCGCCCATGGCCTCGGTGAGCTCCTTGACGATGGCGAGGCCCAGGCCGGTGCCGACCGGACGATGATGGCCGTAGCGGCTGTAGAGGTAGAAGCGCTCGAAGGCGCGCGGCAGGTCGTCGTTGGTCAGGCCCTGGCCCGAGTCCGACACCGAGACCAGGCCGGGCGCGGTGCTGATCGTGACCGAACCGGGCGAGGGCGTGCAGCGCACGGCGTTCTCGACCAGGTTGGAGACCACCTGCAGGACTCGTCCGTGGTCGGCCGTGGCGAGGCTCTCGGGGGCGAGCTTGAGCAGCAGGCTGAGGCCGTCGTCGCGGGCCGTCACTTCGTAGCGACGCGCCACGTCTTCGGCGACCGCCGCCAGATCGACGGTCTCCCGGCGCACCGCGAAGGCGCTCTTGCGCATGCGCGCGGAGTCGAGCAGATCGCCGACGAGGCGCTCGAGCCGCGCCGACTCGGCGCCGATCACGGCGGCCCCCTCGGCGGCCGGCAGGGCGCCGTCGCCGAGGCCCTCGGCGTAGCCGCGGATAGAGGTCAGCGGCGTCTTGAGCTCGTGACTGACCGAGAGCAGGAACGATTGCTCGGCCTCCTGGGCTTTCGTCATCTTGGCGTTCATGTCGTTGAACGCGACCGCGAGGTCGCGCAGCTCGCGCGGGCCCGTCGGCGTGACGGTGACGCCGGCTTCTCCGTCGGCGAGCCGGCCGCTCGCCTCGGCCAGCCGGCGCACCGGCCGCACCACCGTGCGCGAGAGGATCCAGGCGCCGAGGACGCCGAGGGCCACGATGAGCAGGACGCCGAGCAACGCCAGGCGGGCAAGGCGGGCCAGCGGCACGGGCACGGCAAAGCCTGCGGGCGAGGTGTAGCCGCTCGTGTAGTAGCGCACGTCGTGCTTTCCGACGCGCCAGGCCACCAGCGTGGCCGCCTGCGGCGTCGTGACGCGGCTCAGCGTGCCGATCACGTAGCCCTTGCGCGCGAGGCTGCCGATCGCCCACGAAGGCAGCACGTGCTGCTCGCGGATCGCCTGCAGGGTCGACCACCAGGCGCCCTGCACATGACCCACCGCGCCGTATTGAACGGCGATGGCGCGCGTGAGGTCGGCGCGCTGCACCGGCGTCAGCCGCACCGGCACCCGCGCCAGGCTTTCGACTTCGGAGCTCAGCTCGACGGCTTGCGCGGATTCCTGCCCCTGGTAGAGCACGCCCGCCGTCTCCCAGGAGCGGTAGTAGGCCCACGAGCCGAAGGCCGACAGAAAGAGGGCCGGGATGCCCACGGCCAGGGCGATGACGAAGAACGAACGCGTGCGCAACGAGGTCGCGCGCCCTCGCGCGCTGGGGGCGCGCTGAGGCCACGCGAATTTGAGCGCCGTGACCAGCACCGCGACCAGAACGAGCCCGACGACAAGACCGGCCCCCGCGCGCACGAGCAGGGCGTCGGGGAAGGGGTCCGGAATGCCGCCGTAACCCGACACGCGAGCGGCCCCAAAGACCGCCGTCAGGAACAACAGGCACAGGGCGCCGACCGCCACACCGGCCACGACCAGCGAAGTCGTGTGTTGCCGGAGACCGCCCGGCGCATCGGGCGGCGGGGCGGCGCCGTGCCCCGCGCTCCGCGGAACAGTCGGCACGCTCACGGCTTCACCAGCTTGTAGCCGACGCCGCGTAGGGTCTCGATGGTCAGCGACGCGCCGAGCTTGGCGCGCAGCTGCGCGACGTGCTGGTCGACGGTGCGCGTGCCGCCGGGAAACTCGAGACCCCAGACCTGCTCGAGAAGCTGCTCGCGCGTGAGCGCCAGGCCGGGATTCTCGAGCAGGCAGGCGAGCAGGTCGAACTCCTTCATCGTGAGATCGAGGGCGACGCCCGCCCGCGAAGCTTCGCGGGCGTCGCGGCGCAGCTCGACCGAGCCGCACGACAGGGGCTCCGCGGCCGGGCGTCGCGGCTGCGTGCGGCGCAGTACCGCCTTTACGCGGGCCACCAGCTCGCGCGGGCTGAAGGGCTTGGGAACGTAGTCGTCGGCGCCCAGCTCGAGCCCGACCACGCGGTCGGTCTCCTCGTCGCGCGCGGTCAGCATGATGACCGGCACCGACGACGAGGCGCGCACGCGGCGGCAGACCTCGAAGCCGTCGATGCCCGGCAGCCCGATGTCGAGGACGATCAGGTCGACATCGTGGCGTCCGAGTTCGACGAGTCCCTCCTCGCCGCTGCGCACCCAGACGACGCCGTAGCCGTCGCGCTCGAGGTAGGTACGTACGAGACGGCCGATGTTGAACTCGTCTTCGACGATCAGGACCGTCGCTGTCACATGCCTCCCCGCGTAGCCCGTCCCCGGCCGGGCGCCCGGCGTGCCCGTTCGCAGGTAGTTACCCGTTCGCCCGTCGCTACCGGCTCGTCCATCGCTGCCTGCGCGCACGTCGCAGCCGGCTCGTCCGTCGCTGCCCGCGCGCCCGTCGTAGGCCGCTCGCCCGTCGCGGTCGTCTCGTCGCATGGTAGCAACCCGGGCACCCCCATGATGCGCCGTCAGTGTGGCCACGTCACCCTCCTCGGTGGACTTCGGAGAGAGACGATGACGGCCGTGCGTCAAGAGAGCGCCCGGCGAATGTCAGGCGAGTGTAAGGTGTGGGCTAGGTGAGGTCGGAGTCTTCTTCCTGCCCCGACTCCTGGGGCGGCGCGCCGAAGACCTGCAAGCGGTTGCCGCTGAGCTCGCGCGCCTCTTCCAGAGCCGCCTCGGCGCAGGTTCCGAGCTCGTCGGCGTCTTCGGCCTGGAGGGGAAAGCTGGCGATACCGAGGCTCGCCTGTCGCGATGCGCGGCGAGACTCGCTCGCCGCCCGGATCACTCGCGATCGGTCAGGTCGGCCACGCAGACCCGGTTCTTGCCGGCCCGCTTGGCCGCGTACAGGGCGTCGTCTGCCGCCTTGACCAGGCCGCCGGCATCGCCGGCGTGGTCGGGAAACGCCGCCACACCGACGCTCACGGTCACGCTGTTGAGCGGCTCTCCCTCGTCGGTGAGCACGGTGGCGAGCTCGATGTCGCGCCGCAGGCGCTCGCCGACCTTGGCCGCGCCGCCCTCATGAGCGGGGGCCCCGCAGATCTCGCCGAGCAAGGTCTGCGCACTCGCCTCAGCCGACGGCCGCGCGCCGGCCGCCGCCAGGCCGGGCAGAACGGCTTTGCTGCCCGCCAGCGTCACCCTCATGCGCTCGCCCACGGCGTGAGCGGCGCGGATCGGCGTATTCGGCAGGATGATGGCGAACTCCTCGCCGCCGTAGCGAGCCGCCACGTCGATGTCGCGGCGCAACCCCAGCATCATCAAGCGGCCGACCGCGCGCAGCACGTCGTCGCCGATCACGTGACCGTAGGCGTCGTTGAACCTCTTGAAATCGTCGATGTCGATCATCAGCAGGGAGACCGGCGCGTTATAGCGCCACGAGCGCGACACCTCGGCCTTGAGCCGCTCGTGGAACTCGCGATGGTTGTAGAGGCCGGTGAGCCCGTCGGTGATGGCCTGGAGCTCGATCTTCTCGTAGAGCCGCGCCTTCTCGACGGCCACGGCGGTCTGATTGGCAAGGATCTGGGCGACCTCGATCTCATCTTCGCTGAAGGGCCGGTCGAGCCGCCCGGAGAGGTCGACGAAGCCCGAGGGCTCGTCCTTGACGAGCAGGGGGATCACAAGCCGCGTGCGTCCCTTGACGTGTTCGACCTGCACGGGGCACTTGCGTTCGAGGGCCTCGGTCACGACCTCGTCGCCCGCGTGCTTGCGCTCCGTCGTCGCCGGCCGGCCATCGCCGTCGGTGGCGAACGCCTCGAAGGCACCGTCCTCGTTGCGCAGGTGCACGCCGACACGACAGTCGATACCGGTCAGCAGGTTGCTGATCTCGGCCTTCATGCCGTCGATGGTCTGCTGGGCCGACAGCGAGGCGGTCATCGCGCGGCTCGATTCGAGCAGACCGAGAAGGCGATTGGTGTGGACCTCCTGGCGGCGGTACTGGCGGGCGTTCTGCAAAGCGATCGAGGCCTGCTCGCCGATGCCGGCGGCGAGCGCGAGCTCGTCGGGCGTGAACTCACGCTCGGCCTCGGTCTCCAGGAACATCAGGATGCCGAGCGCCTCGTCGTTGTAGAACAGCGGCACGTTCAGCGCGGTGAACTCACCCCAGTGCGCCATCTCGGCGCGCGTGCGCTTGTCGACGCCGCGGTCGGCGAGCTGCTCGATCACCGGCACCCGCTGGTCGAGGATGGCACGGTTACCCGGCATCTTGGCCAGGGGCAGCGGTACGCCGATCTCGGCGTAGCCCGGCGTCGGCGTGGCCTCGGCGTAGGCACGCGCCGTAAGGCTGTCGCCGGCCCGGTCGAACTCGTAGAGGATGCAGCGTGGCGAGCCGAGAGCCGCGGCGCCGGTCCGGGTCACCGTGTCGATCACCTCTTCGAGAACGAGGCTCGACGTGAGTGCCCGACTGGAGTCGAGCAGCGCCCCAAGACGCTGCTGCGTGGCGTCGAGCTGACCGAACAGGCGGGCGTTGATGATGGCGATGGCGGCTTGCTCGCCGAGCCCCCGAGCGAGCTGCAGCTCGGCCTCGGTGACGGGCCGCTCCTCGTGCATGTCGTAGAGCCGCAGCACTCCGACGCGCCGCTCGCCGAACCGCAGCGGCACGCTCAGTACGGTCTTCTCGTCGTAGATCTCCATGCTCTTCTTGCGATCGGGCGCGATCTCCGTGTCGCTGACGTGCTCGACCGTGGGCCCGTCGGCGAAGACGATGGCCCGCTCGCCCGGCCAGGAGGCGAAGGAGTAGGCGGTGCCGAGCTGGTCGTGAGGCACGCCCGCCGGCTCGCGTTCGTACAGGACCCGGTAGACGATGGCCTCGTCATCGGGCAGGTATTCGTAGACGACCGCCTGCGTCATGCCGAGCGCCGTCACGGCCTCGCGCGCCACGCGATCGAGCACCTCATCGAGGTCGACAGTCGAGGTGATGGCCCGGCTGGCGTCGACCAGCGAGGTCATGAACCTCGTCTGTTCTTCCTGGCGACGGAACATCTTGGCGTTGTGAATAGCGATGGCCGCCACGACGCAGAGCTGCTCGAACAGCTCGCGCTCCTCGTCGGTGAAGTGGCGCACGTGACGGGTCTCGGCGACGCCGAGCGTGCCGATGACCTTGTCGCCGAACCGCAGCGGCGCATCAAGGGTGGCCTTCTGGCCCCACTTCTCGTAGGCCGCGCGCTCCTCCGGGGGAAGATCGGGGTCGTCGATATGACACTCCACCGCGCTGCCGCCCTCGAGCAGACGGCGAAACTCCGGCCGTTCGTCGAGCGGCGTGACCGTGCCCACGAAGGCCAGGTCGTCGTCGCTCACTCCGCCGCGGCACCAGTACGCTTCGTAGACCAGCGCGTCGCGCTCGCTGGCGTAGTTCCAGATGTCGACCCACCAGACGTCCATGATCTCGCCGATGCGCCTGGCGACCGTCGCCAGCACGTCTTCGAGGACGAGGCTGGACGCAAGCGTCGCGCTCAACTCGAGAACGGCTCGTTCGTGGTGTTCAGCGCTCACGTGGCTCCCTTGGTCCCCTCGGTTCCCGGCAGGTCGTCTTCACGTACCGTATCGGTAAACTCGGAGTAGTACGTGACTGTTTGTAGTGCCTGGCTAGACAAATGTCTCATGCCCGCGCGGACGGCACTGTGCGCTCTCGAAAAGGGGCTAAAGGTCCTCCCGGACCGTGCCGATAAGGGGTGTACCCCCTTCAAGACGGGCCCGGGTCCTGCAAGCCTCCTCACCAGAGGCGGCGTGCAGTGCCCGGGCCCGTTGCATTTGGCCCCCTCGCACGGATGTGGCACGGCGTCGGCGCGGAGGTTCACGCAGGCGTCGGCGCGGAGGTTGACGCAGGCGTCGGCGCGGAAGTGACGCGCACGCCGACGCAAACAGTGACGCCAGCGGTGACGCGAGCGGCGAAGTTCTGGTAGATTGGCCGTGCTGTGAGGAGGCTCAGGTGATCTACTCAGTGGTCCCGCCCGAGCTCGGCGAAGAGGTCTACGCGCGCCTCGTCGAGCGTTACAAGGACAACCCCAACATCACGGTCATCATGGACCGGCGCAAGGCCGACCGCCGCAAAGACAGATCGGGCGGCGGCGGGCGCGAGACCCGCGATCGACGGCGCCGGCGCCTGCCGGGCTCGTTCGACGTGTGACCCGAGAGCCTGAGCGGACAAGCACGTGAGCGCACCACCAGCCCGGACGACCGGGCATCAAGAGAGCACGGCACGCTCCCACGCGGCCGACACCCGATGAGCGCGGCGACTTTCCGCGCGGGCGGCACCCAATGAGCGCCGCGGCCATCCGCGCGGCCGACACCCCCGTCGAGCTCTCCGCCCTCATGCAGCCGGCCGACGCCAACTTCATGGGCGTCATCCACGGCGGCGTCATCCTCAAGGCGATCGACGAAGCGGCCGGCACCTGTGCCTACCGCTTCGCCCGCCGGCGCGTGGTCACGGCCTCGATCGACCGCACCTCGTTTCACTACCCCGTGCAGATCGGCAACCTCGTCGTCTTCAAAGCCACGATCAACTGGGCCGGACGCAGCTCGATGGAGGTCGGCGTGCGTGTCGAAGCCGAAGACCTCGACACCGGCACGTGGCTGCACACCAACTCGGCCTACCTGGTGTATGTGGCTCTCGGCGACGACGGCCGCCCCACGGCCGTGCCCCAACTCCTGCTCGAGACCGCGGCCGAGCGGCGCCGCTGGGCGGCCGCCGAAGAACGCCGCCGCGTGCGCCTCAACGAACGCGGGCGCGAACCCCGCGAGTAGAAGCGAGGACAAGCGGGCCCGCACCGAGCGGCGAACCCCCGAAGCTCTGTGCCGAGTCGCGAACCCCCGATGCCCTGTGCCGAGTCGCGAACCGCGGGGCTCGGCGCCGAGTCGTGAACCGCGAACCTAGACCGTGACGGGCGTCGGCGCGTGCGCCACGCCCTCCACCCGCAGCAGTTCCTTCAGCGCCGCCTGGGCGACGTCGAGCTGATCGCTGCTCGGCTCACGCGTCGTGAAGAGCCGCTGCATGGTAACGCCCGGAGCTCGCAGAAGCTCGGCCAGCGGGTGACCACGGTGATGGGCCATCCACGAGAAGATCTCGAACGCCGAACCGAGAGAGACCAGCCCCATGACCAGCGTCGACAGCGGATCGTTGTCGTTGCGGGTGGCGCGCAGCACGAGCCCTGAGCCCAGATTCGTGAGCAGCAGCGGACCGAGCAGGTTGGTGCCGCAGCGGTCGTGCTCTTTGGCCGCCGCCGCGGGCTCGCCGCCGGTCTCGTAGGCCGCCACGCTCTTGTGCTCGGCGCCGTGGAACCGCGACAGTTCGCTGGCGTGCACGGCAAGCAGTGCCGGCAGCACCGAGAGCGCCGAGACGGTGAGCTCGCGCAGCATGGGTGCCTGCTTCATCGTGCGGCGCAGTACGACCGTGGCGGCAGCGGAGCCAAGGGCGGCGCCGAGCAGCGCCGGGTCCTCCTGGGGCAGCACCGGCCGGCCGAGCGCGCGACGCATGGCCGGCAGCGCGATCGTGGTCTCTATCAGACGGCTCACGCCGCGCACGACCGGCACCCGGTCGAAGACGCCGCGCCCCGGCAACCGGCTCTTGGCGCCGGAACGCACCTTGACCTCGCCGTCGGGCAGCCGCACCGCGGCCGCCCAGGTGTCCTGGCTCTGCAGGAAGACGCCGTCTCTGAGGGCCATGCCCCCGATGCGCAGATCGGCCACCGTGATCCTTTCGTCTCGAGCGGCGGGCCGCCAGGCCTGCCGCAGCCACACACCACCTTACGCGAACCACCGAGCGCTCTGCGTGGCGCCCTTTGCGTGCCGCGTCTCGTGCGGCCTCTCGCGCCGCGTCTCGTGCGGCGTGCCTCATGTGGCGCGGCTTGCGCGCCACGCGGAGTTGTTCCCGGTGCTTTTTCATACTACCCGTCGCCGACCGCGAAAGCCGCCCGGCATCGCGGCAGCCGCCCGACATCGCGGCAGCCGCCCGGCATCGCGGCAGCCGCCCGATCTGGTGGCCGCTGCCTTGCCTCGTGGCGGCTGCCCGACCAATCGGCTGGCCTGCCTCGTGACGGTTGCCTGCCTCGCGACCGCCGCCCGACCAATCGGCTGGCCTGCGGCCGAAGTTGTCCTATACTGAGAGTCACGTTCCGGCGAGCGCTCGCCGGGGCGGGTCTTGCAGTCGAAACAGGAGGTGGCTGATGACAGATTCTGAGGTAGCGAGACGGAAGGCAGTCGCCTTCTGAGCGCCTAGCTCACCTGCTGCGGCTGTCTTTCGTTGAGCCGCCCGAGGGGCGGGGGCCTACCGGCCCCCGCCCCTTCCTTTGTTTCTGGCCCCGCTTTCTGTTGGCTTCCGGCCTTTCTTCCCGTGCCGTGAGCTGGGCATCTCGTGCTGTAGGCTAGCCATCATGTCCGCGACGATCCGACTTGTGGCGACCGACCTCGACGGCACCCTCCTGCAGCCCGACGGCACCGTCACGCCGCG
>PMKK01000061.1 GCA_003157715.1 Actinomycetota bacterium
GCCTCGGTGCCGTTCGACTGGCAGGTCAACGACAGCTTCTTCATCGTCGCCCACCTGCACAACGTGCTCTTCGCCGGCACCGCCTTCGCGGCCTTCGCCGGCTTCTACTACTGGTTTCCCAAGATGTCTGGACGGATGCTGTCGGACCGGCTCGGCAAGGTCCACTTCTGGACCATCACGGTCGGCTTTCTGCTGACCTTCATGCCGATGTACGGGCTCGGCCTGCTGGGCATGCCGCGGCGCCTCTACACCTACTCCCCCAACCTCGGCTGGAGCACCCTCGACTTCATCTCGGCGATCGGCGCCTACATCATCGGCGCGGCGGTCGTCATCTTCATCGTCAACATCGTGCGCAGCCTGCTGGTCGGCGAGCCGGCCGGCGACGACCCCTGGGACGCCTGGACGCTGGAGTGGGCCACGAGCTCGCCGCCGCCGGCCGGCAACTTCGCGGCGCTGCCCTGGGTGACGAGCGAGCGTCCCCTCTGGGACGCCAAACACGCCCGGCAGGCGGCCGGCGCGCAGCCGGACTCCGGCGCGAGCGCCGGCCTCGCCGCGAGCGTGCAGGCGTCCGGCGCGGTCTCCGTGGCCGAGCTTCTGGCCACCCCGCCGGCCGGGTACTCGGCGGCGGCGGCCGAGACCGCCGCCCTTCACGCCCTGCCGGCCCACCCCGACCACCACACGAGCCTGCCGGTCGTCACGGCGCTGGCCGTGGTCGTGATCGGGGTCGGCCTGCTCACGACCCTGCTGGTCGCGGCCGCCGGCGTCGCCCTGCTGCTGGTTCTGGCGGCTCTCTGGATGGCGGCCGACTGGCAGACGCCCGAGCCGCCGGTCGTGCCCGGCCAGCGTTTTACCGCGCTGGGCTCCGGCATGCTCATGCTGATCGGTTCCGAGATCGTCCTGTTCGGGGCCCTCGTGTCGGCCGATCTCCACCTGCGCATCCACGACAGCCTGATCACTCTGGGCGGCACGCATCACCTGCCGCTCACCCTGCCGATCGTCAACACGGTCATTCTCATGACGAGCGGCATCACGGCCCACTATGCCCTGGCCGGCTATCGCAAGGGCGGGACGGCCTGGTTTCGCTTCTTCCTCGTCGTGACGGTGCTCCTGGGGGCGGCGTTCCTCGGCGGCCAGGGCTGGGAGTACACGCACGCCGGCTTCGGCCTGTCGAGCGGTCTTACCGGCTCGTCGTTCTTCACGCTCACGGGTCTGCACGGGGCCCACGTCACGGTCGGTATCCTGCTGCTCATCTACCTGCTCTTCAGGTCGGCCCGCGACCGGCGCCGCTCGGCGGCCCGGCCCGGGGGCGAGACGGCCGGCGGCGGCGCGGCAAGCGGCGGCCTCGCGGCAGCCGACGGCGTCGCGGCAGCCGGCGACACCGCCGCCGCGATCGCGCGCGCCTCGGGCACCGCCGGCATGGCCGAGGCAGCCACCTACTACTGGCACTTCGTCGACGCGGTCTGGGTCGTGATCTTCGTCGTGGTCTACCTGCTGTGAAGCCGCTCAAGACAAGCGGCCCGTCGCGCACCGCTCTGGCTCTGAGCGGCCTGACGCAGACCGAGCCGGGCATGTTCGCGCAGCGCCCGCCGACCGCCTTCGGCAGCCTGCAGTCGCTGGTCGCCTGGGGACGCAAGAACTCGATGTGGCCGTTCAACTTCGGCCTCTCGTGCTGTTTCGTCGAGCTCGCCACGACCGTCACGCCGCGCTACGACATCGCCCGTTTCGGCGCCGAGATCCTGCGCATCTCGCCGCGCGAGGCCGACGTCATGGTCGTCGCCGGCACGGTGTTCCTCAAGATGGCCCCCATCGTGCAGCGCCTCTACGAGCAGATGATGGAGCCGCGCTGGGTGATCTCGATGGGCTCCTGCGCCAACTCCGGCGGCATGTACGACATCTACAGCGTGGTGCAGGGCGTCGATTCGTTCCTGCCGGTCGACGTCTACGTGCCGGGCTGCCCGCCGTCGCCGACTACCTTCATGGAGGGTCTGCTGCTGCTGCAGGCGACGGTCGGCACCGAGGAGCGCCCGCTGTCGTGGGTGGTCGGGCCGCAGGGCGTGCAGCGCGTGCCGCGCGTCGTGCTGCGTGACCTCAAGCGCCCGGAGCGCGGCCGCCAGACCGAACTGCCGTCCCAGACGGAGATCTGAGGTCTGCCGTGACCATGACCCCGCGGACAAGCGACGTCACCGCCGAGCTGGCCGCGCGCTTTCCCGGCATCGAGCTCGCCGTGCAGCCGACCGCCGACGAGATCCCCACCATCTGGCTGCCGGCCGAGCGGGCTCGCGAGGTCATCGCCCACCTCAAGAGCGAGGCCGCGACCACGTACCCGATGCTCTACGACCTCACCGCCATCGACGAGCGTACCCGCCGGCATCGCGAGGGCCAGCCCGCCAGCGATTTCACGGTCGTCTATCACCTGCTGTCGCTCGACCACAACCGCGACGTGCGGCTCAAGGTCGCCCTGCGCGGCGAGCTGCCGACGCTGCCCACGATCACCGGCGTCTTTCCGGCTGCCGAATGGTACGAGCGCGAGGTCTGGGACATGTTCGGCGTAGGCTTCGACGGCCTGCCCCAGCGGCCGCGGATCCTCATGCCGCCCTGGTGGCAGGGTCACCCGTTGCGCAAGGAGTCACCGTCGCGGGCCACCGAGATCGGCCGCCTGCGGATGTCGCCCGAGCGCGCCGAGGAATGGCAGGAGATGCTCGCCTTCAGGCCCGAGGAGTGGGGCCTCGAGGAGCTCGCCGCCGATCCCGAGATCATGTTCCTGAACGTCGGCCCCCAGCACGGCGGCACGCACGGCGTGGTGCACATCGTGGTCGGCCTGCGCGACGAGGAGATCGTGCGCTGCGTCGTCGACATCGGCTATCACCACCGCGGGGCCGAGAAGATGGGCGAGCGCCAGACCTGGCACACCTTCATCCCCTACACCGACCGCGTCGACTACCTCGGCGGCGTGGTCAACAACCTCGCCTACCTGATGTCCGCCGAGCGCCTCGCCGGCCTCGAAGTGCCCGAGCGCGCCCAGGTCATCCGCGTGCTGCTGTGCGAGCTCTACCGGATCAACAGCCACCTGCTCTACTACGGCACGTTCGCCCAGGACATCGGCGCTCTGTCGCCCGTCTTCTACATGTTCAGCGACCGCGAGCGCATCCACGACGTGACGACGGCGATCACCGGCGCCCGCATGCACCCCGGCTGGCTGCGCCTGGGCGGCGTGGCCGACGACCTGCCCGAGGGCTGGGAGACGCTCGTGAGCGACCTGGTCGCCTACCTCACGCCGCGACTCGACGACTACGACGCCCTCGTGCTGGGCAGCCGCATCACCAAGGCGCGCGCCAAGGGCGTCGGGCGCCTGACCGCGGCCGAATCGATCGAGTGGGGCATCACGGGCCCGAACCTGCGCTCCTGCGGCCTCGAATGGGACGTTCGCAAGAAGAGGCCCTACTCGGGCTACGAGCGGTTCGAGTTCGAGGTGCCGACCGCCACGGGCGGCGACTGCTACGACCGCGTCTGGCTGCGCAGCCAGGAGATCCGCCAGAGCCTGCGGATCATCAGCCAGTGTCTCGACCAGATGCCGGGCGGCGACTACAAGTCGCGCCAGCCGCTGGCCACTCCGCCTCTCAAAGAGCCGGGCACGATGCACCACATCGAGACGCTCATCGACCACTTCCTCGGCGTGAGCTGGGGGCCCATCATCCCGCCCGGCGAAGCCTGCCTGGGCATCGAGGCCACCAAAGGCAACAACGGCTACTACCTCGTGTCCGACGGCACCGAGAGCGCCTATCGCAGCCGCATCCGTTCGCCGTCGTTTGCCCACCTCCAGGTGCTGCCCCTGATGGCCGAGCACCTCGAGATCCCCGACCTCATCACGATCCTCGNNGATGGCCGACGTCGACCGGTGAGCGGAGCACTGAGCCCATGCTGACAGACAGCGAACGACAGGAGATCGAGGCCACCCTGCACCACTACCCGCACCGCCGCTCGGCGGCGGCCGGGGCGCTGCGCATCGTGCAGCGTCACCGCGGCTGGCTGTCCGACGAGGCGCTGGCCGACGTGGGCGACTTTCTGGGCGTCTCGGTCGACCAGCTCGACTCGCGGGCGACCTTCGCCAACATGCTCTTTCGCCATCCGGTCGGCCGCCACGTGATCCTCATCTGCGACAGCGACTGCTGCTACGTCATGGCCTACGAGCAGATGCGCGACCACCTCTCCGAGCGCCTGGGGATCGGCCTCGGCGAGACCACTCCCGACGGACGCTTCACCTTCCTGCCCATCGTCTGTCTCGCGCAGTGCGACCACGCCCCGGCCATGCAGATCGACGACGACTTTCACGGCGACCTCACCCCCGAGCGCATCGATCAGATCCTGGCGAGCTATGAGTGACCCGCGATGAGTGACAAGACAGCGACAGGCGTGCCACCCGACGAGCGGCCGCTCACGGCCGCCTTCCGCGCCGACGGGCAAGCGGCGAGCATCGCCGACTACGAGGCGGCCGGCGGCTACGAGGCCTTGCGCACGGCGCTGCGCGAGCTGGCGCCCGCCGAGGTCACGAAGCGGGTAAGCGACGCGGGGCTGCGCGGTCGCGGCGGGGCCGGCTATGCCACCGGCCGCAAATGGAGCTTCGTGCCCCTGGGCGACGACGCCCCGCCGGTCAAGTACGTGGTCTGTAACGGCGACGAGATGGAGCCGGGCAGCTTCAAGGACCGCTTTCTGATCGAGGGCGACCCGCACCTGCTGATCGAAGGCATGATCCTGGCCTGCTACGCGATCCAGGCGACGACCGGCTACATCTTCCTGCGCGCCCAGTACGACAGACCGTACGCCCTGCTCACCCAGGCGATCGCCGAGGCCAAGTCTCGCGGGTACCTCGGCGACCACATCCTGGGCTCCGATTTCAGCCTCGAGATCAACCTGCACGTGAGCATCGGGCGCTACATGTGCGGCGAGGCCTCGGGCATGCTGAACGCCCTGCAGAGCGACCGCGCGAACCCTCGCTGGCGGCCGCCGCACATGGCCAGCGCCGGTCTCTGGAGCCGCCCGACCGTGGTCAACAACGTCGAGTCGCTGTGCTGCGTGCCGGCGATCGTCAGGCTGGGACCCGAACGCTGGCGTGCCCTCGGGGCAAGCGACGAGGGCGGCACGCGCATCTACGGCGTCTCGGGTCGCGCCCGGCGCACGGGCGCCTGGGAGCTGCCCGTCGGCACGCCCATGCGCGAGGTGATAGAGCAGCACGCCGGCGGCCTGCGCGACGGCTTCGAGCTGCGCGCCGTGCTGCCGGGCGGCGCCTCGACGCCGTTCGTGCCGGCCGCGGACATCGACGTGCTCATGGACTTCGACCACATGAAGGCGGCCGGGTACGGCCTGGGCACCGCCACGATGCTGCTCGTCGACCAGACGGTCTGTCCGGTCGGGCTGACCCTCAACCTCGTGCGCTTCTTCGCCCAGGAGTCGTGCGGCTGGTGCACGCCCTGCTGGGCCGGCCTGCCCTGGACGGTCGACATCCTGGCCGACATCGAAGAGGGTCGCGGACGTCCCGAGCAGCTCGACCTGCTGGCCGAACACATCTGGCTTCTGACCTCCGAGACCTGCTTCTGCGACCTGGCGCCGAGCGCCATGAAGCCGCTGGCCGCCGCGCTCGAGCTCTTTCACGACGACTTCGAGCGCCACATCGCCGAGGGCGGCTGTCACCACTCAAAGCCGGGGCAGCTCGCCGACGTCGCTCCCGCCGCCGGTGGCCGGCCGGCCGAAGTAGCCCGTGCCGCCGACGATCGGCCGACCGGCCACGGCCCAGCCGCTGGCCTGCCGGGCAGCGCTTCGGACCGGGAGCGCTGATGGCCACCGTCACGATCGAGATCGACGGCACGCGCCACGAGGTCGACGACACACGCAACCTGCTCGACATCTGCCTCTCGCTGGGCTACGACGTGCCCTACTTCTGCTGGCATCCCGATCTGGGTTCGATCGGCGCCTGCCGGCAGTGCGCCGTCAAACTCTTCTGGGACGACGACGACCAGAAGGGCGAGATCGTCATGGCCTGCTTGACGCGCCCTCGAGAGGGCAACCGGGTAGCCGTCTCAGACCCCGACGCCGTGCGCTTTCGCGCCACGGTGATCGAGCTGCTCATGACCAGCCACCCGCACGACTGCCCGGTCTGCGACGAGGGCGGCGAGTGCCACCTGCAGGACATGACCGTGATGACCGGCCACGTCTACCGGCGCTACCCCTACCGCAAGCGCACCTTCGAAAACCACGACCTGGGCCCCTTCGTCACCCACGAGATGAACCGCTGCATCCAGTGCTATCGCTGCCTGCGCTTCTACGTCGACTACGCCGGCGGCCACGACTTCGGCGCCTTCGGCCTGCGTAACGAGGTCTACTTCGGGCGCCTGCGCGACGGCGCCCTCGAAAGCGAGTTCAGCGGCAACCTGGTCGAGGTCTGCCCGGTCGGGGTCTTCGACGACAAGACCTTCGCCGCCCACTACACGCGCAAGTGGGACCTGCAGACGGCCCCCGCCGTGTGCGCCTTCTGCGGCCGCGGCTGCAACATCATCGCGGGCGAACGCCACGGCGAGCTGCGCCGCGTCCTGAACCGCTTCAACGGAGAGGTCAACGGCTACTTTCTGTGCGACCGCGGACGGTACGCCTACGAGTCCGTGAACGGCCCCGAGCGCGTGCGCAAGCCGATCGTCGGCCTGTCTGGCCTGTCGGCCGGCGAGCTCGTGCGCGGCCTCGGGGCAAGGCTCGAGTCGGCCCTGGGCGAGCGGCGCGTGGCGGTCGGGGCGCGGCCGCGCCTCGCGCGGCCGCGCCCCGTCGGCATCGGCTCGCCGCGGGCCTCGCTCGAAGCCAACTTCGCCCTCAAGCGCCTGGTCGGCGCCGAACGATTCTTCCTGGGCCTGGCCGACGGCGAGCAGACCCTGCTCGAGCGCGCCGCGGAGGTGCTGCGCGAAGGCCCCTCGCCGGCCCCGACCCTGCACGACATCGAGGCCGCCGACCTCGTGCTGGTGCTGGGCGAGGACCTCACCAACACGGCCCCGATGCTCGACTTCTCGGTGCGCCGCTGGGCGCGCCTGCGCCCCACCGTCGCCGAGGAGCGCCTGGGTATCGCGCGCTGGAACGACGCCGGCGTCGGCGCCGTCAAAAAGGAAGAGCCGAGCGCGCTGTGGCTGGCCACGACTCACGCCGGCAAGCTCGACGAGATCGCCGCCGAGACCTTTCACGCCGCGCCGGACGGCCTGGCCCGGTTCACCCTGGCGCTGGCGGCAGCACTCGCGCCGAAGAGCGCCAAACGAGCACTGAAGGGCCTGACCGCGGCCGACGCCGACCGCGTCGGGCGCTACGCCGCGGCCCTGCGGGCGGCGCGGCGTCCGGTCGTGATCTCAGGGGTGAGCTGCGGCAGCCTGGCGCTGCTCGAGGCGGCGGCCGCTCTGGCGCGGGCCCTGCCGGGCCCGCCTTCGGCCGCCGCCGCGCCGCTCGCGCTGGTCGTGCCCGAGGTCAACTCGATGGGGCTCGTCCTGCTGGGCGGCGGACGGCTCTCCGAGGCCTTCCGCCTGGCCGCCGGGGGCGACGTCGAGGTCGCCCTGGTGATCGAAAACGACCTCTACCGCCGCGCGCCCGCGGCCCAGGTCGAGGCCTTCCTTTCGGCTGCCCGCACGGCCATCGTGATCGACCACGTGAAGACAGCCACGACGGCCGCCGCGGCCGCCGTGCTGCCGGCCGCCTCGTGGGCCGAGGCCACCGGCACGTTCGTGAGCCACGAAGGCCGGGCGCAGCGCTCGTTTCAGACGATGGCGCCGCCACTTCCGGTCCAGCCCACCTGGCGCTGGCTCGCGGCGCTCGCCGGCGCCGCCCGCCTGCCGGCCGGTCAGGACTGGCTGAGACTCGACGACGTGCTCGCCGAACTTGCCCGCGAGCGCCCCGACCTGGCGCCCGCGGCCCTGGCCGCGCCCGGCGCCGACGCCCGCGTCGCCGGCATGAAGATCCCCCGCCAGGCAAGCCGTTACAGCGGCCGCACGGCGCTGCACGCCGACGTCTCGGTGTTCGAGCCGGCGCCGCCCGACGACCACGACGCGCCCCTGAGCTTCTCCATGGAAGGGTACCGCGACGAACCGCCGGCGGCGCTCGTGACGCGCTACCGCGCGCCGCGCTGGAACTCGGTGCAGGCGCTGAACAAGTTCCAGCAGGAGGTCGGCGGACCGCTGCGCGGCGGCGACCCCGGCGTGCGGCTCATCGAGCCGCCCGCGACGCCGGCCTCGATGCCGGCGGCGCCATCGTCCACCGGGGCGCCATCGTCCACCGGGGCGCGGTCGTCCACCGGGGCGCGGTCGTCGTCCCTCCCCGCCGCGCCGCCGGCGTTCCGGCCGGCGCCC
>PMKK01000275.1 GCA_003157715.1 Actinomycetota bacterium
GATCTGAGCCGGCGTCACGCCGAAGCGCTCGACCACACCGGCCGGCGTGTAGATCTTCACGTCGGTCACGCCGCGCCCGGTGGTCACGACCCAGATGTCGTCGTCGACGATCTGCAGGGCGTCGCGGTCGCCGGTGACCACGAGCGAGCCGCGGCCCTGGCGCTTGGCCTCTTCGGCCAGCGTGCCGAGGATGTCGTCGGCCTCGTAGCCCGGCCTGACGAGGTTGGGGATGCCGAAGGCGTCCATGAGACCCGGCAGGTGCGCCCACTGGCGCGAGAGCGGTTCGGGCATCGGCGGCCGCTGCGCCTTGTAGCCGTCGAACTCCTCGTGGCGAAAGGTCTTCTCGCGGGCGTCCCAGGCCACCGCCATGGCCGCCGGTTCGAACTCGCTCACGAGCTTGAGCAGCATCTGCGACAGACCGTAGATGGCGTTGGTGGGAAACCCCTCGCGGGTGGCGATGCCTTCGGGCAGGGCGAAGTAGGCGCGATAGGCCAGGCTGGAGCCGTCGATGAGGATGAGGCGGTCTTTGACCGCGGCGTCGTCCATGAGGCCAATACTACCGCGAACGCGGCCCGCCGGGCGCCGCTTGCGCTAGCCGCGGCTCAGGGAAGCAGCCGGTGGCGGCGCAGCAACGCTTCGCAGTCCTCGGCCGGCAGGGGCCGGCCGAAGAGGTAGCCCTGCATCTCGTCGCAGCCGTTACCGCGCAGCACCTCGAACTGGTCGGGGGTCTCCACGCCCTCGGCGACCACGTTCAAGCCGAGCCGGTGTCCGAGCGCGATGACCGAGGTGACGATGGTCATGTCGCGGTGGTGTTCGAGCATGCCAGCGACGAACGAACGATCGATTTTCACCGTATGGATGGGCAGGGAGCTCAGCAGACTGAGCGACGAGTACCCCGTGCCGAAGTCGTCGAGCGCCAGCCGCACGCCGAGGCGCTTGAGCTGGCCCACGTTCGACCGGGCCAGGTCGGCGTTGTTCATGACCGCGGTCTCGGTGATCTCGATCTCGAGATACTCCGCCTCGAGGCCGCTGGCCTCGACGATGCGGGCGATCGTCTCGGGCAGCGCGTCGTCGCCGAGCTGCCGCGCCGACAGGTTCACGGCCAGCCGCAGCTTCGCCAGGCCGCCGTCGTGCCAGGCCTTGACCTGGCGGCAGGCGGCCTCGAGGATCCACTCGCCCATGGGCAGGATCAGGCCCGTGTCCTCGGCCAGCGGAATAAACTCGGCCGGCGCCAGCAGGCCGCGCGCGGGGTGCTGCCAGCGCACGAGGGCCTCTACGCCCACGACCGCCGCCTGCGAGCCCCGGACCTGAGGCTGGTAGTACACCGTAAGCTCACCGTGCTGAAGCGCCCGGTGCAGCTCGCTCTCGAGCGCCAGGCGCTCCGCGAACTGAGCGTCCATGGCGCGGTTGTAGAGCCGCCGCACGCCGCCGCCGTCGCGTTTGGCGCGCCGCATGGCGACGGTGGCGTCGCGCACGAGCTCGTCGGCGTCGACGGCGTCGTCGGGGCTCAGCGCCACGCCCATGCTGAGTTGTACATAGATGGGTTCTCCGTCGACCTGCACGGCGGTGCGGAACCCCGACGCGATCCTGTCGCTCACGGCGACGACGTCGTCGAGGCCGGAGACGTCGGGCAGCAGCACGAGGAACTCGTCGCCGGCCGCCCGGGCCACGGTGTCGTTCTCGCCGACGTGCTGGGCCAGCCGGGTGCCCACCGCGACGAGCAGCCTGTCGGCGGCGTGACCGCCCCTGGTGTCATAGACGTGCCTGAAGCGGTCGATGTTCAGCACCGCGAGGCCGACCTTGTGGGTGTTCAGAGCCGCCAGTCCGAGCGCCTCTTGCAGGCGGCAATCGAGAGCCGTGCGGTTGGGCAGGCCGGTGACCAGGTCGGTGAAGGCCAGCCGGTCGATGCGGTCCAGGAACCGGTGGCGCTCCGTGATGTCGGCGATCACGCCCATGCCGCCGCTCACGCCGCCGTCCGCGCCGCGCAGCGGCGAGGTGTGCATCGTCACGATCAGCGAGTCGCCGTTGCGGCCGCCGTGGAAGGCGCCCTCGAAGGTACCGGCCTCACCGCTGAGGGCCGCCTCGAGAGCCGCCACGACGTCGGGTTCCGCCATGCCCCGCAGTCCGCCGCCCACGAGCTGCTCCGGCTCGGCCTTCATCATGCGCGCGAACCCGGCGTTGCATTCGGTGATCCGCGCGTCACGATCGAACACGAACGCCCCGATGGGCGACTGTTCGAAGAGCGCCCGGTGGCGCTGATCGGACTCGCGCAAGGCTTCGAGGGCGAGGTTGCGTTCGTGGACGTTGATGTTCGTGCCGACATACTCGACAAGGCCACCGTCGGCGTCCAGGACCGGCGAGCCGTGCACAGAGAACCACTGATAGACGCCGTCGTGACGGCGCAGCCGGTATTCCATGTCGAAGATCGCGCCGCGCGTGGCCGCGGCTTGCCAGGCGAACGCCACCGCGGGGCGCTCGCTGGGATGGATCGGGGTCAACCAGCCGCGGCCGGCCACCTCTGCGGCGGTCATGCCGGTGTACTCCAGGAAACTCTCGAAGGGCGGCAGGTGGCTGCCGTCGGGCCGCCGCGTCCAGATCCAGGCCGCCGCGGTGCGGCTCAGGGCCCGGTAACGATCGTCGCTGCGCTGCAGATCCTCGACCGCGCACCGCTGCGCGGTCACGTCGATGCCGACGCCGGCCACGTGGCTCAGCTCGCCGGCGGCCGAAAACGCCGCGGTGGCGCGCCACTCGACGAGCAGCTCGCGGCCGTCGGCTCTCACCATCGTCAACTCTCTCGTCACGCTCTCGTTGTCGTTCAGCGGCCACCAGACCTCGGTTTCGAGCAGGGCCTGTCCGGGGCCCGGGACGAGCAGCGTGACGAACGGCGCGCCGACGACGTCGTCGAGCTCGTAGCCGAGGTGGTCGAGCATCGCCTGGTTCATGAGCATGATCTT
>PMKK01000240.1 GCA_003157715.1 Actinomycetota bacterium
CCAGTACCGCTCGCTGGTCGTCCTTGCCTCACGTGGGCCGCAGAGCATCGCCGCCCTCGCCGAGGTCCTGGCCGTTACCCCACCCACGGCCTCTCGCCTCTGCGAGCGCCTGGTGCGCAAGGGGCTGGTGCGGCGACGTGCCGACCGTCACGACCGCCGTCAGGTGCGCGTCGCGCTGACAGAGTCCGGGAGCGCTCTCATCGACACGGTGACCGCTCGTCGGCGAGACGAGATCGCGGACCTCCTGGCGTCGATTCCGCCCGAGGACCGGCGCTTCATGGTGGTGGCGCTGCGCCAGCTTGCGGCAAGCGCCGGTGAGGTCCCCGAGCAGGACTGGAACGGCGGGTGGGCCCTATGAGCGAAGGAAGCTCACTCGCCCGCGCAAGCGGCACCGTGCGCGGGCGAGCTCTGGCCGCCCGTGCGGGCCATTGGCTCTCGTCGCGGTCCTATCTCACCAAGTGGATCGTTCTCGGCGTGGTCATCGGTATCGTCGCCGGGCTGGGGGCGATCGTCTTTTACGAAGCCCTCGCCTTCTGCACGCACGTCTTCCTCGGCGTGCTCGCCGGCTATCAGGTCCCGACGCCGGCCGGAGAGGGCGGACACACCGCATCGGCCTGGTTTGCGCGCCCCTGGCTGCTGCCGCTGATCGTCGGCTCGGGCGCACTGCTCGCCGGGCTGCTCGTCTTCGGCATTGCCCCCGAGGCCGAAGGGCACGGCACCGACGCAGCGATCTCCGCGGTCCATCACAACCCGCGGGGGCTGCGCTTCCGCGCCGTGGTCGTCAAGATCGTCGCCTCCGCACTGACCATCGGATCGGGCGGCTCGGGCGGCCGCGAGGGCCCGACCGCGCAGATCAGCGCCGGCTTCGGCTCGCTGCTTTCCAGAGTGCTCGAACTCGACCCCGCCGACAGCCGGGTGGCGGTCGCGACCGGCATCGGCTCAGGCATCGGCGCCATCTTCGGGACGCCGTTGGGCGGCGCTGTGCTGGCGGCGGAGATCCTCTACCGTGACGACTTCGACCCTACGGCCTTGCTGCCCTGCTTCATCGCCTCTGCGGTCAGCTCAGTGGTGTTCGGGGCGGTCGAAGGCTTCTCGCCGCTCTTCGGCTACGTCGGCGGCTACCAGTTCTCGGACTCTTCGCAGCTCCTCTGGTTTGCTCTCATCGGCCTCCTTGGCGGTCTGGTCGGGCTGGTGTACGCGAAGAGTTTCTACGGCATGGTCCGTCTCTTCGGGCGCTCGCCGCTGCCGCGCTGGGCCGCGCCCGCGATCGGCGGTCTTCTGGTGGGGACCATGGGCCTCGTCATCCCGCAGGTGCTGGGCACGGGCTACGGCTGGGTGCAGAAGGGCCTCGGCCCCGAGTTGCTGACCATCCCGCTGTGGATCGTGCTCCTCCTGCCCTTCGCCAAGATGCTGGCCACGGGCCTCTCTATCGGCTCAGGCGGGTCGGGCGGCATCTTCGGCCCGGGCATGGTCATCGGCGCGTTTCTCGGGGCGACGGTCTGGCGCGTCTTCGAACCCATGGTGCCGTCCATGGGCCATAACCCGGCACCCTACGTGGTCGTCGGCATGATGTGCTGCTTCGGCGGCATCTCGCGCGCGCCGCTGGCGGTCATGCTCATGGTAGCCGAGATGACCGGCAGCCTCTCCATGCTGGCGCCGGCGATGATCGCCGTGGGGATCGCCTGGCTCATCGTGCGGCGCAGCGACGACACGATTTACCGCAGTCAACTCAAGAGTCGCGCGGACGCGCCCGCCCAGCGGCTCCTGGCCGGCCTGCCGCTGCTCAGCGCCATCCCCACGGCACGGGCGATGGCCCCGCCACGGCTGGTGATCGCGGCGCACGCGAGCGCCGCAGAGTCCCGCGAGGCGCTGGCGGATGCCGGCGTGCCCGGCGCACCGGTCGTCGACACGGCTCGCCGCTTCGCCGGCACGGTCGCGAGAGTCGACCTCGACGCGAAGGCCGGACACGCTCGCACCGCAGGCGAGGCGGCTGACCCCGGGGCGCCGACCGCGGCGGTCTCGAGCCACCTGGATATCGCCCTGGATGCGCTGACCGAGGCGACGTCGTCCTGGGTCACTGTGGTGGACGAGGATCGCAAGGTGGTGGGCACGCTGTCGATGTCGGACCTCATGGGCGCCTATCGCCGCGAGTTGCTCTCGAGCGTGCGAGAGGTGACCGATCTCGCTGTCGGCGCCGACGTCTTCGAGGTGAGACTCACGGAGGCCTCGCCGGCGACGGGCAGGAAGCTTCGCGCCGCCGGGCTGCCCAAGGGAGTCATCGTCACCTCGATCAGCCGGGAAGGTGAGGTCGTGCTGCCCTCGGGCGACACCATGCTCGCCAGCGGCGATCGTCTTTCGGTGCTGGGCGGGCGCAACGGCCTGGATGCGGTCGGCGATGTCGTGCCCCTCTCATCTGCGAAGTCGTGAACATCACGACACGTACAAATGCTCGATCTCGCGGCGGCGGCTTGCCAGCGTTCGACCCGCATGCCGCGCACACGTGCGGCGGCGGAGCGTCGCCCATGCGCCTTTCGGGCAGCCGAGGCGCAACGCGAATGGGGCGCCGATGAGCGGCCCGCAACCGACCACATGCGAGGCGAAGCAATGGCAGCCGGGTACACCTCATGACTTCTGACATCGTCCAGTCCAAGCCTGGAACAGCGAAGCCGACAGCAGATCCCGCCGCGAAGGACGATCTGCAATCCCTCCCCTTGCCGGAGGTGGAGAGACGCCTGGAGACCTCGCCCGACGGCCTCGCTCAAGCCGAGGCGCAGAAGCGCCTGACCCGGTACGGGCCCAACGAGATCGCGGAGCGGAAGGCCAATCCGCTGCTCAAGCTGCTCACCTACTTCTGGGGACCCATCCCCTGGATGATCGAAGTCGCGGTGATCCTGTCGGGCGTGCTGCGACACTGGCCCGATTTCTTCATCATCCTGCTCCTGCTCGTGGCCAACGCCACGATCGGGTTCTGGGAAGAACACCAGGCGGGCAAGGCGATCGACGCCCTCAAGGCCCAGCTGGCGATCAAGGCGCGGGTCAAACGCGACGGCAAGTGGACCACCCCGGCAGCCCGGGAACTGGTGCCGGGCGACGTCATCCGCGTACGCCTGGGCGACATCGTGCCGGCG
>PMKK01000252.1 GCA_003157715.1 Actinomycetota bacterium
CCGTAGACGTTGAGGATCTCCTGAAAGGCGCCGCGGTCTCCCTCGGGCCCCACGAACGTGTCGATCGACGAACCGTTGTGGTCGATACCGGCTTGCAGCGTCTCGAGCAGCGCGTCGCGCAGCCGGGCGGCCTCGGGCGACGTGAGCGTTCCGGCGCGCCGCAAGGGGTTCAGGCACGCCCGGAACGCCGCTTCGTCGGCGTAGATGTTGCCCACCCCGGCGATGCGCCGTTGATCGAGCAGGAACGACTTGAGCGGCGCGCTGCGTCCCCGCAGGGCGTCGCGCAGGTAGGCGGCGGTGAACTGCCGGCTGAAGGGCTCTGGTCCGAGGCCGCTGAAGAACTCGTCTTCGGCCGCGCTCCCGACGGCCCAGACACGACCGAAGCGCCGCGTGTCGTAGAAGTACAGGTCGGTGCCGGGGGCAAAGCGCGCCGCGAAGCGCGGCGCCCGGGCGCCCGGTTCGGGCGTGAAGACCAGCCGCCCGGTCATGCGCAGGTGGACCACGAGCGCCACGCCGCCGAGATCGACGATCAGGTACTTGCCGCGGCGCCGCAGGGCGACGACCCGGCGTCCCCGCAGGGCGCCGCGCAACTCGGCCTCGCTCTGCAGCGACACGCTGGGGTCGTTGACCGTGACCTGATCGAGCACCAGGCCCGGCAGGCAGCTCGCCAGACGGCGGCGGACGGTCTCGACCTCGGGCAGCTCAGGCATCGGGAGAACCTTCCTGGGCGCGCTCCCACCAGCCCAGCAGGAAGGCGCGCGCCTGCTGAGAGGTCGTCACCTCGCCGCAGTCGATCTCCTCCTGCAGCGCCTCGAGGGCGCGGCCTACGGCCGCGCCCTCGGGCAGGCCGAGCAGTGCCATGATCTCGCCGCCGCCCAGCAGGCGGCGCGGCGGCGCCGGCGTGTCGCCGAACACGTCGCGAGCGATGCGGAAGTGGCGCGCCAGCGACTGCGGCGGCGTACGCTCGCCGCGCGTTGCCATGCGGTCGGCCAGCGAGAGCGCGATGGCTTCGAAGACAAAGGGCTCGACGGCATGGCGAAAGCGCACCAGGGCGCGCCTGGTCAGCGGCATCTCGCGCACGAGAAAGCCCAGCCGCAGATGCTGCCGCACGAGCTCGCCGAGGAACTTCTCGAACCGTTTGCTCATGCGCAGCCGGCGGCTGATGACGGCCACGAGCTCCTCGCCGATACGGTCGTGGTAGAAGAACGTCACCCGCCCGTCGCTATCGACTTGCCGCGCCGCGGGCTTGCCGACGTCGTGCAGCAGCACGGCCCAGGCGAGCGGCGAGAGCGGCGCGGCGCTCGCGAGACCGGCCTCGTCGGGTGGCGTGAGATAGCGCTCGCCGCCGAGCGCGGCCACGATCTGCGGCAGAAACGACAGCGCCTCGAGTATGTGATCGAAGACGTCGAGGTGGTGATAGGCGTTCTGGGTGACGCCGCGGCAGGCCGCGACTTCGGGCAGCACGACCTCGAGCGCGCCGAGGTCGGCCAGGCACCGCACGGCGGGGCCGGCGCCGGGCAGACCCAGCAGCGCCGAGAGCTCGCGCTCGAGCCGTTCGCCACTCGTCGCGGCAAGCCCACCGGCCGCTCCGCGGGCGGCCTCTTCGAGGCCGGGGGCCGGCGCCAGATCGAACTCGTAGCGCAGGCGGGCCAGGCGCACGACACGCACGGGGTCGTCGTCGAGCGACCCGGGTCCGCAGGAGGTGAGCCGCCGCGCGCGCAGGTCGGCGAGGCCGCCGCAGGGGTCGACCAGGGCCGCCGACGATCCGCCCAGCGGACGAGCGATGGCATTGACCGTGAAATCGCGGCCCCGCAGGTCGTCGTCGATCGACCCGCCGCGCAGCGGCGCCACGTCGACGTGACCGCCCGGGCAGGCGATGCGCCAGGCCGAGAACCGTTCGGAAAATGAGAAGGCCGCCCCGCCGAGCTCGTCGGCCACGGTGCGGGCGAAGGCCTCGGCGTCGCCGGCCACGACGAGGTCGACGTCGTCGCAGAGCCTGTGCAGCAGCGTGTCGCGCACCGCACCGCCGACAAGCCAGGCGCCGTCGCTGGCGGCGGCCGCGGGAGCAGCGGCGGCGGCTATGGCATACGGATCGAGCATCGGCGCGCCGCCGTCAGGCGGAGCCGGCGGTCTCGGGCGAACCGGCGGTCTCGGGCGAACCGGCCGTCGCGGGCGAACCGGCCGTCGCGGGCGAACCGGCCGTCTCAAGCGAACCGGCCGTCGCGGGCGGCTCCGACGTCAGGGGTGGCTCGAGCGATGCGGCCGTCCGCGGCGCCTCCGGCGAGTCTGGCGTCTCGCGATAGCGGCGCACGACACGCGACGAGATGTCGCAGGCAATCTCGTAGTTGATCGTGTCGAGCTGCCGGGCCACGTCTTCGGCGAGAATGCGCTCGGCGCCCGAGCGGCCGATGAACACGACCTCGTCGCCGGGCCGCACGGCGGTCGGGTCGTCGGGCAGCAGCACGGTGAGCTGGTCCATGCTGATCGTGCCGGCGATGGGGCAGCGCCGGCCGGCGATCAGCACCTCGCCGCGGTTGGTCAGAGCCCGGGCGATGCCGTCGGCGTAGCCGATCGGCACAATCGCCAGGCGCGCCGGGCGGTCGGCCACGAAGCGCCGGCCGTACCCGACCGATTCGCCGGGGCCCACCTCGCGGATGCCGGCGACATACGAGCTCAGGCGCAGCGCCGGCCGCAGGCCGNNGCCGGTGCGCACCATGTCGAAATGGGCGGCCGGCTCGCGCATGGTCGCCGCGCTATTGGCGATGTGGGCGGTGAGGTCTGGATAGCGCGCCTTGAGCCGCCCGGCGAGCGCCGCGAAGCGCCCGAGCTGGCTCATGAA
>PMKK01000109.1 GCA_003157715.1 Actinomycetota bacterium
CATCGATCGACGGACGGCCGCGGCGGCCGAAAGAGACGAGATCGCCGGACGCCGGAGTCCGGGGCGGATGGCCGCTCTGAACGGTCTTTCGCGCACCCGTCAAGCCCTGCTGTCCGTGGCTCAGCCCGGTCTCGGCGCGGTGCTCGCGGTCGGCGGCTTGCCTTCGCTGCGCGTGGTGGTCGTCGGCGCGATCGCCGCGGCCGCCGGTTCTGTGGCGGTGTTCGCGCTGAACGACGTCCTCGACCGGCGTAGCGACGCCGCCGCCTTGCGGGCCAGCACAGGCGACGCCGCCCTCGAACACGACGCCGCCTTCGACCACGACGCCGCCCTCGACCACGATGTCACCCTCGACCACGATGTCGCAGTCGATCACGACGTCGCCGTCGACCGCCGTACCGTGGTGGCAAGCCATCCTCTGGCGCGCGGCGACCTTAGCCTGCGGCTTGCGCTGCTCTGGGTCGTGTCGTTTGCCGTGCTCGCCGCCGTGCTCGCCTACACCCTGGCGCCGGTCTGCCTGTTGCTGTTCGGCGCCATCGTCGCGCTTGAGGCCGTCTACTGCGCGCTGCGCACGGTGACGCCCTGGAAGACCGTCGTGCCGGGGGTCATGGTGGGGCTCGGCGGAGTAGCCGGTTGGGCGGCGGCGGCGCCGCTTGCGTGGCGTGCGCTGGGCGTCTTCGGGTTCCTCGCGCTATGGCAGATCGGCGGTCGCGGCTTCGCCAGTACCCTGGCCGACGTCGAGTCGGACCGGAGCGCGGGCGCGAGGACCGTGGCTACGGTGTACGGTCCCGCCGTCGCGGCTCGCGCGGCCTGTGGCGTGGGCTTCGCGACCCTCGCTTCGATCGTGACGCTGCCCATGCCCGGCGGACTGCTCAGCGACCTCGCGCTGGTGGCCGGCGTGTTCGTCGTGGCCTGGCCGGGGGCCAAGCTCTGGTACAGCCCGACGAGCGACGAGGCCGCCTCGTACCTGGAGTGGGCCGGACTCTACCCGGCCGTGGTGCTGCTGGTCGCTCTGCTGCCCACTCTGCTTGGAGTGCTCTAGCAATGCCGGCGCCTCTTGTTGCGCTTGCCGCGACGCTCGCCGTCACGCTCGCCGCCGCGTTTGCCGCGACGCTCGCCGTCACGCTCGCCGCCGCGTTTGCCGCAACGCCCGCCGTCACGCTCGCCGCGACGGTTGCGGCGACGCTCGCCGCGACGCTTGCGGCGGCGCTCGCCGCGGCGTTCGTCGCGGACGTGGTCGTCTCCCTGCCGCGTGGTAGTGTCTGCGAACATCCTGGGCGCCGGTCCCTGGGGGAGTGAAGGAAGGAAACGGAAGGTAACGTGCCGCTTCTGCGCCTCGACGAAGATCCCGGTCAGCTCGTCCTGCACTCTCAGGGCGCCGTCTGCTCGAGCACTCGGGAGGTGGTCGAAAGCGAGCCCTTTGAGCGTGTGGTCGGGCTCTATCTGGCCCACCTGACCGAACACGATGGGCCGCTGCTCGAGGCGCTCGGCATAGACTCAAGCGACGCGGCGGCGCGCGCGAGCTTCGTCGATCTGCTGCGTCTGCTGGCTCACAATCCCCTCGAGCGCATCGTGCGCACCTCGCCCGAGCGCGCGCCGCTGCTCGGCCGCCGCCCGGCGTTGCATCGCTTCGTCGAGGGCCTCTACGACTTCTGGCGCGGGTTTGACCGATTCCTGGTCGACCACCCCGGCGCGGGGCGGGTCGGACCCGGCGACGGCGTCGACCGGGTCTTCAACGCCAGCCTCGAGACGCTGGCCGAGCTCATCCGCGACCTCTATCGCGACGTCGCCGAGAACGTCACGGGCACCCATCCGCACGTCTACCGGCAGGTGCACGCCGGCGCCGAGCTGGGCGTCGTCGTGGCGCCGCGCCGATGGCCCGTGCCCGACACGTACAGGGCCCAGCTCGAGGGCATCCCCTTCGTGCGCCGCGTGCTCATGTACCCGCCGCTGATCCTCAACCCGCCGGCCACGACGCGTGCCGGCAGCTTCACCGAGGTGAGCGACGATCCGCTCGCCGGCCTGCGGCTCGAACCAGAGCGCTGGGTCTGCTACCCGGCGGTCGTCGGCCGGCTCGTGGTCTTCGTCTATATCGAGCAGCGCTTCTTCGGCCTGGGCCTTTCGCTTTCGAACCTCTTCGAGCTTGCCAGCGAAGCGCAGGTGGCCGCCGGGCCCGACGCCCTGCTGGTCTACGGTGCTCCCCCCGAGGGCCTGGTACGTTTCGGGCCGCGACCCACCGTCTTCTTCGACGACACCGCGCACGGTCTGCTCGTCGGGGCGCTGCCACTCGACGACGCGTTCGCCTACTTCGGCTATCTGAAGAAGATGGCCCTCACGCTGCACAACGTGGCGGCCATGAAGCGCGGTCTCCTGCCGTTCCACGGCGCCTTCTCGCGGCTGGTGCTGCCGGGCGGGGCCGAGGCCGGCGTGCTGCTGATCGGCGACACGGCGACGGGCAAGTCGGAGACGCTTGAGGCCTTGCGCCTGGCGGCCGGGGAGCAGGTCGCCGAGGTGCACGTCGTGGCCGACGACATGGGCTCCCTCGAGGTGACCGGGCGCGGGGGCCGGCCGCGGGTGGTCGGCTACGGCACCGAGATCGGCGCCTTTGTGCGCCTCGACGACCTGCAGCAGGGGTACGCCATCGGCCAGATCGACCGGGCCATCATCATGAGTCCGCAGAAGGTCAACGCCCGCGTGGTCTTGCCGGTGACCTCCATCGAGGAGGTGCAACACGGCTACGGAGTCGACGTGCTGCTCTATGCCAACAACTTCGAGCCGGTCGACGCCGAGCACCCGATCGTCGAGCGTTTCGCCGACGCCGAGGCGGCACTGGCGGTCTTTCGCCAGGGCCGCGCCATGTCCAAGGGCACCACCGCGAGCAGCGGCCTGGTGGCCAACTACTTCGCCAACATCTTCGGCCCGGCCCAGCGGCCGGCGCAGCACGACGCCC
Source organism: Actinomycetota bacterium (assembly GCA_003157715.1). Next base: position 2,948 of record PMKK01000109.1, read on the forward strand.
TGGCCGAGCGCACCTTCGCGGCGCTCTTCGGCGCGGGCGCGTTCGTCGGACAGCTGCGCACGAGGCTCGCGCTGCCCGGCTACGGTGGCGAGGGGCCGCGCGCCGCCGCCGCGGCGCTGCTCGAACTGATCGCCCTGACGACGGATCGCCCTGACGACGGATCGCCCTGACGACTGATCGCCCTGACGACGGATCGCCCCGAGGGCCGATCGCTTAGCTGGCGGATCGCCCGGATGACGAAAGGCTTGGAACGCTTGTTGCTCAAGGAACGACGAGAGGAGAGACACCCAGGTGAAGGCGCTCTACGAGACAAACGAGACCGACCTGCAGCTCGTCAGTCGCGGTAAGGTCCGCGACGTCTACGCCCTGGACGACGACACCCTGGTGATCGTCGCCACCGACCGCATCTCCGCCTTCGACGTGATCCTGCCGACGCCCATTCCCGGCAAGGGCGAAGTGCTCACCCAGCTCTCGAACTTCTGGTTCGAGCGCACCGGCGAGATCATCAGAAACCACGTGGTCGACCCCGAGCCGTTCGCCGGGCGTTCCGCCAAAGCACACCTGCAGGGACGATCGGTGGCGGTGCGCCGTTGTGAGGCGCTGCCCGTCGAGGCCATCGTGCGCGGCTATCTCACCGGTTCCGGCCTGAAGGACTACGAGCGTACCGGCACGGTGTGCGGCATCGAGCTGCCGGCTGGGTTGGTCGACGGCAGCCGCCTGCCCGAGACGATCTTCGCGCCCTCCACCAAGGCCGCCGTGGGCGCCCACGACGAGAACATCTCCTACGAGGCCGTCGTCGGCCTGCTCGGCCGCGCCCTGGCGGCCGAGGTGCGCGCCGCGGCGATCGCTCTGTATGAGTTCGGGGCGGCCTATGCACGGGAGCGCGGCATCATCATCGCCGATACGAAGTTCGAGTTCGGCCTGCTCGACGGCGAGCTCATCCTGATCGACGAGGCGCTCACCCCGGACTCGTCGCGGTTCTGGCCGGTCGACGGGTACGAGCCGGGTCACGCCCAGCCGAGCTTCGACAAGCAGTTCGTGCGCGACTACCTGGAGACGCTCGACTGGGGCAAGAAGGCTCCCGGTCCCGAGCTGCCGCCCGATATCGTCGAGAAGACGGCGGCGAAGTACGGCGAGGCCTGGCGTCTGCTCACCGCCAGGGAGTAACAGCGTGCGGAAGCGACCGCGGCGAGAAGCGAACCGAAGGCGGCGCATGGGGCGATGACCGGGCCGATGGGGCGATGAGGCGATGAGGGGATGGGGCGATGAGGGGATGGATGGGGCGGTGCACCGGCGGATGAGGCGCATGGAGCGATGAAACGAGTTCTCTTTTGGGCCGGAGTCGTAGTGACGATCGCGCTGGTCGCGTTCGGCGTCTGGTACTACGTTCACGACGACTATCCGTTCCAGCTCACCTCAGACCATATCGCCGGTCTTTCGTATCACTCCCTCCCGGCTTCGGGCTCGGTCTCGACGTACATTTCAGACCCTCCCGCCGAGCTTGCCGGCTGGATCAGCAGCATGGAAAAGGATTCGAGCGACGAGACGGTGCGGGTGACCACCGTGGTGACGGTCGTGGAGACCGACGGACGCCTGTTGCGCCTCTTCCTCGGCGGTTCGCGCGGCTACGGACGCTCGGTGGAGCCCGATGGGACCGAGTCGGCGCCGGTCGGGGTGCAGCTCAACCAGGCCTTCATCTGGTACGTGAGGGGCGTGGGCGACGCCCTTGCCGCGAACCGGCAAGCCGAACCGCGACCGGCTCCCAGCGCCGGCCCCTCCTCGCCGACGCCCTCGCCGATCGGCGGGTCGCCGTCGCCTTAGCCGGCCGCCGCGCCGTCTCCTCAGCCGGCCGCACGCCGTCGTTTCAGTCTGCCGCGTGCCGTCACCTCAGCCGGCCGCGCGCCGTCGCCTGAGCCCGAGTCGAGCTCAACGCCGCCGAGCCCAGCGGTAGCGAGCCCTGCGCCGTTAGGCCATCGTAGACTCGCTCGAGGCACGATGTCACAACAAGGAAGGGAGAGTCATGCTGAAGGGCTTCAGAGAGTTCATCTTGAGGGGCAACGTGATCGATCTGGCTGTCGCCGTCGTTATCGGTGCCGCGTTCGGTACCGTGGTCCGCGCCTTTGTCGACTCTCTGCTGACGCCGATCATCTCCGCCGTCGCGGGCAAGCCCAGTTTCGGGGGGCTGGCGTTCACGATCCACAAGAGCCACTTCGCGTACGGCGCGTTCATCAATGCCGTGATCTCGTTCGTGCTTGTCGCCGCCGCCGTGTACTTCGCCGTAGTCGTCCCGATGAACGCCGTGGCCGCTAGGCGCGCCAGGGGCCAGGACCCGACGACCAGAGAGTGCCCGGAGTGCCTGAGCGAGATCCCCATCGGCGCGCGGCGCTGCGCGCACTGCACCTCCGAGCTTTCGCCGGCGAGCGGCGCGTGACGAAGTCAGACGAACACGCCGGCGGCGCCCGCGTCGCCGGCTAATCCGTCACCCGCGCCGCCGGCTAAGCCGTCACCCGCGTCGCCGGCTAAGCCGTCACCCTGAGGCGTCAGGCCGCCACGATCTCGTAGACGTTGCCGTTCTGGGCGGACAGGTAGAGCTCGCCGCTTGCGTCCTGCCCGAACGACGTGACGTTCGTGAGCTTCTGGGAGATGCCGGTAAGGATGTGGGGGGATTTGCGTGGTCCGGTCTTGAACCAGACGCGTCCGCTGCAGTAGTCGGCGTAGAGGTAGTGGCCCCGCAGAGCCGTGATCGCGCTACCCCGGTACACATAGCCGCCGATCACCGCGCAGCCGAACTTGTGTGAGTACTCGGTCACCGGAAAGACGAGGCGCGTGCGCACGATGTGCTGCGGCTTGTAGGTATGGTCGCCCTCGTAGTAGCTCCAGCCGAAATTGGCCCCTCGCTTGGCGCCCGCCTTCAGAAAGTCGATCTCCTCCCAGTTGTTCTGGCCGACGTCGCCGATCCACAGGTTGCCGGTCTTGGCATCGAACGAGAAACGCCACGGGTTGCGCAGTCCGTAGGCGTAGATCTGCTTGCGGAAGGTAGTGACGTTCAGCCTCCAGATCTTCGCGTAGGCCGTCTTCGTGTTCTGGCCGTAGCGATTGGGGTCGCCTTCGCTGCCGCCGTCGCCCACGCCGATGTAGAGCAGACCATCGCGCCCGAAGGCGAGTTGTCCGCCGTTGTGGTTGCTGTGAGCGTGGTGGGAGACCTTGAACAGGACCTTGTCCGACAGGGGGTTGGCCACGTTGGGATCGCCTGCGCTCACCGTGAAGCGGACCACCCTGATGTTGCCCGCCCGATTGGTGTAGTCGATGTAGAAACGCCCGTTGGTGGCGTAGTGGGGGTCGAACGCCAGCGACAGGAGGCCTTGCTCGCTGCCTGCCGACACGCGATTGGCCACGTTCAGGAACGGCGTGGCCAGCAGCGTGCCGTTCTCGATCACCCGGATCTCGCCGATCTTGTCGACTACGAACAGGCGATGGGTGTCACCGGGCGGCGCGGTCACGCCGAGCGGCGACGTGAGGCCCGAGGCGACGAGCTTCAGTTTGACGGCCGGCACGGTCACGGCCCTGGAACGAGCGGCAGAGGCCGGCGCCGGGCTCTGGGCCGCCGCTTGACCGCCTCCTCCGGTCGAGGTCAGCACGAATGTTGCCAGCGCGCCTCCGGTGGCGATGCCGATCACGGCCCACATGAGCACCTTGCGCGCGTTCATCAGTCACCTCTGGTTGCCTGCAGGATGGTGGCTACGTGCCCCGGAAGCGACCTGTGTAAGCCTCCGCGCTTGTCGTGAGCTAGCCCCGAAACGCCTCTTGCCTTCAAGCGCCGCCGGCGGCCCTGCTGCGATTCTCGTCGTGCATCACGGGCTGGATCACTACTCGCCGGCCCGCGGCCAAGCCGGTGCCGCCGCATCCTCGCGGGGACGGATGTCCTTTCGGCCTCCTTGAACAATTGCCCATGATCTTGGNNTCTTGGCCAATTGTTCAAGGAGGCAGCAAAGGGACCCAGGCTGTCTGGAGGTCGCGACGGGGGTTGGCGGTTGACAGAAGCGACAAGCGGCGGTTGACGAAAGACGGCGGCGGACGGCGGCGGTCCACGAGAAAGGCCCGGCGGGCGGGCTGGGATGCCGGCGGGCGGAGACCTAGAGGTAGGTCGCCCGAAAGTCGGCTGCGGCGGCTTGCTCGGCTTCGCCGACAAGCCGCCGCCGCCGCGACAGCATGNNTCGACGTGCAGCCGATGGTCGTCGACCGAGGCGACGGCCACGATGCCGCGCACGCTGCTGGTGAGAAACATCGAGTCGTCCGGGCGCAGGTCGGCGACGCGGCTGAAGGCCTCGAGCACTGGGATGCCGCCGGCGCCGGCCGCGCGTTCGAGGACCGCCCGCAGGACGCCCGGCAGGATGGCGCCCTCGGCGGGCGTCGTGACCAGGGCGCCGCCGCGGGCGAGGAAGACGTTGGACGTCGCGCCTTCGAACATGCGGCCTTCGTCGTCGATGAAGATGGCGTCGTCGGCACCGGCCGCGGCAGCGGCACGCTGGGCCAGGTGGGACTGCATGAACGTCATCGCCTTGAGAGCGCCGCTGACGCGGATGCCACGATGCGTGATCACGCGCAGCGGCTGCAGTGACGGCTCGCGCACGTCGTGGCGGATGAGGACCGACGGTGCGCCCCAGGCGGCTCCCCCCGTGACCAGCACGCGGCAGCCGCCGTCGGAGATGCCGCCGGCGGCGGCGAGCGCGACGATCCAGCGGGCGATGGTCGCCCGGTCCCACGGCACGCTGATCTCGAGGACGCCGAGACCGGAGCTCAAGCGGTCCATGTGCTCGCCGAAGAACACGGGTACGCCGCCGGTCAGCTTGAGCGTCTCGTAGAGTCCGATGCCGTGGGTGACGGCGCGGTCGAGCGCCGGTAGGTACGCCTCGCGTTCGGCCACGATCTCTCCGTTGAGGCTGACCAGCATCTGGGCGGATCGCTCGGGGGTGCCGGCAGCCTCGGACACGGATCGGCCGGGAGCGTCGGTGCCGCCGGCGAGCGTCGGGCTGTCGGCCGTCGGGCTGTCGTCGTTAGAAGTCGTAGCGGCTCTTTTCGTCGGCCTTGAGCGTGCGGAACTTCGTGTAGTCGCGCACGAAGCCAAGCCGCGCGATGTTGGTGGGCCCATTGCGGTGCTTGGCGATGTCGACGACCACGACGCCCTTGGCGTTCTCGTCGCGCGGCTCGTAGATGAAGATCACGAGGTCGGCGTCTTGCTCGATCGCGCCCGACTCGCGCAGGTCGGAGAGCTGGGGCTTTTTTTCGGCGCGCGTCTCGACTTCGCGGTTGAGCTGGGAGACGGCGAGCACCGGCACGTCGAGCTCGCGGGCGAGCTGCTTGAGCGAGCGCGAGATGTTGGCGACCTCCTGCTGGCGGTTGTCGGCTCGCCGGTCGCCCATCATGAGCTGCAGGTAGTCGATGATGACGAGACCCAGCTTGGGCTCGACTCGGCTCGCCAGGCGGCGCGCCTTGGCGCGCAGCTCGAAGACGTTGATGCCGGCCGTGTCGTCGACGTAGATAGGCGCCTTTTCGAGCTCGCCCGCCACGGTGACCAGCTTGTAGTAGTCGTCGTTGGGCAGGGTCTGGCCGGAGCGCAGCCGGTGCGAGGCCACCCGGGCAGCCGAGCAGAGCATGCGCTCGCTGATCTCCTGCTTGCTCATCTCGAGGCTGAAGATTGCCACCGAAGCCTGGCCGGTAAGGCCGACGTTGTGGGCGATGTTGAGCGCCAGGGACGTCTTGCCGACGCCGGGCCGCGCGGCCAGCACGATGAGGTTGGACGGCTGAAAGCCGCCGGTGGTCTTGTCGATGTCGGCAAAGCCCGAGGGTATGCCGCTCAGCTGCAGGCCCTCGCGGATGAGGTCGATGCGCTCGAAGGTGCTTTTGATCAGGTCGCCCATGGCGTCGAAGTCGGCCGAGGTGCGATGCTGGGAGATGGCGAAGACCTTCTGCTCGCAGGTGTCGAGCAGGATGCGGGCTTCGTCGGGGTGCTCGTAGCCGAGCTCGGCGATCTCGTTGCCGACGTTGATCAGTTGGCGCAGGACGCTGGTCTCGCGGACGATGTCGGCGTACTGGCGCACGTTGGCCGCGGCCGGCACGATGTCGACCAGGGTATGCACGAAGTCCTTACCCCCGACGTGCTCGAGCTCGCCGCAATGCTCGAGGGCCGCGCTCAGGGTGATGGTGTCGACCTCTTTGCCGACCGCGTACATTTCGCGGATCACCCTGAAGATGACACGGTGGGTAGTGCGGTAGAAGTCTTCTTCGACGAGCAGTTCGGTGGCGATGGGGATCGCGTTGGGGCTCACGACCATGGCGCCGAGAAGCGACTCCTCGGCGTCGAGGTCGTGCGGTTGCATGTGGCTACTGTCGGTCTGGACGCTGCCGGTAGCCACGATGCTGCCCCTCTCTGCGGCGCCCGACGGGCACCGCGTCACTCAGCGACGACGAATCGCCGTTCCGAGCGCCGACGGAGTGCCGGGTCGCCCAAGCGCCGGCAGACCGCCGCGTCACTCAGCGACGACGATGACCTTGACCGAAGCCTCGACGCCCTCGAAGACGTCGATGTCGACCATGAACGTGCCCAGGCTCTTGATGGGTTCTTCGAGACGGATCTTGCGCTTGTCGACGCGCACCCGGCGGGCGCTCCAGATGGCGTCGGCGACATCGGCGCTGGTGATGGAGCCGTAGAGCCGCTCGCCCTCGCCGGCGCGCGCGCCGATGGTGACGACCGTCTTGTTGAGCGTGGCCGCCACGTCGACGGCCTGCTCGGCCGTGCGTGCTTCGCGGGCCTTGCGCTCGTTCATGAGTCGCCGGACTTCGTCGATCCGGGCCGCGTTCGCCACTTCGGCGAGGCGCTTGGGCAGCAGGTAGTTGCGGGCGTAGCCACGGGCCACGTTGGCCACGTCGCCTTTGTCGCCCAAACCTTCGATATCTTCCAGCAGGATAATCTCCACGACGGCCTCCTAGCGGACCACGTAGGGCAGCAGAGCCATCTCGCGGGCGCGTTTGACGGCCACGGTGACCTGACACTGGTGCCGGCGGCAGGCGCCGGTGATGTGGCGGGAACGAATCTCGCCCTTGTCGGAGACGAACCGAGTGAGGACCGAGCCGACCTTGTAGTCGACAGTGGCGATCTCTTCTTTGCAGTGGTAGCAGGAGCGCCGGCGAACCCGGCCGAGGGCTTCGGCCTTTGGGTGGGTGTCGCGGCGCCTGGCCTGTGGTGCTGGCATGTCGGCCTTTCTCGTGTTCGTCTCAGTCGGGCCGGCGTGTGAGCCGCGCCGCGAGGCGCGGGCCAGAGCTCGGCCGGTCTTCAGAACGGAATGTCGT
>PMKK01000129.1 GCA_003157715.1 Actinomycetota bacterium
TCTCGCCAAGCCGAAACGGCCCTTTGCACTTCCTTGTGCATGGGATCGCTTAGCGACCCGAACGCTATGCCCGCCATCTGGTGTTTGGACTCGATGTCGACAAGCACCTGCCGCAAGCCGAGTTTGCCCGTTGCCCACGACCTAATTGAGTCGCGCGATGCATTGAAGACGTCGAGCACATCTTCGCGCTCCGGGGCGACGAAGCGCCCCGGTTCGAGCGGAGCCTTCTTGTCGACGGTCCGTTCGAGCTCGGGCACGCACTCATTGAGCAGGACGATGTCGGCCTCATCGAGGGCCCTCTCGACAAGCTCGACGACCGGCCGCGCCTCCTTGGCCGGATACGAGTCGAGAACAGACTTCCGCACCAGCGACCAGCGATCAGCAAGATTCTTGAGGTGCTCTTTTCTGCGGGAATCGACGGCTCGGCGCAGCTTGCCGAGCTCATCCAGGCACCTGCCAACGTTGTAGGAGTTCTCTACCGGCCCATCACCTGTGAGAGGCGCACTGATCTCCTGGAGTCGGGAGTCGTAGGCGGCTCTCTCGGCCTCCTCAAGAAAGTTGTCGACGACCGACTGCTCGAGCACCTCGGCGGTGCGCCCGGCTTCGCCGCGAAGCTCGGCAAGGGCAACGTCTTGCAGCCCGTGCATCTCGACGACCAGGGCCTCGTCGTCAGCGAGCGGAGACAGTCCGCCAATCAGGTACCTATCGAGGAAGCGGAAATCCCGGTTCACCCTGGTCCAAGCCGCCACCGCCTCGGAGAGTGTGCGCCCTGCGACAATTGCCTCGCGAATCTCGTCGGCGATCGCGGCAACACAAGCCGAATCGGGGATACAGTCGTTCTCCAAGTCGAGCTCCGGACACCACAACAATCGCTTGGCCAGCATCTGTTCCAAGTCAGCGGCGTCGGCAGCCCACCACATCCCCACCGGCGACTGATCGGATGTCGGCTCGAAACCTCTGCCCCTCAGCTGGAGTACCGAGGACAGGCCGCCGGCGATGGCCTCAAGGCAAGCGCAAGCGAGATGGTTCTTCGAGGCTGTGTGGCAACTCAGCTCGTTGACTATCGCGGGCACGTTGACGAGCCAGCCGTCTACGGCCGAGCGAAGTTCCTCTATGCGTTCGGCGATCCATGCAACGTTTCTGGAGTCACCTGAGGCGTTCCCGGCGATGTCACACCATCGAGTTGCGTAGGCGCAGGTCTCGGCGGCTCGACGGCGGAGCCACCCGGCAGCGTGAGCCTCGATCTCGTTGGCGCCGCCGCCGTACATCTGGTCGACGAGCTCGGCAACGCGACGGTCCACATACTCGCCATCCATCCATTGAGCAGTCCCCGTCCGCACATCGGCCGCGCCGGAGCGGTCATCCTTCAGCACCGGCGCCATCAGCAAGGCGAGGTCACCGCCCTTGGAGACAAGCCGCCTCCAGACCGCCGTAGCGCGCTGGTAGCCGGCCTGCAGGAGCTGAGCCCGCTCCATCCACCCGCCCGCTTCGCTGATGGCCGCACGGATGGCATCCTCGCGCGCCTCTTCGTCCGCAATCCCGACCAGGTACTCGGGGCGCACCGCGAGTGGGCAGTGGACGGTGTACTGGCGCACAGCGTTCACGAGATCAAGAAGGCCGAACCTTGCGGCCGCGGGTGAGGCGTCCTGTAGCCACGCCGCCATGCCGGTCTGAGGCTCGAGCAGGACAGACTTCAGTCCGGCGGCCAAAGCAAGCAGTTGTGAGGTGTCGTCCGTTCCCAGCACATTCGCCGTCACAATGGCCTTGAGATCCCAAGCCAGTGGCGAGTCCGTTGCCAGCCACAGGGACCCCTGATAGGCCGCAAGAAGCCACGACGGCACCGCTAGCGGTCTGCCTTGCTCCTCCAGCGACCGCGTAATCCAGTAGGCACCGGGGGCGTCCCCTTGCGCCACGAGGCTCGCCACGAGATGGCTCCAAAGCACGTCTTCGTCCTGCTCGCCGAGGCGCTCGGCGAGATCGCGGGTCGCGACGTCACCGTAGTCGGCCGGCGCCTGCGACTCGGTCGGGTAGACGCCACTGACGTCGTCGTCGTCCGGTTCGAGATCCGCAGCGAGATCGACTTCGGCCGACAGGTCGAAATCGGCGACGGCGATCGACCCCTCGACCTCGTCCGGGGCCGCGGAGGCATTCTCCCCATCCGAGGCCGCGTGGCCGGCCTTGCGATGTTCAGGCGGAGGGGATTTACCTTCGGGCTTTTCAGTTTCTTGGTGATTGCCGAGAATATCGACGTCGCGCTCCAGAGCCCCGGAGCCATAGGTATCTGATTCGGCATCGCCGCCCTCCGGTTGCATCGCCGCCTCTGCCGCGTCCTCGTGAACGGCATTCTCGGAAGTGACGCCGACGGCGTCGTCCACCTTCGCCGTAGCCCACATGCCGGTTGGCAGACGGTCGAGCACCTCGCCGATCCGCGCCTCGAGCACCTCTTCCTCAGAACGATGCGCCTGGCGCTCGGCCAACAGGCGGGGCACGGGAAGTGCAAGCAGGTCGGCGTATCTGTCAAGCAGGTCGCTTAGCTCGCCCAGTTCAGCGGAAGCGGCGGCCATTTCGACGACTTGCTCTTCAGGTACGGCGTCGAGGGACAATTCGAGACCGAAGGTCTCAAGCGTCTCGGCATGTCGACCGCGAATGGATTTGAGCTGGTCCAAGACGGCACCAGCTCTGCGGGCTTGGTGAGCCTCGTCGCGTTTGCGCTCGGCCAGAAGGCAGACCTGCTCGCCGAACTGGCGAGCCTCCGCCCACTCGGATGCTTGGCAGTCGAGGCTGGCGAGGTCGGTGAGCCAGCGGTTGAAGATATCGGAATGGAGGTCACCGGCCGTCCGTAAAGTGGTGTCGACCAACAGCGGCTCTTCCGACTCGTCTGGGCCAGATGGCGCGAGGGTGGCCTCAAGAGCCCCGTCTTTCGGCAGGGAGAAGTCAAGATCGAAGTACATGACCGCAAGAAGTACGAGCCAGAGTTCGTCCTCACTGGCCTCCGGCTGCAGGGCACGGACCCTCGGCAGCTGCTCGCCGACGGCAAGAGTGATGTCCTCGACCGAGAGATCTTCCGGCATCTCGCCGAAGTCGGTGACGACGCCCGCCTCTTGCACCGCTTGAACCGCAGAGTCGCGGAGATCCGGCTTCGACAGCGCCCACAAGGCGATGGCGCTGAGAGCCAGAAAGGGGGATCCGGGCAGCCGACGCGACACTGCTCGAGCCAACATGTCCAAGGGGGCTGCGGACGACTTGCGGAATCCCTTGACGCGGATGCAGCGATCGACCTCTTCGAAGAAAAAGCCGGCGCCTGCGGTATCCCGATTGTCGAGACCGACCTCGATGGCGGTTCGGGCGACCGCATCTCGCGATTCGGCTTCGAGATGAACGTTCACCAACTCCAGCACCGACGGCATCGTGTCGTTCATGTCCCCCCCCGAGGATCTGCTCGTCCGTGTCGCCCTTGGTCTAAGGAGCGATCGCGTGACTTCAACAGGCTACCACGGATGTTGGATGCATCGGCTGCTGGACGCATCGGCAAGTCGGCAAAGCCCCCAGATCCTCCTGCGATTCGGTCACACACGGCGGGCTGCTGCCGATGGTCCGTTCATTTCGTCTTACCCGCCCCACTCCCCGCCCAGCAGCTCCGCCTGCTCGAGCACCGTCTGCGTGGCGCGCTCCTGCTTGTCGGGCGGGTATTTGTACTTCCGCAGCAGCTTCTTGACGGTCAACCGCATCCGCGCCCGCGCGCTCTCGCGCACCGACCAGTCCACCGTAGCGTTCGCCCGCACCTGCGCGACCAGCTCATGGGCGATCTTGCGCAGCACCTCATCACCCAAGAGCTGCACGGCCGAGTCGTTGGTCTCGAGGGCGTCGTAGAAGGCCAGTTCGTCGTCGTTCAGGCCGAGCTTCTCGCCGCGCTGGCGCGCCGTCTTGATGCGCTTGGCAAGCTCGATCAGCTTCTCGATCGCCTCTTCAGCCGTGATCGTGCGGTTGTTGTACTCCTCGACCGTGCGCGCCAGCATCTCCGAAAACGAGCGTGACTCGACCAGGTTACGCCGTGAACGCGTCTTGATCTCGTCGCTCATCAGCTTGTTGAGCAGCTCGACGGCGAGGTTGCGGCGCGTCATGCCGCGGATCTCGGCCAGAAAGCCGTCGTCGAGGATCGAGATGTCTTTGTGCGCTCCACCTGGGATGTCCAAGATGTAGGCCCAGCCCTCGGGCACCACGGCGCGCGAGACGATCTGCCGAACCGCGGCGTCGAGCTGCGCGTCCGTCTGAGCCGTCTCGCCCCCCTCCAGCTTGGCGAGCTGCGAGCGCACCGTCTGAAAGAAGCCGACATCGTCGCGGATGCGCTCCGTCTCGTCGTGCGGCACGGCCAGGGCAAAGGCCTTTGAGAGCTGCGAGACGGCGTCCATGAAGCGGCGCTTGCCGTCTTCTTGCTCGAGGACGTGCTCCATGCCTGAGGCAACCAGCGCGAGTCGCTCCGCCGGCGGCAGCGCGCCGCGTACGGCGGTGAAGTCGAAGCCGAACATGATGGCACAGGCGATCTCGTACTTTTCGAGCATGACGGCGACGGCCGCCGCCTGATTGACCGCCACGTCTCCCCCACCGCCGCTTGAGGTGTAGTCGGCGACGGCCCGCTTGAGCTGATCGGCAAGTCCGATGTAGTCGACCACCAGGCCACCGGGCTTGTCACGAAACACGCGGTTCACGCGGGCGATCGCCTGCATGAGGCCGTGGCCGCGCATGGGCTTGTCGACGTACATGGTGTGCAAGCAGGGCGCGTCGAACCCGGTCAGCCACATGTCACGCACGATCACGACTTTGAAGGGGTCAACGGGGTCTTTGAAACGCTTGGCCAGGGCCTCGCGGCGCGGCTTGTTGCGGATGTGGCCCTGCCAGTCGAGCGGGTCGCTGGCCGAGCCGGTCATGACGACCTTGATGGCGCCGGTCGCGTCGTCGTCGGTGGCCCAGCCCGGGCGCAGCTCGGCGATCGCCTCGTAGAGCTCGACACAGATGCGCCGGCTCATGCAGACGACCATGGCCTTGCCGTCCATGGCCTCGAGGCGCTCCTCGAAGTGGCGCACCAGGTCGGCGGCGATGAGCTTGACGCGCTTCTCGGCGCCGACCAGCGCCTCGAGGCGCGCCCACTTGCTCTTGAGCTTCTCGCGGCGCTCGACTTCTTCGGCCTCAGTGACTTCTTCGAACTCGGGATCGATGCGCGGCCGCTCGGCTTCGTCGAGCTCGATCTTCTGCAGGCGCGCCTCGTAGTAGATCGGCACGGTGGCGCCGTCGTCGACGGCCCGCTCGATGTCGTAGGTGTCGACGTAGTTGCCGAAGACGGCCCGCGTGTTGCGGTCGGAGAGCTCGATCGGGGTGCCGGTGAAGCCGATGAACGAGGCGTTCGGCAGGGCGTCGCGCATGTTGCGGGCGAAGCCCTTGATGAAGTCGTACTGGCTGCGGTGCGCCTCGTCGGCGATGACCACGATGTTGCGCCGCGCGCTGAGCAGCGGGTGCGGCTCGCCCGGGGCGGCGAGGAACTTCTGGATGGTGGTGAACACGACGCCGCCGGCCACGACCTGCAGCTTGGCCCGCAGGTCGTCGCGGCTCTCGGCCTGTACCGGCGTCTGGCGCAGCAGCTCGCGACAGCCGCAGAAGGTGCCGTAGAGCTGCTCGTCCAGGTCGTTGCGATCGGTGATCACCACGATCGTGGGGTTCTTGAGCTCGGGCTGGGCCACGATCTTGCCGGCGTAGAAGGCCATCGACAGGCTCTTGCCGCTGCCTTGGGTGTGCCACACGACACCGATGCGCCGGTCGCCCGCCTCGGC
>PMKK01000018.1:0-156 GCA_003157715.1 Actinomycetota bacterium
GGCCGCACGCAGGAGATCCAGCGGCTGATCGGGCGCAGCCTGCGGGCCGTGGTCGACCTGGGCTCGCTCGGTGAGCGTACGCTGCACATCGACTGCGACGTGCTGCAGGCCTACGGCGGCACGCGAACGGCTGCCATCTCGGGAGCCTACGTGGCG
>PMKK01000018.1:260-1074 GCA_003157715.1 Actinomycetota bacterium
GCGACCATCGCCGCCGGCGCCCGCGACAAGGGACCTGGATCGGCCGGTGAGAACCCGGAGGCGGCGCCGGGCGCCGGGTCGGTGAGCTGATGCGCTTCGTGCTCGCCAGCCGCAACGCCCACAAGCTCGCCGAATACCGCGCGATCCTCGCCCCTCACGAGGTCGAGCCGATGCCCGCCGGCGTCGAGCTGCCGCCCGAGGGAGTCACGTCGTTTGAGGTGAACGCGCGGGGCAAGGCCGAAGCGCTGGCGCGTGAGCTGGCCGGCTCGCGGCGCTCTACGGCGGCGTCCGCCGCCGTCGGCGCGCAGCGACNNCGTGGTCATCGCCGACGACTCGGGTATCGAAGTCGCGGCGCTGGGCGGCGCCCCCGGTGTGATCTCGGCGCGCTACGCCGGCCGCGAGGGTGACGACGCCGCCAACAACGCACGGCTGCTCGCCGAGCTCGCCGCCCTCGCCGCGCTTAGTGAGCGCCGCGGCGAGTCCGGACAGCACGGCCGGCCGGCCGGCTCGGGCACCGAGCCCGACCGCGCCGCCCGCTTCGTCTGNNGTTCGGCTACGACCCGCTCTTCGTTCCGGCTGGGCTCCAGTTGACCGTGGCCGAGATGAGCGACGCCGACAAGAACCTCCAGAGCCATCGCGCGCGAGCAGCGCGGGCGCTGCTCGCGCGCTTGGCCGGCGATCCGTCGCCGTGATCAAGCCCGCCGTGAACGACGTCCACAACCACGCCCTCAAGGCGCGCGCCGCCTGGATTTCCATCGCCTCGAACGCCACGCTGATCACCTTCAAGCTTATCGTCGGCGTGATCTCGGGCTCG
>PMKK01000018.1:1131-1477 GCA_003157715.1 Actinomycetota bacterium
TCGTGATCGTCTACGAGGCGGCCCTGAAGATCGTCCACGGACCGCACATCGAACACATCGAGCTGGGCGTCGGTGTGATGCTGGTCTCGGCGGGCGCTAACCTCCTGGTCTCCCGCAAGGTCCTCTCACCGGCGGCAAAGCGTACCGACTCGGCCGCCCTCGAAGCCGACGCCGCCCACTTGCTCACCGACGTCTACACGTCGGCCGGCATCGCGTTCGGCCTCATACTGGTGGGTGTCACCGGCTGGGAGTACTTCGATCCGATCCTGGCGATCGCCGTCGCGATGCTCATCGTCTGGACCGGCTGGCGGCTGGTCAGTCGTTCGACCCGCGTGCTGCTCGACGA
>PMKK01000018.1:1526-2657 GCA_003157715.1 Actinomycetota bacterium
GCCCACGCCGTCGCCGAGCACATCGAGGCCGACATCGCCAAGCTGCTGCCCAACTCAGAGGCGCTGGTGCACGTCGAACCACGTTCGCACGACCCCGAGAACGACTAGCCGCGAGGGCGGCGGGGAAGGGACGCGCAGATGAGCCGTGACAGCGCCGCCGCCGCGAAATCGCGCGCCGCCTGGGTGTCGATCGGGGTGAACTCGGCGCTGATCGCCTTCAAGCTGGCGGTCGGCGTGATCTCGGGCTCGATCAGCATCATCTCCGAGGCGGTGCATTCCAGCACCGACCTGGCGGCCGCCGTCATCGCCCTCGTGTCGGTGCGCAAGGCGTCGCAGCCGGCCGATCTGCATCACCGCTACGGGCACGACAAGGTCGAGAACTTCTCGGGTTTCATCGAAGCGGCCATCGTCTTCGCGGCGGGCATCGCGATCATCGTCGAGGCCGTCCGTCACCTGATCTCCGGCGAGACGGTCGACCACGTGCCGCTCGCCATCGCCGTGATGCTCGTCTCGGCGGCCGTCAACGTCGGCCTCACGGTCTATCTGTACCGGGTCTCGAGGCGCGTCGGCTCGCCGGCCCTCGAGGCCGATGCCGCCAACCACCTGACCGACATCTACACCTCGCTGGGCGTGGCCGCCGGTCTTGCCCTGATCGAGGTCACCGGGCGCACGTATTTCGATCCGCTGCTGGCTCTCGTGGTGGCCGGTCTCATCATGTGGACGGCCTGGCGGATCGCCAGCCGCTCGACGCGCGTGCTGCTGGATGAGGCCCTGCCCGACGACGAGCTGGCCATCGTGCGCGCGACGGTCGCCGAACATCGCGGCGAACTGATCATCGGCTACCACAAGCTGCGCTCGCGNNATGACGGTGGCCGCCGCCCACCGGATCGCCGAGCATATCGAGCGCGACATCGGCGAGCGGCTGCCCCACAGTGAAGTGCTGGTCCACATCGAGCCGGCCTCTCACGAGCGCGCCGATCAGTCGTAGCGCGCCGATCGGTCGTGAGCGTTCGGGACAGGAACGAGTGGCAGGAGGCGCGTGGGCCGGGGCGCCTAGAGCTTCAGGCCGAGCGGCAGAGTCGAGGCGACCAGCACGACCGTGAGTACGATGAGCCCCACCGAGAAGGCCCA
>PMKK01000115.1 GCA_003157715.1 Actinomycetota bacterium
CGACTTTCTGGTCGTGCAGGACCTGAACCTCACCGAGACCGCCAGGTACGCCGACGTGTTCCTGCCGGCGGCCTGCTACGCGTAGAAGGACGGCACCTTCACCAACACCGAGCGCCGCGTGCAGCGCGTGCGCAAGGCGGTCGAGCCGCCCGGCCAGTGCCGCGCCGACTGGGAGATCATCGCCGACCTCTCCTGCCGCCTGGGTCACGAGATGCACTACGACTCGGCCGAGGAGATCTTCGACGAGATGCGTACCCTGGTGGGGAGTTACGCCGGCATCACCTACGAGCGCATCGACAAGGCGGGTCTGCAGTGGCCCTGCCCCGACACCGAGCACCCCGGTACCCGGTTCCTGCACGCCAACGGCTTCACTCGCGGCAAGGGTCTGCTGCAAGGCATCGACTACGAAGCGCCGGCCGAGCTCTGTAGCGACGAGTATCCGATCCTGCTCAGCACCGGGCGCNNATCACGACGCGCGTGACGGTCACCGACGTGGTGCCGCCCGGCGTCGTGTTCATGACCTTCCACTACAAGGAATCGCCGGTGAACGAGCTCACCAACGCCGCCTCCGACCCGGTCACCAAGACGGCCGAGTTCAAGGTCTGCGCGGTGCGCGTCGAGAAGGTGCCGGACAGCGAACTGGTGAGCGCCGCGCCGGCCGTCTGACGGTCGGCACGGCGCTCGTCCGCCCGCGGGTCGCCGCCGCCGCGACTCGCGGCCCTCCCAGCTTGTGACAAAACGGCGCGTCCCTGGAGGGACGCGCCGTTTTGTCACTACCTGCCGCGTCGAGGCTGTCGCCGTGTACTCATTACCCGTGTTGTGTTCGCACGAGAATAACGACTACAATGCGGCGACCGCACGACGATCATCGCGTGCCTGTGGGCGAGCCTCTCGGTGCAGCCGGCGGACCGGTCGGTGTGCGGTTTCGTGCTTGCGTCCGACCGACCGGCGGCCGGCAAGGTAGCCGAGGCCGGGCGCGCCATGGGGGACGAGCGGGGGCCGCATGTATCTGATGCAACGCCTGTACGAGGAGTCGCTACCACTGGCGGCCGCCACGACCGTGACGTCGCTCACCGTGGGCCTGGGCTACACAGCGGTCGCGACCGGTGACGGCGGCCTTGGACTGTCGTATACGTGGGTAGACGACAAAGAGCGCAGCTCCTACGGCAACGGCTATCGCGACGTCGAGGGTGAGGGCGCCGGCGTGCTGCTCGAACGGCTCCTGAGCGACGACCCCTTCCAGCGCAGTATCGGTTTGGCGACCGTGAACGCGCTGCATCACCACCGGACGTCTGGCCTGGTCGACGACACGGGTTCACCCTTGAGTCTCTCGCTGCGGCTCGCCCGCATCGGCGCCGGCACGCACGTCTCCATGGTCGGCTACTTTCCGCCGCTCGCGCGCGCGTTGCCCGGGCTCGGGGTCGAGCTCGACGTCATCGACTCGTCGCTGGGGCTCGGCGATCCGCTGGAGTTCCGCGCCCGCCTGGGCTCGTGGACCGAGGTGCTGATCATGACGGCCACCACGCTCTTAAACGAAAGCGCCGAAGACCTGCTCCTGGCGACGGGTCCGGGGGTGCGGTCCATCATGATGGGGCCCAGCACGCCGCTGGTGCCCGCGGCCTTCGCCCATCTGCCGCTCACGGCTCTCGCCGGGATCGTGCCGTGCGACACCACCGCCGTCGAGAAGGCCGTGCGCCATGGGTCGGCGACGCCGGGCATGAAGCCGTACGTGCGCAAGGTGTACTGCGTCTGCGCGCGCGGCGACGCCGAGCCGGAGCGGGACGCCCGGCGCGTGGCGCGACCGTCCGCCGAGCACGAATGGCCAAAAGCACAGAAGACCGTTTCGTCCGTTCCCTACCCGGGTCGCCGCGTGCCGAGCGTTCACCGCCTCGGCCCGTCGCCGGCGGCCGCAACACCATCTCCAGGAGCCATGCATGGATAGGAAACTGCTCAGTATCAACGGCATACCCACCACCGTCATGTGCGATGCGACCGAGAAGCTGGCCGACGTGATCCGCCATCAAGCCGGCCTCACCGGCACCAAGATCGCCTGCCGCCAGGGCCAGTGCGGCTGCTGTTCGGTGATCTTGAACGGCAAGGTCGTGCGCTCGTGCACGACGACCATGAAACGCGTGCCGGCCGAGTCGGAGATCACGACCATCGAAGGCATCGGCACGCCCGACAGGCTGCACGCCCTGCAGCTCGCCTGGATCCTGCACGGTGGCGCCCAGTGCGGCTACTGCTCGCCCGGGTTTATCGTCTCGTCCAAGGCGCTGCTCGACCAGAATCCCGACCCGACTCGCGAAGAGATCCGCGAGTGGTGGCAGAAGCACGCCAACGTGTGCCGCTGTACCGGCTACAAGCCGCTCGTCGACGCCGTCGTCGACGCCGCCAAGGTACTGCGCGGCGAGATGAGCGAAGACGAGCTCACCTACAAGGTGCCGGCCGACGGCCACATCTGGAACACGCGCTTTCCGAAGCCGAGCGCCGTCGCCAAGGTCACCGGCCTGATCGACTACGGCGCCGACCTCGAGCTCAAGATGCCGCCCGGCACGCTGTTCTGCGCCGTCGTCCACGCGCTGGTCTCGCATGCCAACGTGCTGTCCATCGACGTTTCCGAGGCCGAGAAGATGCCCGGCGTCGTCAAGGTGGTCACCCACAAGGACGTGAAGGGCAGAAACCGCATCAACGGTCTGGTCGGGTTCCCCGACGACGTGCACGCCGACGGCTACGAGCGGCCGATCCTCTGCGACACGAAGGTGTTCCAGTACGGCGACGCCCTGGCCATCGTCTGCGCCGACACGATCGAACAGGCCAGAGCGGCCGTCCCCAAGGTCAAGGTCGAGCTCGAGGAGCTGCCGGCCTACATGAGCGCGCTCGACGCCATCGCCGACGACGCCATCGAGATCTACCCGGGCACGCCCAATCACTTCTTCACGCAGCAGCTGATCAAGGGCGAGGACACCAAGGAGATCTTCGAGAACGCGGCGCATGTCGTCGAGGGCAAGTACTACCTGCAGCGCCAGCCCCACCTGTTCTTCGAACCGGACTGCGGCTTCGCCTACACCGACGAAGAGGGCAGGGTCACGATCCACTCGAAGAGCGTCGCCCTCTACCTGCACGCCGCGATGATCGCCGAGGGCCTCGGGGTCGAAGACGACCAGCTGCGCATGGTCCAGAACCCCACCGGCGGCACGTTCGGCTACAAGTTCTGCCCCACCATGGAGGCGCTGCTCGGCGCCGCCACCATGGCCACCGGACGGATGGTCTACCTCAAGTACGACTACTGGATGTCGATCGCCTACACCGGCAAGCGCTCGCCGCACTGGTATCACTGCAAGCTCGCGGCCGACGAGAACGGCAAGTTCGTCGCCATGGAGAACCATTGGATCTGCGACCACGGCCCCTACATGGAGTTCGGCGACAACCTGGTGCAGAAGGGCCTGTTCTGCGGCGGCGGCTACGACATCCCGAACATGCGTGGCGAGGGCAAGCTGGTGCGCACCAACCACTCGTGGGGCTCCCCGTTTCGCGCCTGGGGATCGCCCCAGGCGTTCTTTGCCGGGGAGAGCGTCGTCGACGAGCTCGCCCGGAAGATGGGCATGGACCCCTTCGAGCTGCGCTACAAGAACCTCGCCGAGCCCGGCGCCACCTACGCGTGGGGCCAGGAGTACGAGGTCTACTCTTTCAAGAAGCTCTTCGACATGGTCAAGCCCTACTACGACAAGGCCAAGAAGCGCACGGCTGAAAACTCCACACCGGAGGTCAAGAAGGGTGTCGGCATCTCGCTCGGCATCTTCGGCGCCGGCGGCGACGGGCAGGATGTCGCCAACGCGTCGGCCGAGCTGCGCCCCGACGGCACGGTGCGCATCTACAACACCTGGGAGGACCACGGTCAAGGCTCCGACGGCGGTACGCTCGGCACCGCGCACGAAGCGCTGCGCCCGCTCGGTCTTACGATGGAGCAGATCAGCCTCGACATGAACGACACCGCCACGTCTCCCGACAGTGGCGGCGCCGGCGGCAGCCGCTCCCAGGTGATCGTCGGCAACGCCATCAAGGACGCCTGCGAGAAGCTGATCGCGGCGATGACCAAGGGCGGCGGCTACCGCACCCACGACGAGATGGTCGCGGAAGGCCTCGACCTGCGCTACGAGGGCAGCTGGACGCAGACCATGGGCGAGTTCGTCGACCCGAACACGGGTCAGGGCACACCGATCGCCAACTACATGTACAGCGTCTTCCTGGCCGAGGTGTCCGTCGAGGTGGCGACCGGCAAGACCTACGTCGATCACCTGCTGATCTGCACCGACGTGGGCGTTATCAACAGCCGCCTGAACGTCGACGGGCAGATGTGGGGCAGCCTGTCGCAGGGCATCGGCCTCGCCCTCACCGAGGACTTCGAGGACTTGAAGAAGCACACCAACATGCGCGCCTGCGGTATCCCGTATCCAAAGGACGTCACCGACGACCTCACGGTGATGTACCTGGAGACGCCGCGGCCGCTGGGCCCCTACGGCGCCTCGGGTTGCGGGGAGGCTCCGCTGACGTCGCCGCACACCGCGATCATCAACGCCATCGACGATGCCTGCGGTGCCCGCGTGCGGCATCTGCCGGCTCTGCCCGAAAAGGTCCTGGCCTCCATGAAAGAGGACATCCAGGCCTACTAGAAGGCCGGAAGCTTCTGCGCGCCGGCCGCCGTGAGGCGGCCGGCGCGGCAGGCGGCCGGCGCCGGTCATGTGCCGGCGCGGGCCGGTTTGCCTTGCCGAAGGACGCATGATGGACCAGAAGAGACTGCTTCGGCTCGAGGAGCAGTGCATCCAGAATCAGCCGCCCGCCTGCGACGCGGCGTGTCCCGTGCACGTCGCAGCGCGGGCGATGCTCGCCGCGGCCTGCCGGGGCGACTGGAACGAAGCCCGCCGGGTCTTCACGCAGGCGGTGCCGTTCCCGCACGTGATCGCACGCTGCTGCGACGCGCCCTGCCAGACGGCCTGCGTGCGCGAGCAGGTCGGCGGGGCGATCCGAATCCGCGACCTCGAGCACGCGGCGATAGAGTACGGCGCGCCGCCGCCGGCGCCGGCGGCGGCGCGCCGCAAGAAGCCGGGTCGCATCGCCGTGATCGGCGCCGGCCTCAGCGGCCTCACGGCCGCGTACGAGCTCGCCCGCAAGGGCTACTCGGTCGTGATCTTCGAGGCGCAGGACGCAGCCGGAGGGCGCGCCCGCGACCTGGGCGAGGGCCTGCTTTCCGAGGCGGACCTCGAGGCAGACTGCGCCCTCGTGACCGAGGCCGGTGCGCGGTTCGTGCCGTTTACTTCCGTGGCGCTCACGCGGCCCCGCGGAGAGAACGCTCTGGCCGCTCTGGCGCCCGACGTCGACGCCGTGTTTCTGGCCATGGGTGCCCCCGAGGCCGATGTCGGCGCCGCCCTCGGCTACGGCCTCGACGACCAAGGCAGGATCGCTGTCGACCCGGTCACGCTGGCGACCAGTAAGCCGGGGACCTACTGCGGCGGCAGCATCCTGCGACCCCTTGAGCCGTGGTCTCCCATCGCCTCGATCGCCGACGGCCGCCGGGCGGCGCTGTCGATCGACCGGCAGTTGCAGCACGTCTCCCTGGGCGCGTCCCGCGGCGATCGCGGCGGCTACGCGACCGGCCTGATCGTCAACTTGAAGGGCGCGGCAAGCGTGCCCCCCGCCGCCGCGGCCGACCCAGCGCGCGGCTACTCACGCGACGAAGCCACGGCCGAGGCGAAGCGCTGCCTGCAGTGCGAGTGTCTCGAATGCGTCAAGGCGTGTTCGTATCTGGAGAAGTACGGCGCGCACCCCGGGCTGTATGCGCGCCGCATCTACAACAACCTCACCGTGACGAGCGGCAGGGGCACTCGTAAGGCCAACAAGATGATCGACTCCTGCAGCCGCTGCCGCCTCTGCTACGAGGTCTGCCCGGTCGACCTCGACATGGCCGACGTGATCGGCGACGCCCGCCGCGAGATGGTACGACAGGGCAGGATGCCCGCCTCGGCCTTCGACTTTGCCGTGCAGGACCTCAGGCTCGCCGTCGGCGAGCGCTCCGCCCTGGCGCGCCACGCCCCCGGCACCGACGTGAGCGAGGCCGTCTTCTTTCCCGGCTGCCAGCTTGCGGCGTCCGATCCCGCTCAGGTGGAGCGGGCGTACGCGCACCTGAGGGAGCGCTACTCGCCGGCCACCGGGCTCCTGCTGTACTGCTGTGGCGCGCCGGCCGACTGGGCCGGCCAGGGCGCCGTCTTCGACGGGACGCTGGCCGGCCTGCGCGAGAACCTCGGGAGTCTCGGTGCGCCGCGCGTGATCCTCGCCTGTCCGACGTGCGAGACCGTCTTCGCGGCGCGGCTGCCCGAGTTCGAGACGGTGTCGCTGTGGGAAGTGCTGCGCGACGTGGGGCTGCCCGACGGCGCGGCTGGCTCGGGAGGCGGGCGCCGCGTGGCCGTCCACGACGCCTGCACGGCGCGCTACCAGGACGACGTCCAGCGCGCGGTCCGCGAGGTGGTCACCGCCTGCGGCTACGAGGTCGACGAGCTCGAGATGTCGCGCGAGCGCACGGAATGCTGCGGGTTCGGCGGCCTCATGCTCTACGCCAACCCGGAGATGGGCGACCTTGTCGTGGACCGCCGCATCGCCGAGACAGACGCCGACTACATCGCTTATTGCGCCATGTGTCGCGACCGCTTCGCCGCCAGGGGAAAGCGCTCACTGCACGTCCTCGACCTGCTCTTCGGCGAGACCTACGAGACGCGGGCCGAGCGCCGCGGACCGGTGCTGACGCAGCGCTCGGCACAGCGAGTCGCTCTCAAGGAGCGCCTGCTCGCCGGCGTCTGGGGCGAGGGTCCCGCGGCGGGCCCGAGCCGGCGTGACGACCTTGTGCTGACACCCGAGGTAGAGGACCTCCTGGAACAGCGGTACATCCGCCCCGACGAGGTCCGCGCGGTGATCGCAAGCGGGCAGGAGACGGGCGGCCGCTTCATCGAGCCGGCCACCGGGCACCTGCTCGCGGCTCGGTCGATCGGTGCGGTCACCTACTGGGTCGAGTACGCTTCGCAAGGTGACCGCTTCATCGTCTACAGTGCCTACAGCCACCGTATGGAGCTCAAGCCGCCGCCGTGGCCGGCGGCCGATGCTCTCGAAGACGACGACGGCCGGATCTGGTTCTGCGCGCAGGGCGAGCACGCGCTCGAGCCGCGGTCGGTGACGCTCTCCTACCTCGTGGCCGGCTTTCCGGTGAAGCTGCCGACCTGTCTGGAACACGGTCTCGTGCTCGTCTCCGAGCGTCTCGCCACCGGGCGGATGCGCGAGGTCGAGCTCGCCCTGGAGGACAAGTGAGCGGCAGACACGAGTGAGGGGCAGATCATGGATCTGATGCGGCGGCTCCACGACGCCTGCGCGGAACGCGCGGCACAGGCGGCAGTGACCGATCTCACGATAGGGCTGGGGTATGCGGCCGTCTCTGTCGAGGGCGGCGGTCTCGGGCTGGCCTACACGTGGTTCGGCGACAAGGCGTGCTGCTCGTTCATGCGCGGCTGGGACGAGGTTGAGGGCGCTCCGGCGACGGAGCTCCTCGGGCGGCTGCTCAGCGCCGACGGCTTCGAGCGCAGCATCGGGCTGGCGACGGTGAACGCGCTCAACCAGGCCGCCGCCGGCCGTCTTCCCGCCGACGAAGGTCCGGCGGGCGCGCTCGTGCGAGGCCTGCGCATCGAGCGGGCCACGAAGGTCGCCATGGTGGGCTTCTTCCCGCCGGTCGCGAAGGCGTTGGAGGCTCTCGGCGCCGAGCTCGAGGTGGTCGACACGGCTCTCGGCATCGGCGATCAGCAAACGTTCAAGGAGCGCCTCGGCGACTGGGCCGAGGCACTGATCATGACTTCGACCACGCTGCTCAACGACACCGCGGAGGAGCTGCTCGGGCACGCCGCGCCGGGGGTGCGCGTCGCGCTCCTCGGCCCGAGCACGCCGCTGATTCCGCAGGCGTTCGTCCCCCTGCGCGTCGATGTGCTTGCCGGTATGGTGCCGGTCGACGCCGAGCGGGTGCGGCGAGCGGTGCGGCACGGCGGCGGCACGCCCGAGCTGCAGCGGTTCTCGCGCAAGGTGTACTGGGATCGCGGCGCGGCCGCGGTGCGGGGGACGCAATGAACGACCCCTCTGGCGGCGCGGTGCCGATCGCCGCTCTCGTCACGTGCGGCGAGGCGCTGGGACCGGTCGCCGGTCCCGCTACGTGCGGCGAGGCGCCGGCGCCGGGCACCGCCTGCCTGCGACCCGGTGGTCTCGAGCTCACCGACCGGATCGTCGGTCTGGCACAGCTCCCCGGGGGTGCGCGCGTGCTCGACGTGGGCTGCGGGAGCGGCGCCACCGTGGCTCGTCTCGCGGACTCACACGGACTGAGGCCGGTCGGGATCGACGCGTCGTTGGCACAGATCGCGCGGGCACGGGCGGCCCGGCCGGATCTCGAGTTCGTGGCGGGCCGGGCCGAAGACCTCCCGTTCGCGGCTGGCGCGTTCGAGGCCGTGCTGGCCGAATGCGTCCTTTCGACCTTGCCGGACGCGCGTCCGGCGCTGCGCGAGATGGCCCGCGTCGTTTCGGGCGGGGGGTGCGTGGTCCTGACCGACCTGTACGATCGTAGTGGCGACGACGGTGGCGACGACCTTCGATCGCGCTCGACGCTGCCGAGCCTGGGAAGGCGCAAGGCCGTCGAGGCGCTGCTGGCGAGCGCCGGCCTCGAGGCCGAGACGTGGGAGGATCACACTGGTGTGCTGGCGCGGCTGTTCTGGGACATGGTCGTTCCGAGTTCGGCGCCCGGGGCCACGGGCGGGCGGGCGCGGGGCGTCGCCGCGCGGTCGTCCGCGATCGGCGTGCAGGGCGTCACGGTCCGCCCGCCCGCTGAGCGCGTGCAAGACGTCACGGTCCGCCCGCTTGCCGGGCACGCCGGGCGCCGTCCCGGCTACTTCGCCTGCGTCGCGCGGGCGCGTGATGATCGGCCGGCTACGAGGGCGAAAGGAGTGTACGGTGCGAGATCTTGACGCCAGGGTCAGCGAGCTCGGCCTCCGGGGACAGTGCTGCACGCAGATCATGGTCCAGCTGGCGCTGGAGGAGCGCGGCCAGGAGAACGCTCAGATGGTCGAGGCCGTCGGCGCGCTCTGCCTGGGTCTCTTCGACGGTCTTACGTGCGGCGCTCTCACCGGCGGTGCCCTGGCTATGGCGATCCTTGCCGGAGAGCTGCCCGGCGACGTCCTGGTGACCGACCTCGTGGACTGGTTTCGCGGCGAATACGGCATGACCGACTGCGACGTCTCTGCCGCTGCCGACCTCTCGGTGCGGTTCACGCGCTGCCCGGGCATGGTCGCGGCGACCTACGCCGAGGCCAGGGCGATCCTGCACACCCACGGCCTGCTTGCCGACTGATGCGTTCGGGTGAAGGGTCCTGAAGTGAGCGATACCCGTACCACGAGCCTGTGTCCGCAGTGCCTTCGCCGGCTTCCGGCGACGGTGGTCCGGCGCGGCGACGAGGTGTGGCTGGAGCGCACCTGCCCCGATCACGGCGAGGCGCGGGCGCTGGTCTGGCACGGCCCGCCCGGCTACGACGAGTGGCGGCGGGCCGGAACAGGGCCGAGCTGCTGCGACCCGGCCGAGAACCCGGACTGCCCGACGGCGTGCGGCCTGTGCGGTAGTCATGTGCGGCAGACGTGCTGCGTGCTGCTCGAGGTGACCGCGCGCTGCGACCTCGAATGCCCGATCTGCTTCGCGAGCGCGCGGCGGGGCAGCTCGGCGGACCCCTCGATCGACGAGATCGAGGGCTGGTACCGGCGCCTCCTCGAGCTGGCTCCCGGCTGCAACGTCCAGCTCTCCGGCGGCGAGCCGACGGTGCGCGACGACCTGCCGCGGGTCATCGCCCTCGGTCGTTTCCTCGGGGTCCCCTACCTTCAGCTCAACACCAACGGGTTGCGGCTCGCGGCGGACGACGAGTACGCCGAGACACTCGCCGCCGCCGGACTCCAGACCGTGTTTCTGCAGTTCGACGGAGTCGACGACGCTGCCCATCTCGCTCTCCGCGGGCTACCTCTGGCGGCCCTGAAGGAGCGGGCGATAGAGCACTGCGCCGCGGCCGGTCTGGGCGTCGTGCTCGTGCCTACCGTCGTGCGCGGCGTCAACCTCGACCAGCTTGGGCGCATCCTCGATTTCGGTCTCGAGCGTCTGCCCGCCGTGCGCGGGATCCACCTCCAGCCGCTGGCCCTTCTCGGCAGATATCCGGACGCCTATGCCGCCGACCGCGATGCCGTCGACCGCGATGCCGCCGACCGCGTGACTCTTCCCGACGTCATGCGGGAGCTCTCGGCGCAGAGCGCCGGACGCATTCTCCTCGAAGACCTCGCCCCCGGCGACTGTGAGCACGCGCTCTGCTCGTTTAGCAGGGAGTACTTCCACGCCGCCGACGGAGCCCTCGTGCCGCTGCGCCGCGACGTAGCCGAGAGCTGTGACTGTGGTGGCGCCGCGGCGGGTCGCAGCCGCAGGACGCTTCGGCCGACCGACAAGGCGGCGCACGTGGCGCGCCGCTGGTCGGCGCCCGCGACAAGCTGTTGCGACACGCCCGAGGCATCGGACGACCAGTGGAGCGACATCCTCCGGCAGGTCCGCGCCAACACCTTCAGTGTCAGCGCCATGGCCTTCCAGGATGCCTGGACCGTCGACCTGGAGCGGCTCCGGCACTGCTACCTTCATGTGCTCGCCGCCGACGGGCGTTTCGTACCCTTCTGTGCCTACAATCTCACCGGCGCCGACGGGCGCGGTCTCGGGGTCGGGCGGCGCTCGCAGCGGAGCGGGTCGCGGCCGGGGGAGCCCGACCCGTGACGACCGTCGGCCGCCCGGTGCTCCTGCGCACGCCGCTGGAGCCGTGGGTCCTGCGCCGCGCCGGCGCGTCGGACATGGAGGGCTTACGCCGCTACCAGCTCGCCGCCCTGCGCGAAACGGTCGCCCGTGCTCGCGCTCGCAGCCGCTTTTATGCCGGCAGGCTGGCCGCCGTGGAACCGGGCGACATCGCCTCTCTCGACGATGTCGCGCGGCTGCCCTTAACGACCGCCGACGACCTCCGGCGAGAGGGCATGCGTCTCGTGTGCGTGTCCGCCGGCGATGTCGAGCGGATCGTCACCCTGCCCACCTCCGGCACGACCGGCGAGCCCAAGCGGATCCACTTCAGCGCCGCCGATCAGGAGCTCACCGTCGACTTCTTCCATCACGGCATGTCGGTGCTCGCCGGCGCCGGCGACCGTGTTCTGGTCCTGCTGCCCGGGGAGCGGCCCGGCAGCGTCGGCGAGCTTCTGGCGCGCGGCCTCGAGCGGCTCGGCGCGACGCCGCTGCCCTACGGTCCGGTCGGCGACGCCGGCGCCGCGCTCGACGTCCTCGCAGGCGAGCGAGCGAGCGTCGTGGTGGGCATCCCCGTGCAGGTCCTCGCCCTGGCCCGGCGCGGCGTGTCGCAGGGCAGGACGCCGCGGGTGCGCAGCGTGCTGCTCAGCACCGACCATGTGCCCCGGGCGATCGTGAACGTCCTCGAGCAGGCCTGGGGCTGCCGCGTCTTCAACCACTACGGCACGACCGAGATGGGCCTGGGCGGGGGAGTGGAGTGCGCCGCGCACGCCGGTCTGCACCTGCGCGAGGCCGACCTTCTGTTCGAAGTCGTCGACCCGCTGACGGGCACGTCGCTGCCGCCTGGGCAGGAGGGCGAGGTGGTGTTCACCACGCTCACGCGCGAGGCGATGCCGCTGATCCGCTACCGCACCGGCGATCTGGGCAGCTTCGTCGCCGGGCGCTGCCCCTGTGGCTCGGGGTTGCGTCTGCTGGCCAACGTGCGATCGCGCCGCGGCGACGTGGCCGTGCTCGCCGGCGGCGAACGTCTGAGTCTGGCCGACCTCGACGAGGCGTTGTTTGCCGTGGACGACGTGCTCGATTTTAGCGCCCGCCTGGGAGCCGACGGCCGCGGCGAGTATCTTACGATCGAGGTGGTCTTCGAGGGCGGCGGCGACCGCCGCCGGGCGGTTGCGCCTTGACGTCGTCGCGGCCGGAGAGTCGTGGCTAGGTGGCGACGGCACCGCCAAACGCACATTGACCGACAACCGTCCATCAGACGCCCGCCTACAGGAGACGCGATGAGAGAGATCGTCGACGAGGCTTTGCAGCTGCTCGAGTCCGGGCAGGACTTCGCCCTGGTGCGGCTTGTCGCCGAGCGTGGTTCGACGCCGCGGCAGGCCGGCGCGGAGATGCTCGTGCGCCGCGACGGCTCCATCGCCGGCACCATCGGGGGCGGCCTGCTCGAGGCCTCGATGATGCACGCCGCGGCCGGCGTGCTGGAGCGCAAACGCTCCGAGCTGACCGGCATGGGTCTGCGGGGCACCGACGTCCAGAGCGCCGACGAGATGATCTGCGGCGGCAGCGCCGACGTGCTGATCGCCTACGTTCCCCCCGGCGACGCGGCCCTGACCGAGGTCTGCACGGCGCTGCGCGAGGCCGCCGCGGCACACCGCCGTGCCTGGCTGTTTACCGTGCTGCCCGCCGGCGAGGACGACGCCGTCGAGCACTGCCTGCTGCGCGACGACGACACGGTCTTCGGGGCCCAGCCGTGCGAGCCGGCGCGGCTGCGCACCGCCGTCGGCAAGATCGCCGTGCACGGCACGACCAAGCTGCCCGATGGCCGCGAGGTGCTGGTCGAGGCGCTTGATCCGCCGGTCACGGCCATCATCTGCGGCGCCGGCCACGTGGGACGGGCCCTGGCGCCGGTCACGGCCCGGGCCGGCTGGCGCACCGTGGTGATCGACGACCGCGAGGAGTTCGCCAATCCCCAGCGGTTTCCCGGCACCCAGGTCGTCCTGGTCTCCTCGTTCGACGGGGCCTTGTCGCGCGTGGCCGTCGACGAGCAGTCGTACATCGTGATCGTCACCCGCGGCCATACGCACGACATGAACGTGCTCGAGCAGGCGCTGCGCACGCCGGCCCGGTACGTCGGCCTGATGGCCAGCCGCACCAAGCGCAAGCGCATCGCCGACGGGTTGCGCGAGGCGGGCTTCGGCGACGACGAGCTGGCTCGGGTCCATTCTCCCATCGGCTTGTCGATCGGCGCCGAGACGCCTGCCGAGCTGGCTATCAGCATCGTGGCCGAGATGATCCAGGTGCGGGCGGGCAAGGGCGCCTAGGCGATGGCGCGTCTTGCCGCCGTCGTGCTGGCCGCCGGGCGCTCGTCGCGCATGGGCGAGCTCAAGCCGCTGCTGCCGCTGGGCGACGGCGCCGTGATCGGTCGCGCCGTGGGTGCCTATCTCGAGGCCGGCGTGAGCGACGTGCGGGTCGTGGTCGGCTGGCGCGGCGCCGAGGTCGCCGCGGCGGTGGCCGGCCTCGGCGTCGCCACCGTCGTGAACGACGACTGGCGGCGCGGCATGTTCTCGTCGGTCGGCGTCGGGCTCGCCAGCCTCGGCGCCGACGTCGAGGCGGTCTTCCTGTCGCCGGCGGACTGCGCTCTGGTGCGTGCCGAGACGATCGGCCGCCTGGCCCGCGCGGCACAGGTTCAGCCGGCGCCGGTGACCTATCCGCTGCGCCGCGGAAGGCGCGGCCACCCGCCGCTGATCGCGCGCCGAGCACTGCCGGCCGACCTGAGCCACGAACCGCCGGACGGCCTGCGCGGCCTGCTGGCCGTCCACGACGCGGCCGCTCTCGAGGTCGAGGTCGACGACGACGGCGTGCTGCTCGACATGGACGCGCCGTCCGACTACCGGCGCGCGTGCGACTACATCGCCCGCGAGGGCGTGCCGGGCGCGGCGCGCTGCCTCGCCCTGCTCGGCGACGCGCGGGTACCGCCGCCGGTGGTCGCGCACTCGCGCGCCGTGGCCTGCGTCGCCTGCGCTCTGACGGCGCGGCTCAACGAGCACGACCTGCACCTGAACGCCCGCCTGGTCGAGGCGGCGGGGCTGCTGCACGACATCGCCCGCGTCGGGGCAAGCGGCATCGCGAGGCGCGACCACGCCCGCCACGGAGCCGAGCTGCTGGGCGACCTGGGCTATCGCCGGGTCGCCGCCGTGACCGCTCACCACATGGACCTGCCGGATGAGACCGGCTTCCAGCGCCCGCTCCGCGACGCCGGCTCCCAGCGCCCGCCGCGCGGGGCCGAGAGCCTGTCCGAGGCCGAAAGCCTGCTCGGCAACGCTGAGGCTGAGGCCCTGCCCGGCGAGGTGGAGATCGTCTACCTGGCCGACAAGCTGGTGGCCGGCACGCGGGTCGTCGCGCTCCAGGAGCGCCGTGCCGCGCGGATCCGCGAGCTGCGCACGCGGCCCGAGGGCCAGGCGCATGCTCGCGCGAGGCTCGACCGGGCGCTCGTCGTGGCGCGCCTCGTGGAGCGCCTCATCGGGGAGCCGGTCGAGACGGTCGCCCGGCGTGCGCTCGCCGTCCTCGACGACAGCCTGGCCGCGGCCGGCGCGGCCGGCGCGAGCGGCGACGCGGCCGGTGGTCTCGCGTGAACGAACGCAGCGCCGCGGTGCGCCCGTGAGCGGCCGGCCGGCTCTGGTGGCTTGCGATCTCGACGGCACGCTGCTCGACGGCGACGGTGCGCCGCTCGCCGGTGTCAGCGAGGCGCTCGCCGGCCTCACTTCAGCAGGGGTGGAGGTCGTGATCTGCACCGGACGCTCGGCCGGGTCGACTCGCACGGCCGCCGCGCGGCTCGGCCTCGAGCACGGCGTGGCGATCGCCTACCACGGAGCTGTGTTCGTCGATCTCGCCGGCGGCCGCTGGGTGCGGCGCTTCGATCTGCCGCGGCAGGCGGTCGGGCCACTGGTCGCCGCGCTTCACGAGGCCGGGGCGACGCTCACCGCCTACGTTGACGACGAGCGCTGGGTGCAGGGTGAGCCTGGCGGCGCGGGTGATTCGGGCAGCGCCGGCGTTCCCGCCGCCGCCGATAGAGGCAGCGCCGACGATTCGGGCAGGGCTCCCGCCGGTCCGGGCGCAGCCGGTGTGCCCGGCAGCGCGCCGGCAGCGCCGCGGGCGCGCGGTGACCTTGCCGTTGCCCTCGAGGGCGTACCGGTGACGAGGCTGATCATCGAGGCGGGCGCCGCGCCGGGCTACGCGCCGCTCGCGACTGTCGTCGAGCGCCTGGCGGCGCGCTGGCCCGAGCTGGTCGTGAGCCCCGCGCCGGGCGGCCGGCTCGAAGTCCACCGCACCGGCGCCGACAAGCGCACGGCGCTCGCTACGCTCTGCGAGGGGCTGCGCCTGCCGGCCGCTGCCGTCGTGGCCTGCGGTGACGGCGCCGCCGACGCCGGCATGCTCGCGTGGGCCGGTCTCGGCGTCGCGATCGCCGGCGGAAGCGACGCGGCCCGCGCCGCGGCGAACGTCGTCGTGGCGCCCGGCGAGCTGGGCGCGTTCCTGGCCGGCCTGGCGGCGCCACCGGCCGGCCGCCCTTCTGGCGACGCGACGGTGCGGCGATGAGGATCGACAAGACAGTCGTGGCGCCTCTCCATCCGGCACGGATGGGGCGCGGGTTCGCGCGACGCCCCGAGCTTGTGCCATGCTTGGCGAAACCGACAAAGGGGAGGGAGGTGGCCATGGCAGGCTGTGACGTGAAACTCCCGGCGCAAGGCCGGGTCTGAATCGCCCGTGCCGCCGTGGGCGTCTCCCTGAGGCGTTCGCGGCAGGAGCCCGGTCCGGGCTCCGTCGTCATCGGCGCCGAGAGTCCCGGCTGAGCTGACCGGCCGCCGCGCCCGCGGGCGCCGCGGCGCGATTCCTTTGGCCTGACCGCCAGCTTACTGTGCTCACCGGCGCCGGCATCTGCCGGTCCGTCGGCACGTCCGGCGGCCGCCACCCGAAAGGACATCGCGTGAGCGACGCACCCGTCGACTACCGCCCCATGTGGCGGGGCCTCGGCCTCGATCTCGAGGGCCACGACCTGCTGCTGACCGTCATCCCTCAGCTCTACGCCGACGCCTACTTGAGCCAGGAAGACCGGCCCGAGGGCATGGCTTACTTCGACTTCGTCATCAGCGAGATCCACGGTCTGCGCATCAAGGAGCTCCAGGACCACAAGGCCGCGGGCGGCACCGTGATCGGCACCTTCTGCCTCTACGTGCCCGAGGAGATCATCCGTGCCCTGGGCGGCGTGGCGGTCGGCCTGTGTGCCGGAGCGGAGTGGGCCTACGACCAGGTCGAGCAGGTGCTGCCGCGCAACACCTGCGCCCTCATCAAGTCGTTCATGGGCTTCAAGATGGGCAGGGTCTGCCCCTACGTCGAGTCGGCCGACCTGGTGATCGGCGAGACCACCTGCGACGGCAAGAAGAAGGCCTACGAGCTGTTCGGCGAGCTGGCCCCTACCTACGTGATGGAGCTTCCGCAGATGAAGCGCCCGCAGGACACGAGCCTGTGGCGTGGCGAGCTCGACCGCCTCGTGGCCGAGCTCGAGAAGGTGACCGGCCGCACGCTCACCTTCGAGGCCCTGCGGCAGGCCACCAAAGAGGTCAACGACAAGCGCCGCGCGCTACGGCGCCTGAACGCCGCGCGCGCCGCCTCGCCGGCGCCGATCAGCGGCAAGGACGCTCTGCTCGCCGTCCAGGTGGCCTTCTACGACGACGTGCCACGCTTCACGCAGATGGTCAATAAGATCGCCGACGAGCTCGAGGCACGGGTCGCGGTCGGCAGCGGCGTGGCGCCGGCCGACGCGCCGCGGGTCCTGATCACCGGCAGCCCTATGAGCGTGCCCAACTGGAAGGTCCACGACCTGGTCGAGAAGGCCGGCGGCGTGGTGGTCGCCGAGGAGCTCTGCACCGGCTCGCGCTACTACGAGAGACTGGTCGCCGAGGACGCAACCTCCGTCTCGGGCCTGCTCGACGACATCGCCGCCAAGTACCTCGACATCAACTGTGCCTGCTTCACGCCCAATCCGGGCCGCATCGACGACGTCCTGCGCTTGGCCGACGAGTACAAGGCCGACGGCATCCTGCACTACGCCCTGCAGTTCTGCGGGCCCTACCAGATCGAGGCGACCACGGTCGAGCGCGCCGCGCACGAGGCCGGTATCTCCGTGCTGCGGGTCGACACCGACTACTCGATGGAGGACGTGGGCCAGCTCGGCACGCGCATCGAGGCCTTCCTCGAGATGCTGCGGGGCTGATGCGCGTCCTGGGGCTCGATGTAGGTTCGCGGACCGTCGACGCCGTGTGGCTCGAGGACGGCGCGGTCGCCGATCGCGCCGTCCTCGACTCGGGTTTCGAGCCGCAGGAGGTCGCCGCCGAGCTCATCGGGCGGCGTCCCTGCGAGCGCCTCGTGGCCACCGGCTACGGCCGCCATGCGGCCGCCGAGCGGTTCGGCGCCGCCGTGATCACTGAGATCGGCGCCTACGCGCGGGGCGCGGCGCACCTCTCTCCGGGGGCGCGCTCCATCCTCGACATCGGCGGCCAGGACACCAAGGTGATCCTGCTGGGCGCGGCCGGCCGCGTGCTCGACTTCGAGATGAACGACAAGTGCTCGGCCGGCACGGGCCGGTTTCTCGAGGTGATGGCGCGGGCGCTCGGCGTCGAGCTCGACGAACTGGGCGCCGCCGCCCTGGCGGCCGGTTCGGCCGCGACCGTCAGCTCGATGTGCACGGTGTTCGCCGAGAGCGAGGTCGTGGGGCTGATCCATCGCGGCGAGCCGCGCGAGGCGATCGCGCGCGGCCTGCACGAGGCCATCGCGCGGCGTACCCTGTCGACCCTGCGGCGCGTGGGGGCCGCGCCGCCGCTGCTGTTTGCCGGCGGCGGCGCGCGCAATCCCGCGCTGGTCGCGCTCATCACCGCCGGCCTCGACGGCGACGTGCTGGTCGCACCCGAGCCGCAGATCGTGGGCGCGCTCGGCGCGGCCCTGTATGGAGCGCTCGAACGGGGGCAAGCCGGGGCGGGTGATCCATAGAGTCCGCTGAGCCGCGGTCCGGCCGGAGAGAGTCGATGCCCGTGCGGGCGCGGCAGACTACGCGCCGCCGGCCGGGTCTGGCAAGCCCTCATTCGGCACGACGAGCCTTGCCGCCTCGGGCGACCAGGCGGCGGCCACGAGCGCGCCGCGGCCGAGGCCGAGCGCGGCAGCCTGCTCGGCCGGCAGCTCCGCGATGAGCGGCGGGTCACAGTCCACGGTGACCCGCGCCACGCCGCCCAGGTACGCGATCTGCGCGACCGGGCCCCGCAGGGCATTGGGCTCGGGGGACATCCTCGCCGCCTCCGCCCTCGCCGCCTCCGCCTCCGCCGTCGTCGCTGTCGCTGCCGGCAGCGGCGCCAGCCGCACGGCCCAGGGATCGACCACGACGGCGACGTCGCCGGTCGCCGGCGCGCTGCAGATTAGGCGCCGGCCCGTCGGGAGGGCGACCTCGGTGAGACCCCCTCTTCTGGAGGCGCGACCTCTGAAGTAGTTCGTGCCGACGAAAGCCGCCACGAACGGCGACGCGGGTGCGCGGACCAGATCGGCGGCCGTGCCCGTCTGCACTATCTTGCCGGCGTCGATCACGGCGATGCGGTCGGCGAGACCGGCCACGTCGCCATAGTCGTGGGAGACGAGGATGGTCGGCAGGCTCAGCTCGGCCAGCCACTGCGCGAGCTCGCGCGAGACGCGCGCCTTGGTTGCCGAGTCGAGGGCCGAGAGAGGTTCGTCGAGCAGCAGGATGTCGGGGGTGGTGGCGACCGCTCGGGCAAGCGCGGCTCGCTGACGCTCGCCGCCCGACACCTTGCCCGGTCGCGACTCCCTCAGCTCTTCGATGCCGTAGCGCGTGAGCAGCTCGGCTACGCGGGAGCGCCGGTCGCGGCGGCGGCGGGGGCGGGGCCAGAGCCCGTACTCGATGTTGCGAGCCACGCTGAGGTGCGGGAAGAGCGCTCCGTCCTGGAACACCATGCCGACGTGACGCGCCTCCGGTGGAAGGTCGACGCGCCGCTCGGTGTCGATCAGGGTGCGACCGGCGAACTCGATGCGTGCCCGGTCGGGTCGCAGCAGCCCGGCGACGGCGCGCAGCAGCGACGTCTTGCCCGCTCCGGACGGGCCGACGAGAGCCAGGGTCTCGCGCCCGACCTCGATGCTCGCGTCGAGCTCGAGGCGGCTCAAGTGGTGCCGAACATGGACGCTCAGCAGAGTGTCGGCGCTGTCCGGACTCACGACTCTCGCCACCGCAGCAGGAGCTTGGTGGTGACCAGGACGGCGAAGCTGACGGCCACGAGGAGCGCCGACATCGCCAGCGCCGCTTGGAAGTTCGCGGCCCCGAATTGATCGTAGATGGCGAGCGGCAGCGTCTGCGTGGCGCCCTGCAAGCCGCCGGCGAACAGGGCCGTGGCACCGAACTCACCGAGCGCTCTGGCCCACGCCAGCGCCGCGCCGGCGGCGAGGCCCTGCCCCGCCAGGGGCACCTCTATGCGAAAGAAAGAACGGGTCGGACCGGCTCCCAGCGTCCGGGAGGCGCCGACGAGCTGTTCGTCGACCGAGCCGAATGAGACGATGGCCTGGCGCACGAAGAACGGCATCGCCACGAACGACTGAGCCATGACCACGGCGACCCAGGTGAACGGCAGCCTGATGCCGTGGGCCGCGAGCTGCGCCCCGAGCAGGCCCGTGCGACCGAAGGCCGCGAACAGGGCGATGCCGGCGACCGCCGGCGGCAGGACGAGGGGGAGCTCGAGCAGCGTGATGATCACCGCACGGCCGTGGAACCTGCGCGTCCCCAGCAGATGGGCTACCGGAGTGCCGATCGCGACGATGAAAGCCAGGGAGACGAGACTGGTCTTTATGCTGACGCGCAGCGCGTCACGGGCCACTGGGGAGTGCAGCTGGTCCAGCAGCGTCGAGAGGGGCACGCGCTGGAAGATGGCCAGCAGGGGCAGGCCGATAAAGAGAAGCAGCACGGCGGCGGCGATCCCAGTGATCGCCGCCACCGTGCCCCTCCGCAGGCCGCGCAGCACAGCGCGCCGCGGCCCGGACGCGGGAGTGCCCTGAGAAGAGCCCCTGCGCGTTATAGCGGGTGAGCTTGCCGTTTGGGGGTGCTTACGGCGTGACCGTGAAGCTGCCGGCCTTCTTAGAGCTGCGGCCGTCGCTTGTCACCGTGACCGTGGTGGCGCCGGCCGCGAGGCCAGCGGGCACGGTAGCCGTGATCGAGGTCGCCGTCCAGGCGCTGGTGGTGGCGACCTTGCCGCCGATCTTCACCGTTCCCGAGCTGAAGAAGTTGGTGCCCGTGATGGTCACGGTCGAGCCCACCGCTCCGCTCGTCGGCGCGATCGTCTTGATGACCGGATACGGCTTGGCCAGGAAGCCCCATTTCGCCAGGATCTTCTGGCCGCGCGCGCTCATGGCGAACGCGAT
Organism: Actinomycetota bacterium; assembly: GCA_003157715.1. Next base: position 20,335 of record PMKK01000115.1, read on the forward strand.
GAAGCGCGAGGCCATGAGGGGACGAGCCGCGTTCTTGACCGCCGCTATGGGATAGGTCGGCAACGGGTTGGACTGGTAGGTGGCGGGGATCGCGATCTTCGTGACGGAAGTACCCGCGGCCATCTTGTCGCTCACGTAGACGAAGCCCGCGTCGACCTCGTCGAGCTTGACGAGAGCGGTCACCATGTTCACGTTCGAGACGGTGGCGACGACGTTGCTCATGACTTGGCTAGAGTAGTTGGCGCCGTAGACGCCGCCGGTGGTGATGTTGGTCAGGACCGTCTGGGTGTAGGCGCCGATCGGCACGGCCGCGTCGCCGATGGCGATCATGACGCCGGTCTTCGTGAGATCGCCGAGAGACTTGATATTCGCGAGGTTCGCCTTCGGCACGATCACGCACAGCTGGTTCTGGCAGAAGAGGCGCGGCGCGCTGGAGAAGCCGTCCTTGAAGAGCTGGGTCCCGTACTTGGTGCTGGCGCCGGCGAACAGGTCGGCGGGCGCGCCCAGCTCGATCTGCGCGACCAGGGTGTCGGTGCCCTGGAAGTTGAAGACGAACTTCACCTTCTTGTACTGCGGGTAGGCGGCCTTGAACGGCGCCACCATGGCGGGGAAGGCGCGATAGAGCGACGCGGCCGCGAACACCTTGAACGGGGGCGTGGCCGCGCTCTTCGATGCCGCCGCCGCGGGGCCGGCGCCGGCGCCGAGCACACCGACGACGGCTACCGCGGCGAGCAGCACCCACAACCTGCGTTTCTTCATGGAGTCCCTCCTGTGTAACGACTATTGAGCGGCTCCTGCTGCGGAGCGAGCCCCCTGTCCGCCTCTCACGACCACCGTGGGCAGAGCGTGGGTTGGGAGACCGTTGAACATTCCGTGGCGCGCGGCGCGAGCGTCATGACGCAAGTGCCGACGATCGGACGTCAACGAGGCGTTATACTACAAAAGGAATCACGCCCTGTCACTATGACGTCGTTGGGGGATCACGGTGGAGCCGAGGGAGTCAGATCGGTGCTGGTGATGCGCAGAGTCGCGGGAGTCGCGGCGCTGTGCGTTGCTCTGGGGCTTGTCTTGCTGGGGCCCGATCCTGCCTTCGCCTCGCAGTCGGTCTTCTGGCAAGGTGTCAAGGGCTCGCCGTTCCACCTTCGTGTGCCACTCAGCTCCGACGTCGTGGTGGGAGGAGGCGCCGACCAGAGCATGAGCCTCAAGGTGGGCGAGTCGGGGGTGATCGACGCCGAAGCGGCGGGCTACGTCTCGCTGGGCGTCTCGCAGCCCGATCCGCGAAGCGTCGAGGTGCTGAGCGGAGGCGACATTCTGGTCGCGGACGCCGCCAACCGGCTGGTCGCCGAGTTCAGCGCGAGCGGCGCGCTCGTCTGGTCGTACACGGCCGCGAATGACTCCGCGCTGAGCGCGCCGGTGTACGCCGGCCGGCTCGCCGACGGCTCCACGCTGATCTGCGATAGCGGGGGTGACGGCGGGGCAGGGCGGGTCTCCGTCGTCAGCCAGAGCGGCCAGAAGGAGTGGCAGTACGGCACGACGGGGGTACCCGGCTCAGGCGTTGACGAGCTCTCCGCGCCGACCTCGGCCACGGTGCTCCCCGACGGCAACGTCGCGATCTGCGACGCGGGCAATCACCGCGTGATCGAGGTGCGCTACGCCGACTACAACCCCAGCGAGGCAGACGACGGCTTCAACGCGAGCAGCATCGTGTGGCAGTACGGCCGGACCGGTGTGTCCGGTGACGGCGTCGATCAGCTCGAGTCGCCGACATCCGTCCAGTGCCTCACGGCGGGAGTGTCGCGGGGCAACCTGCTCATCTGCGACGAGGCGGCGGCGCGCGTGATCGAGGTCGACGCCACCGACTACGCCGCCACCGCGCCGAACCGCGGCTTCACGACCAGAAGCATCATCTGGCAGTACCCGGCCGCCGGCTCGCAAGCCACGGCCTCTTCTCTGGCCTCCCCGAGCTGTGCGCTGGGCACCAACGGCAGCGACAATCTCGTGTGGATCGCCGACGCCGGCAGCGGCAGCGTGCTGGGCGTGGCGACCGACTCGATCGCGGGTGGAATCAAGGGCAGACCCAAGCAGCACGTGGTGTTCGCCAGGTACGGGGCAAGCGGCGGGACGCCGTTCTCGGGCTCGCTCTCGGCGCCGGCGTCGCTGTCGCAGGCAAGCGACGGCAGCATGGTCGTCGCCGACCCCGGCGCGCACCGGATCGTCGTGCTCGGCACGACGGCCGACGCCGCGACGGTGCAGTCGGCCAGTCTCGCCTGTGGGCTGGCGGGACGCAAGCAGTTCGTGAGCATCCGCTGCACCTTCAGGTCCGTCCCAATGGCCCCCATCACCATCACCTATCGCATCGACGGGGGTCCCCAGAAATCCCTTGGCACCAAGAAGGCAAAGGTCTTCGGCGGTCGGTCGGACATAAAGTCGAGCTCAGGGGCGCTGACCATCCTCTTCCCGCCGCAGACGATCGGTACCCGGATCATCTACCAGGTCTCGCTGACCACGGGCTCACGTGCCTGCGCTCCCGAGCTGACATCGCTCGCCATCGCCTACACGAAGTCGCGCTCGACGGCGAGCGGCAAAGGCGGTGGCGGGTTGAGCGGCAACCGCGCCAACAGCAACGGCAGCGCCAGCGACAACCGCTCGAGCGCGGGCGGCGGGTCGGGGTCGGGCGGCGGCATCGGGGGCGGCACGGGCAGCGGATCCGGCAACGGCGCCGGCAGCGGCCGCGGCAGCGGCTCCTCGGACAATGCGGCCGGTGCGGACACCGGCACCGCTAGCCAGAGCGCGGCGGGGGCCAAGCTGCCGGCCGCGGTGTCGAAGTCCGGGGGCTCCGCCGGTGCGGCGACGCTCGCCGTCTCGGGCTATGCCTTCGCCGCCTCCGGCAAGGCCGGCGGCGGCGAAGGCGGAGGGGTCAGCCCCGCGTCGGCGGGACTCCCGCTGGCGTCGGGGGCGGGCGCCGTGATCATCGTGGTCCTGCTGCTGCTGGTCGGCCCGTGGGCCGAGCGCCGGCGACTGCGCCTGTTCGTGAACTGGGACGCCAAGCTCCTGCGCCCGTTTCCGGCCGAGCGCACCCGGGACATGCCGCGGCGGTGGTGAGAAGGTCCGAGGCTGACGGTCGCGCTCCCAAGGGGGGGAGAGCCCGCCCATTCGCGTGTCGATCGGTGTGTCGCTGCCGGCTTGCGCGGCACGGCGCGACCGGCCGGGTGCGTCAGTAGCGGCGCAGCAGGTCGATGCGCTCGGCCAGGAACTGAGCCAGCGACGCGGCGTCGCCGAGCGCGAAGCGGTGGTCGTGCTCGGTGTCGGTGTCGGTCACCAGGGCGAGCGCCTCGCCGGGCTCACAAAGAGGCTGGTCGTGGCCGGAGTCCCGGCGGAAGATCTCGACCTTGTAGGGCGCCTCGAGCTTGTGGCCCTCGACCACGACCATGTCGAAGCCGGCAAAGTAGCGCACGACGAGGTCGGCGAGTCGCGCGGGCGCGGCGAGTCGCGAGATGAAGGCCAGCCTGGCGGGTGAGTCGACGAGGTAGGCCTCGGCTCCGGCCTGTCCGAGCCGCCACGAATCTTTGCCGGGCACGTCGATGTCGAACTGATGGGCGTCGTGCTTGACCGCTCCGACACGCAGGCCGAGGGCCCGCAGTTCGGGGATCAGCGCCTCGAGCAGGGTCGTCTTGCCGCTGCCGCTCTTGCCCACCACGCAGACCAGCGCCGGCCGGCGCACCCCGCTCACCCGGCCCTCGCTTTCGAGGCGGCGGTTGGCCTCTTCGAGGTCGTCGGGGGTGTTGAGGCTGAAGAACAGGGCCGCCGAAGCGAACGGGACCTCGGCCAGGCGCACCTGCCGGTACAGGTGCGGGATAGTGTGGTCATCGCGCGCCAGCATGGCGCGGATGGGCGCCAGGCAGCCGGGCCCATAGACCGCGTGCAGCGGCTCGTAGCGCCCGCTCACTACAGGCAGCGCGACGTCTACGTCGACGAACGCCGCGACGACCTCCTTGACCGCCGCCCGCTCGGCGAACGCCATGTCGCCGGCCAGCACGAAGATCGGTTCGCCGAAGTGGGCGAGGGCGCTGACGATGCCGGCCAGCGGCGCTCCGGGCGACTCGTCGTAGACGACCTCGAAACCGGCGGGCACCAGACCGGCCGGGGCGCCGGCCCGCAGCGAGATCGCCAGCCGCGGAAAGACCTGGCGCAGAACGGCCGCGTTGCGTTCGAGNNCGGCCAGCAGGACGCCAACGGCGCAGGGACGGCCGGACGCTTGTTCAAGGCAAGACATGACGACGACATCGTATCCTAGGCGCCGGTCGGCCCGCGACACGCGGCGTCCGGTTGACGCCCGCGCCGGGCTGCTGCTAGGTTGACGGCGCCAATCCTTCTCCAAGCCCCGCGCCCTACGGCA
>PMKK01000130.1 GCA_003157715.1 Actinomycetota bacterium
CATCTCCGACCGCCTCTACTTCGAGCCCCTCACCTTCGAGGACGTCGCCAACATCTGCGCCAACGAGCAGCCCAAGGGCATCATCGTGCAGTTCGGCGGCCAGACACCGCTGCGCATCGCCCGTCAGATCGAGGCCGCGGGCATCCCCATCCTCGGCACGCCGCAGGACGCCATCGACCTGGCCGAAGATCGCGGCCGCTTCGGCACGCTGCTCGACGAGCTCGGCATCCGCTGTCCCACCTACGGGGTGGCGCGGGCTCGCGACGAAGCGCTCGACATCGGCGAGCGTATCGGCTATCCGTGCCTCGTGCGGCCGTCGTATGTGCTCGGCGGGCGCGCCATGCAGATCGTCTACTCGAGCGAGGAGCTCGGTCGCTACATCGACACCGCGGTGCACGCCAGCCACGATCACCCGATCCTCATCGACAAGTTCCTGGAGGATGCGATCGAGGTCGACGTCGACGCGCTCTCCGATGGCGACGAGGTCTACATCGGGGCCATCATGCAGCACGTCGAAGAGGCCGGCGTGCACTCCGGCGACTCGTCGTGCGTGCTGCCGTCGATCTCGCTCGGCGAGGGCACCCTCGAACAGGTCCGCCGCCAGACGCGCGCCATGGCCAGGGCACTCGGCGTACGGGGCCTCATGAACGTCCAGTTCGCCTATCAGAGCTATGAGCTCTACGTGCTCGAGGTCAATCCCCGGGCGTCGCGCACCGTGCCGTTCGTCAGCAAGGCGACCGGCGTGCAGATGGCCAAGCTTGCCACGCGCATCATCCTTGGAGCGACGCTGGCCGAGCTCGACCTGCCGTACCGCCGCGTGCCGCGCCACGTGAGCGTCAAAGAAGCGGTCATGCCGTTCAACCGCTTCCCGGGAGCCGACTACCGGCTGGGGCCCGAGATGAAGGCCACCGGCGAGGTCATGGCGGTCGCCGACACGTTCCCCCAGGCCTTCGCCAAGGCACAGGCCGCGGCCGGCGCGCCGCTGCCCACCGACGGCACGATCTTCCTGTCGGTCTGCGACCCCGACAAGTCGGCCGCCACCATCCTGGGGCAGCGCCTGCACGGTCTCGGCTTCACCATCCTCGCCACCCGCGGCACGGCCCGCGCCCTGCAGAGCCTCGGCGTGCCCACGATCGAGGTCAACAAGGTCATAGAAGGCGCTCCCCATATCGTCGATCTGATCGAGGAGGGCAGGGTCGACTTCGTCGTCAACACGCCGTTCGGCCGCGGAGCCCGCAGCGACGGCTACGAGATCCGCCGCGCCGCTCTCGAAAAGGGCGTGCCCTGCATCACGACGCTGGCCGGAGCGTCGGCGGCGATCTCGGCCATCGAGGCCGCGCGCCGGCCGCGAGTGACCGTGCACTGCTTGCAGGACCTGCACCGTGACGCCGATGAGTGAGGGGCCTTCGCGCGCCATGCCGCTACCGCCGGCAGAGCAGACCTGTGCCACGGCCACGAGCGGCCGCTACCGCGTCATCGAACGCCGCGCGTTCGGACCCTACGCGCTCCTCACGCTGCTGGCCCCCGACATCGCCGCCGTCGCCGCCCCGGGCCAGTTCGTGATGGTGGCGCTGCCCGGCACGCAGTTCCGCCTGCGCCGCCCGCTGTCGCTGCACTCCGTCGACGGGGAGCGGGTGCGGCTGCTGATCGAACCGCGGGGCGAGGGCACCAGGGAGCTCGCCGAGCTCGGCATCGCCGACTCGCTCGCGGTCGCCGGCCCGCTGGGCCGCGGTTTTCCCCTCGACGACGTGCGCGCCGCGTTGCTCGTCGGTGGCGGCATCGGCACGGCGCCGTTCCAGTTCGTCGCCGACGTCCTGCACGCCCGCGGGGTGCCGGTGACCGCGACCTTCGGCTTTCGCGACGCAAGCCAGGCGCGTCTGGCCGGGGCTTTCGAGATCGACGACCTCTGGGTGGCGACCGACGACGGCTCCGTCGGCCGGCACGGCACGGCCGTCGAGCTCGCCCGCGAAGTAGGCGCCGGACCACAGGCCAGCGTGCTCGCCTGTGGCCCGGCGCCCCTCCTTGCCGCGGTGCGCGCCTGGGCGAGTGCCGCCGGCCTGCCGGGCTATGCCTCCCTCGAGGCGCACATGGCCTGCGGCAGCGGGGCCTGTCACGGCTGCGTCGTGGCGACCCGCGAGGGCTACCTGCGGGTCTGCGTCGACGGCCCGGTGTTCGCTCTCGACCTTCTCGAGGACGACGCCGGCGGGCCGCGAAGCGACGCCGACCAGACCGTGGGCGGCGCCGAACCGCGAGCCGCGCGATGACGCCCTCCGGCTCGCCGGCGCAGCCCGGCGGACGGGCGCCCGACCTCGCCGTCACGCTGGCCGGGTTGCGGCTCGAACACCCCGTCCTGAACGCCTCGGGAACCTTCGACGCGCTCGAGATCGCCCGCCGCTACGGTCCCGGGGCGCTGGCGCCCTTCCCTTTCAGCGTCTACGTGCCCAAGACGGTCACGCTGGAGCCGCGCGACGGCAACCCCCCGCCGCGCCTCACCGAGACGGCCGCCGGCATGATCAACGCCGTCGGCCTGCAGAACCCCGGCATCGACGCCTACCTCGACGCCCTGCCGTCGCTGAGGGTCGTGCCCGTGCCGGTGCTCGTGAACATCGGCGGGCGGCGGCCCGCTGACTATCTCGATGTCCTGCGACGTGTCGAAGAGCGTCTCGCCAGCGGCGTCGCCGGTCTGCCGCGGGTCGCCGGCTACGAGCTGAACGTGTCGTGTCCCAACGTGGGGAGGGGGGGACTCGCGATCGGCACCGAGCCCGGCGAGACGGAGAGGCTCACCGCCGCCGCCCGCGCCCTCACGAAGCGGCTGGTGATCGTCAAGCTGACGCCGAACGTCACCGACGTCGTGGCTGTCGCGCGGGCGGCGGCCGACGCGGGCGCCGACGCCCTGTCGCTCGTGAACACCGTGCGGGCACTGGTGCTCGACCCACGCACGCTCACGCCCTTTCTGGGCAACCGCACCGGCGGCCTGAGCGGCCCGGCGATCAAGCCGGTGGCCCTGCGTATGGTGTGGGAGGTGGCCGGCGCTCTGGACACGCCCATCATCGGCATGGGCGGCATCGCCTGCGGCCGCGACGTGCTCGAGTTCGTTGCCTGCGGAGCGACCGCCGTGGCCGTCGGGGCGGCGAACTTCGGCGGATCCGACGTGCCCCGGCGGATCGTCGCCGAGCTGCGCGCAGAGCTGGCCGGCCGCGGCCTGCCCGACCTGGCCGCGGTGCGCGGCCGGGCGCTGGTCTGAGGTCCTAGTTTCGTAGTCGATCAGCGGGCTTCTTGCGCGGACCGACGAAGTCGCAGCAAGTGTCGCCCTTTTCGACAGCGCCGCCGGCTTGAACCGCCCGGCCGCGTTCCTTATACTTCCACTCGATGCAGCCTCCCACCAAGCAACTGAACGTCGCTCCCGAGCGCTCCCTCGACCAGCGCATGGACGCGCTGCAGCGCGCCAACCACGTGCGCAGCCAGCGCGCCAGGCTCAAGGTGGGCCTCAAGCGCGGCGAGGTCACTGTCGCGTCGGTGCTGCGCGAGCCGCCGGAGTTCCTGCTCACCGCCAAGGTGGTCGACCTGCTCATGGCGGCTCCCAAGTGCGGTCGCGTCAAGTCGGCTCGCATCATGGAACAGTGCCGCGTCAGCCCGAGCAAGACCGTCGGCGGACTCTCCGACCGCCAGCGCTCCGAGCTGCTGGGCTTCTTCGGGGGCTGATCATCCCGTCGGTCTTCGTGGTCTCCGGCCCGTCGGGTGCCGGCAAGGGGACCGTCATCAGTTTGGCGCGCGAGTCGCTGCCGAACGTCGTCACGTCAGTGTCGGCGACCACGAGAGCGCCACGGCCGGGCGAGCTCGATGGCTCGCACTACCACTTCCTTTCGCCCGCCGACTTTCGGCGCGCCGTCGCGGCAGGGGATTTCCTGGAATGGGTAGACTACGGGGGTAACCTGTACGGTACGCCGCGCGCCGACGTAGAAGCGAAGCTCGCGCGGGGCTATGATGTGATCCTCGAGATCGAGTTGCAGGGGGCGCGCGCCATTCGCCGGTCGATGCCCGCGGCGACGCTGATCTTCGTGGCGCCGCCGTCGGTCGACGAACTCGCCCGGCGGTTGCATGGTCGGGCGACCGACACACCCGGGGCGATCGTCCGTCGGCTCGAGATCGCGAAGGCCGAACTCGCCGCCGAGCACGAGTTCGACGAGGTCATCGTCAACGACGAACCGGAACGGGCGGCTGCCGAACTGATCGCCATCATGGCGCGGCGTCGCACCGCAGAGACACGACACAAAGGAGACTAGTGGACCGTCCTCGCATCGACGAGCTGCTGCCCCACGCGGGCAACTCGCGGTATTCGCTGACCGTCATCGCCGCCAAACGCGCGCGGCAGATCAACAACTACTACAACTCGCTCGGCGAGGGCCTGTTCGACGAGTTCCCGCCGCCGCTCGTGACCTCGCGCAGCAAGAACCTCCTGACGATCGCCTTCGAAGAGATCGCCGAGGGCAAGATCCACTTCTCCAGCAAGGGCTAAGGGGACGGGCCGGGTGGGCACGACGGCAGGAGAGATCCACCCGCCGCAGCGCCACGTGCTGGTCGGCGTGAGCGGCGGCATCGCGATCTACAAGGCCGTCGAGCTCGTGCGCCTGCTCACCAAAGAGGGCTACAGCCCGACGGTGGTCACGACGGCGGCCGCCAAGCGTTTCGTCATGCCCCTCACGTTTGCCGCCGTGGCTCGTGCCGGGGTGCTCGACGACGAGAGCTCGTGGCAACCCTCGGGCGGCTGGTTCGAACACATCGAGGCTGCCCGCCGCGCCGACGTCATGGTCGTGGCGCCGGCCACGGCCAACACGGTCGGCAAGCTCGCCAACGGCCTTGCCGACAACCTCCTCTCGGCCATCTACCTGGCCTTTCGCGGCCCGGTGATCGTGGCGCCCAGCGCGAACTGGGCGATGTACGAGCACGAGGCCACCCAGCACAACCTCGAGATCCTGGCCGGCCGCGGTGTCGACGTACTGCCGACCGGCATCGGCGACCTCGCCTGCGGCGAGGAAGGCGCCGGCCGTATGGCCTCGCCCGAGGTCATCATGGCGGCCGTACGACGGGCGTTCGCCGGGCTCGCGCAGGGCGCGCTGGCCGGACGCAAGATCGTGGTCACGGCCGGGGGCACCCGCGAAGCCATCGACGCCGTGCGCTACATCGGCAATCGCTCCAGCGGCAAGATGGGTCGGGCGGTCGCCGACGAAGCCTATCTGCGGGGCGCCGACGTCGTGCTCATCACGACGCGCGAGGGCGAGGAGACGGCCTACCGCCGGGTCGCCGTCGAGAGCGCGGCCGAGATGGCCGCGGCGGTGGCTCGCGAATCGGCCGACGCCGGCGTGCTCGTCATGGCGGCGGCCGTCGCCGACTACCGGCCGCACGAGGTCAGCGAGGGCAAGCTGGAGCGCGCCGCCGCGCCCGAGCTTACCCTGCGGCTGGTGCCGACGGTCGACATCCTCGCGCAGACCAGGCGCCCCGGCCTGGTGCGCGTCGGCTTCGCCGCCGAGGCGGGTCCACGCATCGACAGGGCGCGGGCCAAGAAGGCCGCCAAGGGCGTCGATCTTCTGGTCTTCAACGACATCCTCGCCGCGGGCATCGGGATCGGCTCCGACGAGAACGAGATCACCATCCTGACCGCGGCTCACGAGGTGCACGTGCCGCGCACCAGCAAGACGGCGTGCGCGCGGGCCATCCTCGACGAGGTCGAGAAAGTCCTTACCGGCGGGTGAGTCGCTTGCCTGCCGCGGCGCCGGATCGGCGCCGGCAGTCCGAGCACGCCGGCCGGTCGCGTTCTCTTGGCGGCCGCGTGGGCGTGACGGCAGAGTCACCACTTGTCGCAGCCGTTCAGACCAGGAGGTCGTGCGCATGAGCATCTCCCCGGCATCCCGTGACGAAGTCGTCGGCCTGATCGAAGGGTCCGTGAGCAATCTCAACCTCCGCCGCCACATGCTGGCGACTGAGGCCGTGATGCGCGGCCTGGCCGCGCGGCTCGGCGACGATCCCGAGCTGTGGGGTCTCGCCGGGCTCGCCCATGACCTCGACGCGGAGGAGACCGAGGGCGACGACGCTCGGCACGGCGCCCGGGCGGCGGAGCGTCTCGCCGGACTGGGCCTGCCGGCCGAACTCGTTCACGCCGTGCTGGCTCACAATCCCGCGACCGGCGTGGTGGTCGAGTGTCCGCTCGACGTGGCCCTGATCGCCGCCGATCAGACGACCGGCCTGATCACCGCCGCCACCCTGGTGCGACCCGACCGCTCGCTGCCGCAGGTCAAGGTCTCCTCGGTGCGCAAGCGCATGCGCGAAGGCGCCTTCGCTCGCGGCGTCCACCGCGAGTCGATCCTGCGCTGCGCCGAGCTCGGGCTCGATCTCGACGAGTTCCTCATCATCGCCCTGACGGCGATGCAGGGCGTCGCCGCGGAGCTGGGGCTCGCCGGCGAGTGACGATGCGCGTACCGAACGACGACGGTGCCGGCACTCGGGCGCCGGCGGGCGATCACGAGAGCCGGGACGGCCGTCGCGACGAAGGTCGAGAGGGGCCGACCGGCCGCGACGCCGCCGCGGTGGCACAGAGCGAGCGAGTTTACGATCTCTTTCAGACCGGACGCCGCTTCCTGGCGGAGCGGCACCCGGCCCAGGCGGCCATGTTCCTCGAGCGGGCGTTGCGGCTGGCCCCCGACAAGAACTCCATCCGC
>PMKK01000279.1 GCA_003157715.1 Actinomycetota bacterium
GTCCAGGCCAACCCGGCCACCTCTTGTGGCGCTGAAGGTTCGGCGAAGACGTCCGCGCTCGCACGGCGCCTGTCGCCGGCGACGAACTGGGGGCTGGAGACGGGAGCCTGCCGGCGTACCCGGGTTACCGGCTCAGGGGCTAGTACCCCTTGCCGTTGCCACGGATGGCCTGACCGCGCTGATTGCGCAGCTCGAGGCCGGGGATGATCGTCTTCATGACGGCGATCAGAAAGTCGAGCCGTTCGGACTCGGAGCGCGACTCGAGCAGCCGCTGCTTGAGCGGCAGGCCAAAGTCGACCGCGGCGGCCAGTCGATACGACAGCCGGCCGACGCTCAGCGGCACGCGCGGATCGTCGACACCCATGAGCCCGACCATGCGCCGGAACAGGTCCGACACGAGCTCGAGCGTCTGCTCGGACGGAGGGCCCTCCTCGCCTGCGTCGCCAAAGACCTCGATGCGAGCCCGCAGGTAGCCGGCTTGCGGGTCGTCGGGTTCGATCACCTCGTCGAAGACGAAGCGCTCGCGCCCCTCGATCAGGATGTTCAGGCGCCCGTCGTCGAGCTCGTCGATGATCTCGTGGATGGCCGCCGTGCAGCCTTTGCGAGCGACCTCGTCGTCTTCGCTCAGCACGATCCCGAACACGTCGCCGCTCGCGCGACAGTCGGCGATCAACGCCTTGTAGCGCTCCTCGAAGATGTGCAGCGGCAGGATCTCACCCGGCAGCAGCACGAGCTGCAGGGGAAACAGGCCGATGCTGCCGTCAGAGCTGGGCATGCCACGCCAGCACGACTGCTTCGAGCTTGCCTTCGGTCGCGGCCTCGGGGTCGTCACCGAAGCCGGGCAGAGCGACCACCCAGTCACGCAGCGTGACGAAGTTCAGGTCGAGCGGGTCGGCGTCGGGATGCTCGTCGATGAGCGCGAAGGCTATGTCGTCGGGCTGGTCCCAGGTCAGTGGCACGTCGCGTCCGTTCCTTTCGCGGTCGTTCTGTCGGGCGGCCCTGGTGCAGTCTGTCCCCGATGCGGGCGACCTCGGCGTGGGCGACCCTGATGCGGGCAACCCTACAGCCCAGCCTTACTCCCCCGCAACGCCACCACCGTCATTGCCGGCGCATGGGCGGCACCGTTCGGGGTGAGGCAGTTCGGAGCCGGACGGTTCGCAGCTGGGCAGTTCGGAGCCGGGTACTTCGGAGCTGCGCAGTTCCGGGCGAGACCCGGCCGCGCGGGGCCTGCCTGGACCCTGCTCATCGAGACCAGGCCGGCAGCAGACGAACATGGTGTAGTCGATGCTGCGACCATCGACGACATCGATCGCGGGTTGGGCCGCGACCCGGCCGAACGAATCGTGCAGAGCCGTCTCGAACTCCTCGTAGCGCTCAGGCGACCAGAACACCACGACGCCCTCGGGACGAAGCGCACCGGCGATGAGACGCAGGCCGCCGGCCTCGTAAAGACGCGCGTTGTCGGCCTTGATCAGCCACTGCGGTCCGTTGTCGGTGTCGAGGGCGATGAGATCGTAGCGCGGGCCCGCGTGGAGCAGGTCGTGAACGTCGGCCACGACGATGCGGGAGCGGGCGTCGCGCTCGGCGCGCGACGCCCGCTCCCGCATGTGCGTCGTGAACCACTCGACGATCAGCGGTTCGTACTCGGCCACCGTGACGCTGTGCAGGCCGGGAAGATCGAGCGCCTCATCGAGCGCGTAGCCCATGCCCAGGCCGCCGATCAGCACGTCGAGCGGGCCGGCCGGCAGGAACGGCCGCGCCGCGGCCACAAGGGCCCGGCTCGACTGCTCGTTACAGCTCGCGATCACGAACGCGCCGTTGCAGACGACCTGCAGTTCTTCGCCGCGGCGCAGCAGGACGAGCTCACCCGAGCGTCCCCGACCCAGCTCTACTACGACCGCCGGCTCGTTCACGTCAAGCCCACTCTCCCCCGCGTACCTTGGAGACGCCCGCGTCCTAGACTACCACCGTCTCCCTACGCCGATCGTACGCCCGCACGCCCATCGCGCCCGCCCCGGCCGGCGGCCTACTTGACGCCGGCCGCATAGCCTGCGATGACTGCGTCGATCGCTTCGTCGGCGCCGTCCGGCAGCGGTTCCGGTTCGTACCCGGCGAGCACCTCGCGGGCGCGTTCGACTGCCTGTTCGACCAGGGTCGTGCCCTGGAACTCCTCGAAAGTGCCGCGCTGGAACACCGCCGGGCGAAACACCTCGGTGCGGCCGAACTGCCGCGTGCTCTTGCGGCCCAGGAAGTGGCCGCCGATGCCGATCGCCTTGATGTCATCCATTAAGGCGTGGGCTTCGTCAACCGCGTCGCAGCGCATGTAGCGGCGTAGTGCGCCGATCTGGTCGCAGTCGAGCACGATCTTGGCGAGGCTGGACTGCTGGACGCCGTCGAGCCCGCCGGCGGCGATCAACGAGTCGGAGCCGATCAGAGCAGCCACCAGGGCGGTCATACCGCCCTCAGAGCCACACTGAAAATTCGCCGCCTTGGCGTCGGACGACATGCCTGTGGCCTGCGTGAGCAGACCGTAGAACTTACTCATCTCGACGCAGATCATGTTGATCAAGCCGATCTCGGGGCCCGCCGCGATGTAGCCGCCGGTGCGCATATCGGCGACACCCGCGCCGACGCCGGAGATGGTCGCGCAGCCGGGGTTGGCGAGCTGGAACAAGACGATGCCCGACAGCAGCTCCGCCATGTTGACGATGCAGTCGCTCAGGACCGTCCCAGGGCCAGTGGTGCCCACCTGCGGCATGGGCAGAACGAAGATCGGCACGCCGCGCTTGCAGAGCATGAGACCGGCCTCGGTCATCTCCTTGTCGTGCTGTAAGGGTGCAATGGTGCAGTTGGTGACGGAGAAGTAGGGCCGTTCGGTCAGCGCCGCCCCACAAGCAGCCTCGTAGATCTCGAGGATCGGGCCGACCATCTCGGGCGTGCGGACCTCGTCCTGCACGTGCTTCATCGAGTTGCGGACCATGATCGCCTGCATCGCCAGCGGCATGATCTCACCGTCGACATCGCCTGCCTGCAGGGTCGGCCAGAGGTAGTCGATCTCGGGCAGCGCGTCACACAGGCGAGTGATCGTGGCAAGGTCGTCGCAGGTGCCGGCCCGGCGCTCTCCCGTGAGGTCGTCGTACCAATAGGTGGTCATGCCGTCGCTCGTGCACAGCCACCGATCGCCGCCGAGCACCACGTCGTGAGCCTCGTCGCGCCCGGCCAGCAGAATCGTCTTGGGCACCGTCTTGAGCGCGGGCTCGATGACCTCCCAGGTGAGCTTGGCGGTCAGCGTCTCGCGGTCTACCTGCGCTCCGGCCGCCGCAAGCAGATCGATCGCCTGCGGCGTGTTGTAGGCCACCCCGACCTCAGCGAGAACCTGCAGGGTCTTCTCGTGGATGAACTGCTTCTCGTCGTCGCTCAGATAGCTGAGTCTGGCCTTGGCCACGGCGATTCCCCCATTCTCTGATCTCCGGGACCACCGACGCCGGGCACGTCCACCCCGGAATTGGGACGAACCCCTCGACGATCGCCTCTCACGCCCCCGGCGCATCGACCGCCATCAGTGCCGCCAAGCATACCGCACGACCCAGGCCGCCGTCTTCAGACACGTGAGCCTTGGACAGGTTTTGCGCACCCCGGCCCGCCGGTGGAACACCGCGGCGCACTTCGCGCGCACGGCGAGCGCATCGCGAGCGCACGGCGGGCGCATCGCGAGCGTACGGCAGGCGCACGGCGGGCGCATCGCGAGCGTACGGCGGGCGCACGGCGGGCGCGCACTTGGCGTGTACTTGGAGCCTGGTCGTCCGCGCGAAACCGGCCGTACAACGACGAAGGGGCGGAGCGTGGC
>PMKK01000289.1:0-557 GCA_003157715.1 Actinomycetota bacterium
GACTGGTCGCCGAGGGCAAGCTGCGGCCGGTGGTCGGCAAGGTCCTACCGCTCGCGCAGGCGCGCGAGGCCCACGAGCTGCTCGCGGGCCACCACTTCGGCAAGATCGTGCTGGTGCCCTGAAACGACCGCCGCCCCGGCCCGCCGCGTGCCCTCAGGCGGTCTTGGTAGCTTTAGTACCCCTTGCCGTTGCCGCGAATGGCCTGACCGCGCTGGTTGCGCAACTCGAGGCCGGGGATGAGCGCCTTCATGACGGCGATCAGAAAGTCGAGCCGCTCAGACTCGGAGCGCGACTCGAGCAGCCGCTGCTTGAGCGGCAGGCCGAAATCGACCGCGGCGGCCAGCCGAAACGACAACCGGCCGACGCCGAGCGGCACGCGCGGGTCATCGACACCCATGAGCCCGACCATGCGCCGAAACAGGCCCGACACGAGCTCGATGGTCTGCTCAGGCGGAGGGCTCTCCTCGTCTTCGTCGCCAAAGACCTCGATGCGGGCCCGCAGGTAGCCGGCCTGCGGGTCGTCGGGCTCGATCACCTCGTCGAAGACAAAGCGCTCG
>PMKK01000289.1:727-2730 GCA_003157715.1 Actinomycetota bacterium
GCTGCAGGGGAAACAGGCCGATGCCGCCGTCAGAGCTGGGCATGCCACGCCAGCACGACGGCTTCGAGCTTGCCTTCGGTGGCGGCTTCGGGGTCGTCGCCGAAGCCGGGCAAGGCGACCACCCAGTCGTGCAGCGTGACGAAGTTGAGGTCGAGCGGGTCGGCGTCGGGGTGTTCGTCGATGAGCGCGAAGGCGATGTCGTCGGGCTGGTCCCAGGTCAGTGGCACGTCGCGTCCGCCCCCTTCGCGGTCGTTCCGGCGGGCAACCCCGGCGCGGGCGACCCTTGTGCGGCAACCCTACAGCCCGGCCTCTCTTTCCCGCAACGCTGCGAGCGTCACGCCCAGCCGGGGTGCCCCGGCCCGCCGGGACGGCTTGTCGGGACGGGGGCTGTCGGTACGGGGGCTGTCGGGGCCCTGCCTGTCGGTTCAGGGCTTGTCGGGGCCCTGCTCACCGGCACGGGGCTCACAACACACGAACATCGTGTAGTCGATGCTGCGGCCATCGACGACATCGGTCGCCGGCTGGACCGCGACTCGGCCGAACGAGTCGCGCAGAGTCGCCTCGAACTCCTCGTAACGCTCGGGCGACCAGAACACGACGACGCCATCGGGACGAAGAGCGCCGGCGACGAGGCGCAGGCCGCCGGCCTCGTAGAGGCGAGCGTTGTCGGCCTTGATCAGCCATTGTGGACCGTTGTCGGTGTCGAGCGCGATGAGATCGTAGCGCGGGCCCGCATGGAGCAGGTCGTGGACGTCGGCGACGACGATGCGGGAGCGGGCGTCGCGCTCGGCGCGCGAGGCCCGCTCCCGCATGTGCATCGTGAACCACTCGACGATCAGCGGTTCGTACTCGGCCACCGTGACGCTGTGCAAGCCGGGCAGATCGAGCGCCTCGTCGAGCGCGTAGCCCATGCCCAAGCCGCCGATGAGCACATCGAGCGGACCGGCCGGCAGGAACGCCCGCGCCGCCGCCACCAGGGCGCGACTCGATTGCTCATTGCAGCTCGCGATCACGAAGGCGCCGTTACAGACGACCTGCAGCTCCTCGCCACGGCGCAGCAGGACAAGCTCGCCCGAGCGTCCCCGACCAAGCTCGACCACGACCGCCGGCTCGTTCACGTCAGCCCGCTCTCCCCTCGCGCGCAGAAGCCGCGCGCGCCCTAGACCACGGTCGCCCTGTAAGAGGCGATCACCTTTTCGACTTCGACCAGCACGTCGTCGGCGACCGGCGTCGCCGGGTTGGAGGCGATGATCTCGCGCGCCCGAGCGGCTGCGTCGGCGACGAGCGAGCGCCCGACGTAGGCCTCGAACGGGGCTCGCTGCCAGACCTTCGGATTCCACAACTCGCCCTTGTGCAGAAACTGCCGCGTACTCTTGGCGCCCAGGTAGTGCCCGCCGATACCGACATCGCGAATGTCGTCGAACAAGGCCGTCGAGGCGTCGATCGGGTCGTCGCGCACGAAGCGACGGATGGCGCCCACCGTGTCGCAGTCGAGCACCGTCTTGACGAGACTGACCGCCTGAGCGCCGTCGAGCAGCCCGAAGGCGAGGATGCACTCGGCGCCCGCCAGCGCCGACGCGAGGCCGGTCATCATGCCCTCGGCGCCTGCCTGCAGGTTGCAGGCCTTGGCGTCGGTCGAGACGGCGCTGCCCATGGTGCGCAGCCCGTAGAAACGGCTCATCTCGATGCAGACCATGTTGATCAGGCCGACCTCGGGAGCGCCGCAGAGATACAAGCCGCTACGCATCTCGGCGGCCGCCGAACCCACGCCCGAGACCAGCGCGCAGCCCGGCTCACAGAGCTGGAACAGCACGACGGCGCTGAGCAGCTCGGCCATGTTGACGATGCAGGTGCCGAGCACGGTCATCGGACCAGTGGTGCCCATCAGCGGCATGGGCAGCACGAAGATCGGCACGCCCGCCCGGGCCAGCTCCATGCCGGCCTCGGTCATCTCCTTGTCGTGCTGCAGCGGCGCGATGGTGCAGTTGGTGACCGAGTAGATG
>PMKK01000268.1 GCA_003157715.1 Actinomycetota bacterium
CGAGGCCGGCGTTGAGCTGCCCGGCCTGGTCAGCACAGTGGCCGGCCGGGGCCTCGCCGGTCTGGAGTTCGCCGGCAACATCCCCGGCTCCGTCGGGGGCGCCGTGGTCGGCAACGCCGGCGCCTACGGCCGCGCCGTGGGCGACGCCCTCGTGCGGGTCCGGGTGGTCGCCGACCGCGAAGAGTTCCTTGCGGGACCGGGCGACCTCTCGCTGGGCTACCGCACGAGCGGCCTCAAGGGTAATCCCCGCACCGTCGTCCTCGAGGCGACGTTCGCGCTGCACGCCGGACACCCCAACGCGCTGCTCGACGAGATCGCCCGCGACGCCGAGCTGCGCCGCGGCAAGCACCCGCTCGACTACGCCTCGTGCGGCAGCTACTTCAAGAACCCTTCGCGCGAGCTGCCGGCGGCCAAGCTCATCGACGAGCTGGGCCTCAAGGGATTCCGCTTCGGCAAGGCCGAGGTCAGCCGCGAGCACGCCAACTTCATCGTCGCTCACCCCGGCGCCGGCGCCGACGACATCCGGCGCGTCGCCGGCGAGGTGCGGCGGCGCGTGTTCGAGCACTTCGGCATCCGGCTCGAAGACGAGGTGGTCCTGCTCGGCTTCGAGTGAGGGGCAGGCTTTCAGCCTGCCCCTCACGCAGGCCGCGACGGCAGAGGCGGGCAGGAGCGGCCCTCTGTCGGCCCGCGGTCTTTCAGTCCGTGGCCGGCAGCGGCGCCGCGGCGGGCCGGACCGACGAGCTTCCCGCACCGCTTGAGCGCCTCGATTCCACCATCGCCCGCATGGCCACCGCCAGCTCCTGCAGGTGGGACACCTCGGCTTCCATCTGACGGGCGCCGGCGGCGTTCTGGGCGCTGGCCTGGTCGATCGACGTCATGGCTTCCGAGATCTGGTCCATGCCGACGAGCTGCTGTTGCGACGAGGCCACGATCTGCATGGCCGACTGGGCCGCGGCCGCCACGTTCTCGGCCAGACCCTCGATGGCCACCGACGACTCGCTCGCCTGCCTGGCGCCCTCTTCGATCGCCTTGCCCGACTGCTCGGCGGCCATCACCGCNNTGCATGGCGAGGTTCTTGATCTCCTCGGCTACGACCCCGAAGCCCTTGCCCTGATCGCTGGCCTTGGCGGCTTCGATGGCGGCGTTGACCGACAACAGATTGGACTGCTCGGCCAGGTCGTTGGAGGTCGAGATGATCTCGCTCACGGCCTCGGTCTGCTCGGAGAGGCGCACGACGCTGTCGGCCACGACGGACATCTGGTCCTGGATGCGCCGGATGCCCTCGAGCGTCTCGGTGACCGCCCGCCGGCCGCCCTCGGCCACCTGGTCGGCGTTCTGCGCCGAATCCGAGACGGAGGTCGCCTTCTGGCTCGACAGCAGAGAGGTCTGGCGCACCTCGTCGACCGTGGTCGCGGCCTCACTGATGGCCGTCGCGGTCTGCACGGCGCCGGCAGCCACCTGACTTGTGACGGCCAGCAGCTCGGCGGTCGAGGTGCTCAGCCGGTCGATGACCTCGGCCAGGCGCTCGCCGATCGAGCGCCGCTGACGCACGGCGATGATGATGCCGGCAAGCACCGCCAGCACCATGACGATGCCGGTCACGATACCTACGGCCCAGATGACGTTGTCAAGGCTGTGCTGGTCGGCGGACACCTTGCTGTCGATGGCCGCACCGAGAGCGGTGAGCGACCGCTGCACCCTGACCCCCGCGGGGTCGAGCTGCCGCCCCGCCACCTGCGCGGCCTGCCGGTAGTCGCCCGTCTGGGCCAGCGAGACGACCTTGGCGTGGGCTGCGTCGAACCCGGTCGAGGCGGCCTCGAAGGCCGTAAAGGCGGCCCTGCTGGCCTGGTCGGGCAGGATCTTGCCCAACGCTGCCTCAGCCGCGTCGACAGGCGCCGCCGCCGCCGCGACGTCGGTGTGCTGGGCGCCGCCGAATGCCTGCTCCAGCAGGACCGCCCGAGCCGAGTCGATCTCTGTGGCAAAGCCGCCCTTGACCTTCTCGGTCAGGGTCGCGAGCTGGACCTGGCGGTCACGCTGGACCTGCAATCTGTTGCTCACATAGACCAGGCCGGCGAAGCAGAAGATGCTCACCGCCACCATGATCACGATCAGCGTGCCGAAGCTGAGCGAGATCCGCTGTAAGAGGTTGATCTGGCGGTTCACTGTTCCTCCGTTTGTCGATGTCGGTCGCGTCTCGTCGGGTCGCCGCGCCGGGTCGTTCAGACCGAGCGGCGGCGGTCGGTCGCGCCCCGCGCCGGCTGCTCGCCGGAGCGTGGCGGTGGCGTCTGTCAGAGGCCGGTCATGGTGCCCTCGTGACCGGCCTTCATGGCCTGCTTTGCCTCGTACATCAGCCCGTCGGCCGACTCGATCAGCTCCTCGAGCGACCGTGGCTCGTCGCCCAGGTAGGGCGCCGAACCGCAGCTGATCGACAGGTCGTAAGGCGTCGTGCGAGCGGCGTTGCGCCGCTCGAAGGCGGCCTGCACGCGCCGCGGGGCCAGTTCGGCGAAGCCCGGCTCGGAGTCGACCAGCAGGGCGGCGAACTCGTCGCCGCCCATGCGCGCCAGGATGTCGGACTCGCGCACGCAGCTGGACAGCAACCGCGCGGTCTCCACGAGGGCGTCGTCGCCGGCGCGGTGGCCCAGCGTGTCGTTGATCGACTTGAAGTCGTTCAGGTCGAGGTACAGCAGGACCATGGCGTGGCCGCGCCTCACCAGCTTGCGCTGCTGCTCGGCCAGCATGAGAAAGCCGCGCCGGTTGGCCAGCCCCGTCAGCTCGTCGGTGACCGAAAGGTCTTCGAGCTGGCGGCGCAGTCGGGCGTTCTCGGTCATGTCCCACAGCGACACGAGGCAGGCCTCGGCGTCACCCCAGGTCGTCTCGACGACCCGCGACTCGACGGTCGCGCTCTCGCCGCCGGCTAGCGGCAGGCTGATCTCGCCGTCGGCTGAGTCCAGGGCGAAGGGCAGCAGCGAGCCCTTGAGGTCTTCGGCGTCACGGCAAAAGAGCAGCTCGGCCGCCTGGTTGGCAAACCAGATCACGCCGTCAAGACCGACCACGAGCAAGGCCGCCGGGCTGAACTCCATGAGCTTCTGGTAGCGTGTCTCCAGGCTCGATATCGTCTGCAGGGCGCCCTT
>PMKK01000218.1:0-3009 GCA_003157715.1 Actinomycetota bacterium
GCCGCGGCCGGCTCCTCCCCGGTGCGAAACACGGCCAGCGACAGGCGTCCGATGGAGCCCGCCACGCGGCGGCAGTACGGGACCAGGTCGTCGAAGCTCTGGTACGAGACGCCGTCGACATCCATGACGACGCCGTCGATCAGGTCGCGAAAGGCCGCCAAGGGCAGCGGGCACACGCCGAGCGCCTCGTGGAGCGCGGCCAGCACCGGGTCGGTCGAGCCTGCCTCGACGGTGTCGAGCGAGGCGCCGATCGCGGCCAGCGCGGCCCGCTTTTCGGGGACCGGAAGGTCGCCGTCGGCGACGTCGTCGATGCGCCGGGCCATGGCGTACACCGCGGCCAGCAGGCGCCGTTTGGTCACAGGCAGCAGACGGATGCCATACCAGAAGTTCTTGGCCTCGTGGCGGGTGACGGTCTCGCAGTAGCGGATCGCCGTGCTTTCGGCCAGGGCGGGCATCATGTCACATCCCCGCGCGGCCGCGTCGACCTGCTTGCGGCCGCGCCCGACAGCTCGAGCGCTGCCGCCCATAGCAGGCGCCGCTTCGGGACGTGAGCCGAGCTCGACAGCGTATCGAAGCCGCGTCGCCGCACGTCGGCCAGGGCGGCCAGACCGCCGGCCGTGAACAGACCCACGGCCAGGCCCACACGGCCCGGAAGCCGACGCGACAGAGGCCGGCCTTGCTCGAACAACAAGCGGGCGCGATCGGCTTGGAGCGCCATGACCGCGCGAAAGCGCTCGTCGACCACGCCCTCGAGCAGCTCGGCCTCGCCGTACCCGAAAGCCGCGAGGTCGGCGAGCGGCACGTAGATGCGCCCCATGGCCGCGTCTTCGCCGAGGTCTTGCAGGAACTCGACAAGCTGCAGCGCGGTGCAGGTCGACGACGACAGCGCGAGGAGCTCGTCGTCGCACCGTCCGACCAGGCGCAGCACGAGCTCGCCGATCGGATCGGCCGAGGCGTGGCAGTAACCGCGCAGCTCGTCGAAGGTCGCGTAGCGCTTGACGACCTGATCCTGGCGGTTGGCGGCGATGAGCCGCTCGAAGGGCTCGCGCGGCAGGTCGTAGCGGCCCACCGTCGTCGCCAGACGCCGCAGCAGCGGGTGCGTGGCACTCTCGCCGGCGTAGATCGCGTCGAGCTCTTCGGAGAGCCAGTCGAGCTGCGCCAGCCGGTCGCCGGACGCTTCGTCGCCGAGATCGTCGGTCATGCGGGCAAAACCGTAGATGTTCATGAGGTGCTGCCGCAGCTCGCTCGGGAACAGACGCGACGCCACGGGAAAGTTCTCGGAGCGCGCCTGGGCCAGCACGGCGCCTGAGTCTGGGCGCGGTGGCGCCGGCATGCTCATCGACGGACCTGCGTGACCGCGCCCGGCCGCATCGGGGCGTGGCCGATCGACACCGCGCTCACCGCGTACAAGAAACGTCCCGATGACACGCCATCAGCCGAGCTCCTGATCACATCACGTCCATAACCGGATTATCTCATGCCCGCGCAGCGGACTCGCGGCCGACCGTTGCGAGGCCACACGGCTCGAGTGCGCGCGCCCCGCCGTTTACCAGTGGTCGCCTGGCAGTACAATCATGGCCTGGCGACTGGCGCCGGAGATGGACCAGACTCGGACGGGAGTACACGTGAACGACGAGTTCAGCCTGCAGCGGCTCTTGGCGGCACGAGCCGGCGAGGGCATGTCCCTCTACGCGCGCTACTCTAACCCACGCTTCGTGCAGATCCTCAGGATCCTGGGTTTCGATCGCGAGTGGGCGCGCGCCGAGGGCGCCTACCTGTACGACCGCTCCGGCACCAGGTACCTCGACTGGCTGGGCGGCTTCGGCATGTACAACGTGGGCCGCAACAACGCCACCGTGCGCGGCGCTCTGACCGAGCTGCTCGAGCTCCAGACGCCCAGTCTCCCCCAGCTCGGCCTGTCGGACCTGCCGGGCCTGCTGGCCGAGGCGCTGGTGCGGGTCGCGCCCGCCTCGACCGATCGCGTCGTGTTCGTCAACAGTGGCGCCGAGGCCATTGAAGGCGCGGTCAAGCTGGCGCGCGCCGCGGTCAAGCGGCCGCGTGTGGTCGCCGTCGAAAACGGCTTTCACGGGCTCACCCTGGGGGCGCTCTCGGTCAACGGCAGCGCCGAGCAGCGCGCCCGGTTCGGACCCCTGCTGCCCGACGTCTCGTGGGTGCCTTTCAACGATCTCGAGGCGCTCGAACGTGAACTGGCCCACGAAGACGTCGCCCTGTTTCTCACCGAGCCCGTGCAGGGCCAGGGAGTCATCTTGCCTGAAGCCGACTACCTGCCCGGCGCCCAGCGCCTCTGCCGCCGGTACGGCACGCTGTTCTGCGTCGACGAGGTGCAGACCGGCTTCGGGCGCACCGGGCGCATGTTCGCCCTGGAGCACTGGGGCCTGCAGCCCGACCTGGTCACCGTCGCCAAGACGCTGTCGGGCGGTTACGTGCCGGTGGGCGCCCTGCTGCTGCGCGCCAGGGTGCATGAGGCCGTCTTCGACACGCTCGAGCACTCCCTCTCGCACGGTTCGACCTTCGCCCCCGGCGACCTCGCCATGGCCGCCGGCCTCGCCACGCTGGCCGAGCTGCGAGAGCGCGAACTCATCGAGCAGTCGGCGCGCCTGGGCGGCTACCTGCTGGCCCGCACGAGGCCGCTCGTCGAGCAATTCGACGTGGTCAAAGACGTGCGCGGGCTGGGTCTGCTCTGGGCCATCGAGTTCGGCGAGCCTGCGCGCGGCTCGCGCACCTGGCGCCTGCTCGAGGCCCGGCAGCCCGGCATCTTCAGCCAGTTCGTCATAGGGCCACTGTTTCGCGAGCACCACATACTGAGCCAGGTGGCCGGCCACTCGATCAACGTGCTCAAGGGGCTGCCGCCGCTGGTCGTCGACGAGTCGGACGTCGACTGGTTCGCCGACGCGCTGGAGAAAGTCGTAGCCGAGGCGCGGCACCTGCGCCGCACGGCGCTGGGGTTCGGCGCCCGGGCCGTCGGGCCGAGCCTCGCGGTGGGGCCGC
>PMKK01000218.1:3057-3274 GCA_003157715.1 Actinomycetota bacterium
CGGCGAGGTCGGCCGCCACGTCCGGTGCGGCACCGGCATCAGCCGGCCGGGCAGTTTCGGCGCCGGCGGGCACTACGGTGTCGACGTCGGTTTCTGGGCCGATAGAGGCGCCGGTGTCCCCCCGCGCGCCGCCTGACCCGCCGAGCCAAACGGTACGCAGAAAGACCCGCACGGTGGTGCCCGGCAAGCGCGGGTGACCGGCGCGCTGGAGGCGGCC
>PMKK01000254.1 GCA_003157715.1 Actinomycetota bacterium
CCGAGGCGTCGTCGTTGGCGCCCTGCGTGGAAAGCGGCGGCGAGTCACGCGGCGCGAGCACCACGATGGCGCCCTCGGCGTCGCCGCGCGAGACCGCCCAGACGTTGTGCAGCGACACGGAGCGGGCGCCGATCGTCGCCGAGAAGGTGTCGGTGTGCGTCGGCAGGCCGGCGGCCGCGAACTGCGTCGTGACCCACGCTCCGGCGCGGCGGTCGGCCACGGACCCTGCGACGCGGCCGGGAAAGTTCGTGGCCAGCGTCTGCAAGGCGGCCTTGGCGGTGGGACCGTCGAAGGCGGTCGGCTGGGCCGAGAGGGTGACCGATTGCGGTGGTCTCAACGCGAGCAGCGAAGCTGCGGCAAGGATGACGGCCACGATCAAGGCCACGCGGTAGAGCCTCAGGTCGGGCATGGCCTCCCCTGTCATGATCCGCGTTGGTCGGGCACAAGGAACGGCGGGCGACGCGGTCGCCCGCCGCTTCGGGGATGGTACCAAAAAAGAGGGCGGGGGGCGCGCCCGCGCCCCCCGCCCTCTTGTGATCGCGTCCGGTGGACCTGGGGGTCAGACGGACGGCACGTGCTCCATGGCGGCGTGGATGGCCTCTTCGGGGTGGTCGTAGTCCTCGAGCTTGCCGGCGAGGTACGTCTCGTAGGCACCGAGGTCGAGATAACCGTGACCGGTGAGGTTGAAGAGGATGGTCTTGGGCTTGCCTTCGTCCTTGGCGGCGAGAGCTTCGTCGATGGCCGTGCGGATGGCGTGCGCCGACTCGGGCGCCGGCAGGATGCCTTCGGTCTGCACGAAGAGCTGGGCGGCGGCGAAGACCTTGGTCTGGGGTACCGCCACCGCTTCCATCATGCCGAGGTGGTAGGCGTGGCTGAGGAGCGGCGCCATGGCATGGTAGCGCAAGCCTCCGGCGTGGATGCCGGCCGGCATGAAGTCGTGACCGAGCGTGAACATCTTGAGCAGCGGCGTGGTCTTGGCCACGTCGCCGAAGTCGTACGTGAAGACCCCCTTGGTCAGCGAGGGACAGGCGGTCGGCTCGACCCCGACGAAGCGGGTCTTCGCCTTGCCGGCGAGTGTCTCGCGCATGAAGGGGAAGGCGATGCCGGCGAAGCTCGAACCGCCGCCGACGCAGCCGATCACGACATCGGGATAGGCGTCGGCCGCGCCGACCTGCTCGATCGCCTCTTCCCCGATCACCGTCTGGTGCAGCAGCACGTGGTTCAACACGCTGCCCAAGGCGTAGTGGGAGCCTGGGTGGCCCATGACGTCCTCGACTGCCTCGGAGATGGCCAGTCCCAAGCTACCCACGTTGTCGGGATCGGCCTCGAGCGCCTTGCGGCCGGTCTCGGTGAAGTCGGTCGGGCTGGCGTGAACGGTGGCGCCGTTCAACTCCATCAGCACGCGCCGGTAGGGCTTCTGGAAGTAGCTCACCTTGACCATGTAGACGACCAGCTCGATGCCGAACATCTGGCAGGCCATCGACAGCGCGCTGCCCCACTGGCCGGCGCCGGTCTCGGTGGCGAGACGCTTGACGCCCGCCTCTCTGTTGTAGAAGGCCTGGGGGACGGCCGTGTTGGACTTGTGCGAGCCCGACGGGCTCACGCCCTCGTACTTGAAGAAGATACGCACGTCGTCGCGCAGGCCGAGCGCCTTCTCGAGGCCGGTGGCGCGGATCAGAGGCGTCGGTCTCCAGATCCGGTAGATCTCGCGGACCTCGTCGGGGATATCGATGTAGGGCTCCATCGACGCTTCCTGGGCCACGAGTCCCATGGGAAAGAGCGCGGCCAGGTCGTCGGGCCCCGCGGGCTGCCCTGTACCGGGGTGCAACGGAGGCGCGGGCGGCTCCGGAAAATCGGGCGCGATGTTATACCAGCGGCGAGGGATCCTCTCTTCGTCCAACAGGTATTTCTTCTGCATGACGCACCTCCTTTTGTTGGCTAGAACGGCCGGTGACCGGTCTGTGGACGCGATGCCGACACGGTGGGCCCCTGTGTGGGCAGGCCAAAACAGCGGCGGTATCGGGGGTGGCGGGCAAGGCCCGCGGGGGATGTCAGAAAAGGCGCGCTAGGCGCGCCAGAGCCAGGCGCTCATGATGACGAGGTCACTCATCGTGCTCGGCATCATACCACGATGGTCAAGCACGCAAGCGCGAAGCCTCTACTCTCTTCGCCGCTGGTCGGTCATAATCGGGCCCACGTGACTCGAACAAAGAGAGAAACGGACATGAAGCGATACGGCCCACCCGACGCCCTCGCAACGCCCCGGTTCGCCGGCATCGCGACCTTCCTGCGCCTGCCGCTTCGCGCCGACCCGGCCGGCGTCGATGTGGCGGTCGTCGGCCTCCCCTTCGACACCGGAGCCACTTTCCGCGTCGGAGCACGCTTCGGGCCGCGCGCCGTGCGTGAGGGCTCGCTCGCCCTCCGTCCGGCCTACAACCCAAGCCAGCGGGTGGCGGTCTTCGAGGGACTGTCCGCCGTCGACGCCGGCGATGCGCCGGTAGTGCCGGGCGCCACGCGGCCGTCGCTCGACGCCATGCGGACGGCGCTCGACCCCTGGCAGGCGGCGGGCGTGACGCCGCTTGGCCTGGGCGGCGACCACACCGTGCTGCTGGCCGAGCTGCGCGCCGCGGCGGCCGTTCGCGGCCCGCTCGCTCTGCTTGCCTTCGACGCGCACGCCGATGCGTACGACACCTGCTGCGGCGAGCGCTACGCACACGGCACCGTCGTACGCCGGGCCGTCGAGGAGGGCCTGATCGACGCGCATCGCTCGACGCTCATGGGCATGCGCGGCGGGCTGTATGGGGCGGGCGACTACGAAGCGGCCCGCGCGCTCGGTCTGACCATCGTCCCCTGGGACGATCTCGCCCAGCTCGGCACCGGCGTCGTCGCGCAAGCGGTCGAGGTTGCTCAGGGCCCTGCCTTCCTGTCGTTCGACATCGACTTCGTCGATCCGGCCTTCGCGCCGGGCACCGGCACGCCCGAGTGCGGCGGGCCCACGTCGGCCCAGGCACTCGCCCTGCTGCGTGCCTGCCGTGGACTCGACATTGCCGGCGCCGACGTGGTCGAGGTCCTGCCCGACCTCGACCCCAGCCACATCACCGCCACGCTGGCGGCCACGGTCGCCTACGAGATCCTGCCGCTGATCGCCTGCCGGCCCACGGCGGCCGGTGCGGCCGGCGAGACCGGAGCGCCGGGCGCCGCCGGCAGACC
>PMKK01000241.1 GCA_003157715.1 Actinomycetota bacterium
GCTGCTCGTCGAGCTGGCCGCCGCGGTGAGCGGCGGCTCAGACGAGCTGCGCCGCCGGCCCCTCGTCAGCCTGATCGCCTGTCCGGTCGATCCCCTGGGCAACGACGCCGTGAGTCTCGAGGCCGGCCTGGTCTGCGCGGCGGCCGGCGTGCCGTGCGGCTTCTTGTCGCTTACCCTGGGCTGTGGCACGGCCCCCGCCTCGCTGGCCGGCAACCTCGTGGTGAACGCCGCCGCCGTGCTCGCCGACCTCGTCCTGCTGCAGCTCGCGAGCCCTGGCGCGCCGGTGTTCTTTGCCGGCGCGCCCAGCGTGATGGACCTGCGCACCGGCGGCTACACCGGCGGCGGTCCCGAGGACGACGTGCTGGCCGCCGCGGCCGTCCAGCTCGGCCGCTCGTTCGGCCTGCCGGTCAACATGGGCACTATGGCCACCGGCGCCAAGGAGCCCGGCTGGCAGGCGGCCGTGGACGACGCCCTCTCGACGGCCGCCTCGGTGTTCGCCGGCGCCGACATGATGAGCGGCGCTGGCATGCTCGACGGGTCGCGCACGCTGTCCTATCCGCACTTGATCATGGAAGCCGAGCTCTACCGCATCGTGGCGCGTCTCGCCCAGGGCATCGTGGTCGACGACGAGACCCTGGCGCTCGACGCCATCCGTCGGGTCGGCCCTAACGGCACCTTCCTCGCCGACAGACACACTCGCCGCCACCTCAGGGAGATCTGGCAGCCGGTCGTCTGGGATCGCACGCCCTACGACGCCTGGCTTGCCGGCGGCAAGCGCGGCGCCCTGGACAGCGCCGAAGAGAAGGCTCGCGAGATCATCGAGTCGCACCAGCCCGCGCCGCTGCCCGGCGAGGTCGCCGCCGAACTGCGGGCCATCGTCGCGCGCGCGGACGGCGAGCTGTGTTGAGCGTCATCGTCGCGCGCGCCGTCGCTCTGACGATGGCCCGCGACTCGGAGTCGTGTTGAGCTCCGTCGCCGGGTACCTGGGCGCCGGGTCGTCGTGAGCTCGCTCGACGTCCGCGTGCAGCTTGCCACCGAGTCTCCGGCCGGCCGGTCGACGTTCTGGCGATCTCGGCGGTCAACCGCACCGACGAGATCGTGAACGTCTGGGCCTGCATCATCCTCACCACCTTCGGAGCCCGCCTCTATCTCGAGCCCCACCTCGACTACCCGCTCTCTCTGCGCCCCGGCGAGCAGTGCCGCGAATGGGTCGCCCGCGAGGTCGCGGCGCGCGAGCTGCGGGCCCGCGGCTGCCAAGGCAAGACGCGGCTCATCGCGCTGTTTCTCGAGCCGCTGGATCATCTGGCGCGCCTCGTCAGCATGGAGGTGGGCCGGGGCTCCATGGTCGACGTGCGCGGCATCGAGCACAGAAGCGAGTCCTTCGTCTGGGATATCGACAGGTGAGCGCCGGCGGGCCGACAGGCGACGAAGCCCGCGGTTGCCGCCGGACCTCGGGATGCGTAGAGTTAGCGGCGTGCCAGTCGCCTCCATCATCGGTATTCGCCGCACCTCCGGCCTCTAGCCGGATCGCCGCCGCGTCCCCCGCGACGGCCGACGCTCGCATCTCACCCGACCATCACCCCTGAACCTGCGAGGTTGCTGCCCATGACTCCACGGATCAACCCCATCGCCCCCCGACTTCACTGGGACGTGCTTTCGAGCAGCGACATCGAGCGCATCCACGAAGCCACCCTCACGGTCCTCGAAGACGTCGGCATCCGCTTTCCGTCGCCCAAAGCGCTCGACATCCTCGAGGCCAACGGCTGTTCGGTCGACCGCGAGAGCGAGATCGCCAAGCTGCCCCGCAAGGTCGTCATGGAGGCCGTCGCGCAGGTGCCCGAGCAGTACCTGCTGGCCGGCCGCGACCCCGACTGCGATATGGTGATCGACCGGGCCCACTGCTACCTCTCCAACGACGGCAGCGGTGTGTTCGTCTACGACCACCACACCGGCGTGAAGCGCCCCTCGACCAAGGCCGACGCCGCCACCTCGGCGCGCTTCGTCGACGCTCTGCCGAACGTGAGCTACTACTGGGGTCCGGTCGTCACCTCGCAGGACGTGCCGCCGGCGACCAAGGCGCTGCACGACTCCGAAGCCGTGCTCACCAACACGAGCAAGCACTACCAGGCCGTCACTACCGTCGGCGAGCGCGCGGCGCGCTCGCTGGTCGAGATGGCGGCCGCCATCGTGGGCGGCACGGCCGAACTGCGGCGCCGGCCGATCATCAGTTTCATGCAGTGCGCGGTCGACCCGCTGGGCCACGACGGCCCCAACCTCGAGGCGAACCTGGTGGCCGCCGAGCACGGTCTGGCCAGCGGCTTCATGCCGATGCCGCTGATGGCCGGCACCGGCCCGGCCACGCTGGCCGGCACCCTCGTCGTGCAGAACGCCGAGGCGCTGTCCGGCGTCGTGCTGCTCGAGCTCGCCTTCCCCGGCTGTCCGGCCTTCTTTGCCGGGGCGCCCACCGCGATGGACCTGAAGACGGGCAGCTACACGGCCGGTCCCGAAGACTACTTGCTGGCCGCCGGCGCCACCCAGCTCGCCCACTTCTACGGCGTGCCGATGGCCATGGGCACGATGGCCACGAGCGCCAAGGAGCCCGACTGGCAGGCCGCCGTCGACGACTCGCTGTCGACCTTCGCCAGCGTCATGACGTGCGCCGACATGATGAACGGCTGCGGGCTGCTGAACGGCTCGAAGATCCTGAGCTACCCGCACATGGTGATGGAGACCGAGGTCTACGGCATCGTGCAGAAGGTGGCCGACGGCGTGGTC
The DNA here is from genome assembly GCA_003157715.1 of Actinomycetota bacterium. The sequence continues at coordinate 2,776 of PMKK01000241.1, forward strand.
GTCGACGACGAGACCCTGGCGGTCGACCTTATCGCCAAGGTCGGCGCCAACGGCACCTATCTATCCGAGAAGCACACCCGCCGGCACATGAAGGAGATCTGGCGGCCGACCGTGTGGGACCGCACTCCGTACGACGTCTGGCTGGCCGGCGGCAAGAAGGGCGCGCTGGACAAGGCCACCACCATCGCCGACGACATCCTCGCCAACTACCAGTCCGAGCCGCTGCCCGAGGCCGTCGCCGCCGAGATCGCCGCGATCGTGGCTCGCGCCGACGCGGAGCTGGCCGCGGAATGACCGCGACCGGTCACCACGCGGGCCGCGGGATGACCGCGCCCGGCCCGGCCGCCGGCTCGCCCGGCCCCCTGCGTCCCGCCGCGCCGCGTCATCGTCCGCTCGCGGCCGTCGAGCTTGCCCGCCTGCACGAGGCCGCCCTCGAGGCTCTGGCCACGCGCGGCGTAGCGCTCGCCGGCGAAACGGCGCGGGCGCTGTTCACCGCGGCCGGCGCGACGATCGAGCCCGCCAGCGGCCGGCTGCTGCTGCCTGCCGAGCTCGTGCGCGCCGCGGTCGCCCAGGCGCCGAGTTCGTTCGTGCTGCCGGGAAGAGTCCCCGAGTGCGACGTCACGATCGGCGGCGGCTCGGGCGGCCTGATGGCCGCCACGGCCGCCGCCCCCGACGTCGCGGCCGCCGCGCTGCTGGCCG
>PMKK01000062.1 GCA_003157715.1 Actinomycetota bacterium
GAGGTGCGGGCCGGCGACGATCACCGAACGGCCCGAGTAGTCGACGCGCTTGCCGAGCAGGTTCTGACGGAACCGGCCCTGCTTGCCATTGAGCATGTCGGACAGGCTCTTGAGGGCGCGGTTGCCCGGGCCCGTCACGGCGCGGCCGCGGCGGCCGTTGTCGAACAGGGCGTCGACGGCCTCCTGCAGCATGCGCTTCTCGTTGTTGACGATGATGTCGGGAGCCTGCAGGTCGAGCAGCCGCTTGAGGCGGTTGTTACGGTTGATGACGCGGCGATACAGGTCGTTCAGGTCGCTCGTCGCAAAGCGACCGCCGTCGAGCTGGACCATGGGCCGCAGCTCGGGCGGGATCACGGGGATGACGTCGAGGATCATCCATTCGGGACGGTTGCCCGAACGCAGGAACGCCGAGGTCACGCGCAAGCGCTTGACCGCGCGGCTCTGCCGCTGGCCCTTGGCGGTATCGATGGTGTGCTTGAGCTCCTCGGCCTCGGCTTCGAGGTCGACGGCCGTGAGCAGCTCGCGCACCGCCTGGGCGCCGGTGCCGCCCTTGAAATAGACGCCGAAGCTCTCGGGCTCGAAGCCGGAGTCGCGCCCGAACATGCGCTCCATCTGCAGGTAGAGGGTCTCGTCGCCGACCACGTCGCGCGGGGCGATGCTCTTGAACTGTTCCCAGGCGCGGTCGATGTTGTTCTTGGCCACGTCGACGGCCTTGAGACCACGGTCGACGTAGTCGTCGGCCAGCTTGTCGACCTTGGCGCGCTGTCCCTTTATCTCGTCGGCGCCAAGCTGAGCGACGTTGACGACGATGCGCCGGTAGGTCTCGAAGATGTCGAAGTAGTTGAAGAAGCCGAACTCGTCGTCGGGCTCGGAACCGGCGTGGAACTCGTCGGCGTCGAGCTCGTGGTCGAGGACGCGCTGGACTTCGCCGCGCATGGCGCGGATGGCCGCCACGCGGTCGTCGGCATAGACGCCGTAGCGGGCCTTGATCTCTTCGACCTTCTCGGAGAGCAGAGCGGTGTCGGCCGTGCGCTTTTCGTCGTCGACCGAGATGATCACGTAGCTGCCGCCGAAATAGAGCACCTTCTCGAGCTCTTTGGGGGCGATGTCGAGCAGGTAGCCCATGCGCGAGGGCACGCCCTTGAAGAACCAGATNNGTAGCACTCCCAGTCCTTGGTGGGCCCGAAGATGCGCTCGCAGAACAGTCCGTCGCGCTCGGGCTTGAGCGTGCGGTAGTTGATCGTCTCGGGCTTCGTGACCTCGCCCTTGGACCACGCCTCGATCTGTTTGGACGAAGCGAGGCCGATCCGGATCGAGTCGAAGTTGTTGATGTCAATCACGTGGCTGCTCCCTCTGGCCGCGTCGCCGGCTTACTCATCGCTGTGGTCGATCTCGTCGGGCTCGGTGTCATCGTGGTCGTCGAGCTCGACGCCCAGGGCCTTGACGATGTCGGTGTCGGGAAACTCCTCGTCGTCGTCATCGTCGACCGTGAGATCGATGTCGTCGTCGTCTGCTTCGATCACTGCGACCGGCGTTATCTCGTTGGTGTCGACATCGCCGTCGCCATCGCCGTCGCCGTCGCCGTCCGCCTCGGGCGGACGGGCGCCGAGGAGCCCGGAGAGGCCCGGCACGCCGAGCGCCGCGCTGTCGTCGGCGCCGCCGCGCTGCCGCAGGCTGGCTCCCAGATCGATGCCGAGCTCCTCCGCGGCCCGCAGCAGGTCGTCGTCTTCCTCGTGGACTTCGAGGATGCCGCCTTCTTCGCTTTGGACCTGCATGTCGAGGCTCAGGCTCTGGACCTCTTTCATGAGCACCTTGAACGACTCGGGGATGTTGGGCTTGGAGATGTTCTCGCCCTTGACGATCGCCTCGTAGGCCTTNNTTGCCGCCCAGCGGCTGCTGGGTAACGAGCGAGTAGGGACCGGTGCTGCGCGCATGGATCTTGTCGTCGACCAGGTGTAGCAGCTTCAGGATGTACATGTAGCCGATCGTCACCTTGTTGTCGAAACGCAGGCCGTTGCGGCCGTCGTACAGCCAGACCTTGCCCGAGCAGCGGCGCCCCGGCGGTTCTGATTCGTTGACCTTGAACTTGACCGGGCTGTCGCCGTCTTCTTCGGTCGAGCGGATCAGCAGCTCGTCGATCTCGGCGAGCGTGGCGCCGTCGAACACGGGCGAGGCCACGAACGCCGGTCCGCCCAGACGGGTGCCGTCGGCCTGGAAGCCGCGGTGCGCGGCCCAGCCGAGATGCGTCTCGAGCACCTGGCCGATATTCATGCGGCTCGGCACGCCCAGCGGGTTGAGGATGATGTCGACCGGTGTCCCGTCTTCGAGGTACGGCATGTCCTCTTCGGGCACGATCTTTGAGATCACGCCCTTGTTGCCGTGCNNAGCTTGTCGCCCTCGGCGATCTTGCGCTTCTTGGCGACGTACACCCGCACGAGCTGGTTGACGCTCGGCGGCAGCTCGTCGTTGTTCTCGCGGCTGAAGATCTTGACGTCGATGACCTTGCCGCCCTCGCCGTGGGGCACCTTGAGGCTGGTGTCGCGCACCTCGCGGGCCTTCTCTTTGAAGATCGCCCTGATGAGCTTCTCTTCGGCGGTGAGCTCGGTCTCGCCCTTAGGCGTGACCTTGCCGACCAGCAGGTCGCCCGAGTTGACCTCGGCGCCGATGCGCACGATGCCGCGCTCGTCTAAGTCTTTGAGCGACTCCTCGGAACGGTTGGGGATGTCGCGCGTGATCTCTTCGTCGCCGAGCTTGGTGGTACGGGCATCGACTTCGTACTCCTCGATGTGCACCGACGACAGGACGTCGTCTTTGACCAGACGCTCGGAGAGGATGATGGCGTCCTCGAAGTTGTAGCCTTCCCAGCTCATGAAGGCCACGAGCAGGTTCTTGCCCAGGGCAAGTTCGCCGTGGTCGGTCGACGAGCCGTCGGCCAGGACCGTGCCCTGCTCGACCTTGTCGCCCAGATCGACCATCGGCTTCTGATGGATGAGCGTGCCTTGGTTGGAACGCGTGAACTTGACGAGCGGATACTCGTCGACCTCGCCCTTGCCGGCGTCGACCACGATGTTGTTGGCGTCGATCTCGGTCACGCGTCCGGGCCGCTCGGCCAGAATGACGTCGCCGGTGTCGCAGGCCGCGCGGAACTCCATGCCCGTACCCACGTACGGCGCCTCGGTGGTGAGCAGCGGCACTGCCTGGCGCTGCATGTTCGAGCCC
>PMKK01000274.1:0-27480 GCA_003157715.1 Actinomycetota bacterium
GAGGGTGCTCATGAAGGATCCGGGCTAGGCACAGCCGACGGAGGCGGCGATTGGGCTCCGGAGTCGCTCGGTGGCGCGCCGGCTTCGCAGTGGGCGGCGTCGGACGTGGCCTTCGGGGACAGCAGGCACGGATGGATCATCACGAACTCGCCGCGAGTCTTCTTGGCGACCAGCAACGGAGGTACGACGTGGAAAGAGCAGACCGTTCGCCTCAACGGTGTCCTGCGAGGTGTCGCAGCGGTCGACGCGACGCACGCCTGGGTGGTGGGCGTCAATGCGGATGGAGGGCCCCTGATAGAGGCGACGGAGGACGGTAGGACCTGGAATGCTCAGCGGCCTGCGGGCAGCTTTGGTCTGTCTGCAGTGGCTTTCAGCGACCGACTTCACGGTTGGGCGGTGGGCAAGTCCCCGCGTACGGTGTTGGTGACGGCGGACGGCGGTGCCTCGTGGAGAAAGCAGAGCCTGTCAGGCGGTGCCTCCAGCGCCTCAGGCATCGTCGATATTGCCGCGACCGATTCTCACCACGCTTGGGCCATCAGTCGGGATTCCGTTTTCGTAACCTCCGACGGCGGCGTCAGGTGGACGCTTGCGGGTACGTCTTCGAGCGCCTTGCACGGCATCGCCGCGGCGATGCCCGATTCCCGCTGATGTTCGAGCGTCTGGACCAAGTACGGATAATACGCGCTTCCGGCAGGTTGGGGGCGCACTGCTCGTGGGCGGGCACTCAAACGAGTACGTCGCGCACGGAGGCAGGCGCTGATGACCGGTGTACCCCGCCTGACACGCGGACATGGGGGGACGGGCCGAGCACGCCTGCTCGAGGCGATTGCGCTTCTGTCCGTGATTGTTGTTGCCGCTCTGGCCGGTTGGATCGAGTACCGCCAGGTGTTCGCTTGGCCGCGCGGTGATCTCATCGGTCGGTCGACATCGCCTGACGGGAGGTGGGTCGTATCCGTCTACTACCTGGGGCATGGTGATCAACCTGACCCGCCCGACTGGCGGGTGGAAACGTCCCAAGCGAAAGGAGGAAGTGGCCAAGCTCGCCACGTCTACTTCGGTCCGCCGCCCTCCGCCGATCCCTATCGTGCGCAAGTGACTTGGCAGGGCGACACGCGAGTGACCATCGCCGGGAAGACGCTCGATCTTCGCCGCAAGGGGTCGGTCGAGGGGACGCCGTTTACCAAGCTCGACCTGTTGGTCAATGCGGGCGATGTCTTGTTGGCTGCCGCGGTCGTCCTGGGGACCAGCCTACTCGGCGTCGTCGTACTTCATGCGCTACTGAGTCGCAGGCGACGGCCGCCGCCGACCGCGATGAACGTCGCCTAGACTACATCATGGTTGATTCCACGCCACGGTCTTGGGCGCGCTAGCATCCAGGCCATTGGGATCCAGTCCAAGCAGACAGGCTGGCGATACTGTACCCGCCCGCACACTCAATCGCGGAAGAACGTCGGGAATGAACATTCTTCGTCGCATTGTTGGGAGCGGAATGGGCTCTGGGGCTTTGGCCGAAGCGAAAGGGACGAGGTCAGGGGCAGGAATGCTCGAGGGCCACAGGTCGAGAGAGTCCCAGGCCGCTGGAGACGGCATAACCAGTGCGGCTTCAAGCAAGACTGAACCGCCGCGGCTACTGTGGAGACTCGTTTGTTTGAGTTGTCTCTCTCCTTCTGAGACCGCCTGGAGGCGGGCGGGCGGAAAGAACAAGTGGATGCCACTGGCGACCGCCACGGTGACCTCTGAGGCAGACGTTCGCCTTGGATTCCGCCTCAGCCGTCCTATGGTATAGAAGCATGGAGAAGGACAAGGAACCGTGGGACTTCAAGTATGTATATCGAGACGGGGTAGCCCACAGCCGAGCGGGAACTTGGTGGTGGGGCAAGACCAAAAAGACGAACCCAACCGGCTACATTTCGCCAGATGATTTTGGCAACATCCATTTTTGATACGTTGGGCAGGCCATTTGGCCTATTGCAAAGATGGGGAATGACGGTCTTGACTTCCTGCAGACCGTCAGCTGGTTCGATGCTGCATCAAAGAAGAACGACCCGGAGCCGAAAGAATTGCATGACGAAAAAGAGATTGCGCTAGGCTGGCATCTATTTGCCTCGAAAGGAATGGATACAAAGAAGCCATACGACTACTATGGTATACGGAAGAATCCCTTCTAGATTCTGTGCTCTCGAATGTGCCAGCAGCCAAAGCCAAACAGCTCCGGGAGTCGAGATGAAGCGAGCAGGTTGGTTCACATTGATGGCGTTCACGCTCGCGACACTGGTCGGCACGGCGGCCTTGCTCGCGGCGTGCTCCTCCACAGGTGGGGGTACCGTAGCCTCTGGGAGTTCGACTCCTGTACCCCCTGGATCATCGACTGCAATCAGAGTCTTCTTGAAAGACTCAGTGAGCGCAGACGCTCGGAGACAGCTCGAAGCGAGCATAGCCGGGATGCCTGAGGTCGAGTCATTTAAATACGTGTCAAAGAGCGAGGCCTTGAACACACTCCTTGCGCAGACAGGTTCAGGTGCAACAAGCACGCTTGCCACAATGTCGCCAAATCCTCTACCGGCTTCGTATCTCTTGACTCTCAACGACAGAGGGAAAGCCGTCACAGTCGCTCGACGGTTCTTCGAGAGCCCGCTGGTTGATCACGGGTATCCGGGCACTGAACGGGGAGTTCTTCTAGGAGCCTACATCCCTGCTCCCGCGCCGTAGGGTTTCATCCGGGTATAATACGAGCATGCATGACGATGCCAACGAGCGTTGCGATGCAGACAGGACCGACATCACCGCAGCAAGGGTGGGTGTTCCGTATCTTGCGGGCGCGCTTGCGAGTGCCGCATTGGTAGGTTTCGCCATCGTTGTTCTCCTGACTCTCCTGGGCATCAGCCTGCTGCAATTCCTGCCAGTCTACGGAGGGTGATGGGATTGAGCCGTTCTGGCAGACAACCAAGATGGGTGGCCTGGGCTGGGGGTGCTCGTGCCGGCGACTCATGAGCTGTGGATTCCCCCGATGATTCAAGAAAGAGGCCGATCAGAAGGCTGCAGATGCCATGACGAGGATGGGCTACGCTCTCGAAAGAACTTGGGGGGCACGCCACGCGTGGTCTTGGCACCTGAACGAGTGCGTCGCGCACGAAGGCAAGCATTGACGACCGGTGCACCCCGCCTGATGGACCGCCCCGGCTACTGTGGAGACTCGTTTGTTTGAGTTGTCTCTCTCCTTCTGAGACCGCCTGGAGGCCGACGGGCGGAAAGAACAAGTGGATGCCACTGGCGACCGCCGGGGTGAACGCCCGCAGGAATCGTCGGCCACCAGCGCGTGAGATGCCTATTCACACCCCCCTTGCCGACTCTGTGTTGCGGATACCCCCTCGTGATCGCTCCTCACGGAGAGGCGCTCCAACGCTGGTGGTGCGGTCGAAGGCGTCACACGGGGGGCGCGTCCTGCCGTCTCGAGCGGGGCTGGTGCTTGCACCAGCCCCGCTTGGGCGCATACAATCCACTGACTATGCGTCGTCGCGCGACAAGCGAACGTCCCCAGGAGGGCCCCATCCATGTCGGGTCCCGCGCGCTTGTCCGCGGTCTGCTCCTCCTCCCCCCGCGGGGGGATGCGTAACACCTGCGGCCGTACGGCCATCCTTTTCTCTCACAGCGAGAAGCCGGGTTCCTGGACGCTTCAGGCGTACCCTGAATCCGGAGAGGAGTGAGCGACGTGACTGAACAGACCACCGTGAACGGGCACGCCGCGCCGCGCCCGCCGTCAGGCGGGAGCGCCGGGGCGCGCACCGTGACCATCTTCGACACCACGCTGCGCGACGGCGAACAGGCGCCCGGCGCGTCGCTGAACCAGACAGAGAAGCTCGAGATCGCCCAGCAGCTCGCGCGCCTGGGCGTCGACGTGATCGAGGCCGGCTTCCCGGTCGCCTCCAAGGGCGACTTCGACTCGGTCGCCCTCATCGCCGGCGAGGTCGGGGGCGTTCGTATCGCCGGCCTGGCGCGCGCCATCGAGCGCGACGTGCGCGTCTGCTGGGACGCCGTTTGCAAGGCGGAGTCGCCGCGCATCCACACGTTCATCTCGACGAGCCCGATTCACATGAAGTACCAGATCAAGAAGACGCCCGACGAGGTACGCGCCATCACCCGTGAGATGGTCACGCTGGCGACGAGCCTGGCCGCTCAGCACCCCGCGGCCGACGTCGAGTTCAGCGCCATGGACGCGAGCCGTTCCGAGCCCGAGTTTCTGGCCGAGATCCTCGCCATCGCCGTCGAGTGCGGAGCGACCACGATCAACGTGCCCGACACGGTCGGCTACGCGCTGCCGCTCGAGTGGGCCGATTTCATCCGCGAGCAGTACCGGCTCTGTCCGTCGCTCTCGGGTGTGACCGTGAGCGTGCACTGCCACAACGATCTCGGTCTGGCCACGGCCAACTCGCTGGCGGCGGTCAACGCCGGCGCCGGCCAGATCGAATGCGCCATCAACGGCATCGGCGAACGTGCCGGCAACGCCTCCCTCGAAGAGGTGGTCATGGCGCTGCGCACGCGGGGCGCCTCCTTCGACGCCACGACCGGCATCGTGACCGAGGAGATCGCTCGCACGAGCCGCATGGTCGCCAATCTGACCGGCTACGTCATCCAGCGCAACAAAGCCATCGTGGGGCGCAACGCCTTTGCTCACGAATCGGGCATCCACCAGGCCGGGCTGCTCTCCGAGTCGTCGACCTTCGAGATCATGAAACCGGCCGACGTCGGTCTCACCGACAGCGACCTCGTGCTGGGCAAGCACTCCGGACGCCACGCCCTGCGGGCCCGCCTGCAGGAGCTCGGCTACGAGCTCTCCGACACCGAGCTCGATCTGGCCTTCCGGCGTTTCAAGGACCTGGCCGACAAGAAGAAGGAAGTGACGGCGCTCGACCTCGAGGCGCTGGTCGGCGAGGAGATCCGCGAGCGAGAGGACGTCTTCACGCTGCGCTCGTTCGTCAGCCAGGCCGGCTCGTCGATGGTGCCGACGAGTCAGGTCGAAGTCGACGTGCGCGGCCGGCGGCGGCGCGGCAAGAGCTTCAGTAACGGCACGGTCGAATCGGTCTTCAAGGCGATCGACAACGCCGTGGGCATGCGCGGCAGTCTGGCCGACTATCAGGTACGCTCGGTCACGGCCGGCAAGGACGCCCTGGCCGAGGTGCGCATCACCGTCGGAGTCGACGGCCACACCTTCCACGGCCAGGCCGTCTCGTTCGATGTGATGGAGGCGTCGGCGAAGGCGTACGTACGCGCCTTGAACAACGCCGCGGCGGCGAAGGGAACCGACTGATGGGACACACGATCATAGAGAAGATCCTGGCGCGCGCCGGCGGGCGCGCTGAGGTCAGCCCGGGCGACATAGTCGAAGCCAGGGTCGACCTGGCGCTGGCCAACGACGTCACGGCGCCGCTGGCCATCGACGAGTTCGAGAAGGCCGGCTTCACCAAGGTGTTCGACCCCACGAAGATCGCCCTGGTGCCCGACCATTTCACGCCCAACAAAGACATCAAGGCGGCCTCGCAGAACAAGCGCGTGCGCGAGTTCGCCCGCCGCCACGGTACCGCCTACTGGGAGGTCGGGCGCGTCGGCATCGAGCACGTGCTGCTGCCCGAGCAGGGCCTCGTGGCGCCCGGCGACGTCGTGATCGGCGCCGACTCCCACACCTGCACCTACGGCGCCCTTGCCGCCTTCTCGACCGGCGTGGGCTCGACCGACTTCGCGGCCGCCATGGCCTGGGGCCGCGTCTGGCTGCGAGTGCCCGACACGATCAGGTTCGTCTACCACGGCCGGCCGTCGCGGTACGTGGGCGGCAAGGACCTCATGCTCCATACCATCGGCCTGATCGGCGTCGACGGCGCCCTTTACCAGGCGATGGAGTTCACCGGTCCGGCGATCAAGCGCATGAGCGCCGCGGGCCGCTTCACCATGTGCAACATGGCCATCGAAGCGGGCGCCAAGTGCGGCGTCGTGGGCTACGACGAGACGACCGCCGCTTACCTGCAGGGCCGTCCCGCCGGCAGCCGGGCGCGCGACGGCGGCATCGAGGCCAACAGCGATCCCGACGCGGCGTTCGTGCGCGAGATCGAGATCGACGCGGCCGCCGTCGAGCCCACCGTCTCGCTGCCGCACCTGCCGTCCAACACGGCGTCCGCCGCGAGCCTCGCGGCGATCGCCATCGACCAGGTCGTGATCGGCTCGTGTACCAACGGCCGCATCGAAGATCTGCGCCAGGCGGCCGAACTGCTGCGGGGCCGCAAGGTGCACCCCAGCGTGCGTCTCATCATCCTGCCGGGCACGCAGCAGGTCTGCCTCGAGGCCGCCGCCGACGGCACCATGGCGGCCCTGATCGAGGCCGGCGGCGCCTTCAGCACGCCGACCTGCGGGCCCTGTCTGGGCGGTCACATGGGCGTCCTCGCCGAGGGCGAGCGCGCCGTGGCCACGACCAACCGCAATTTCGTCGGCCGCATGGGCCATCCCGCGAGCGAGGTCTATCTGGCGAGCCCCTACGTGGCGGCCGCCTCGGCGATCGCCGGCCATATCGCCACGCCCGAGATGGTCGCCGTCGCCGGCGCGGCGGGTGGCACGGCCGGCAAGGGACGACCGGGCTCAAACGGGGGAGGCCGGTCATGATCTTCGAAGGCGCCGTCCACAAGTTCGGCCGCGACGTCGACACCGATGTCATCATCCCGGCCCGCTACCTGAACACCAACGACGCGGCCGAGCTCGGCAGCCATTGCATGGAAGACATCGACACCGGGTTCGTCGCTCGCGTGCGGCCCGGCGACATCATCGTGGCCGCCGAGAACTTCGGCTGTGGCAGCTCGCGCGAGCACGCGCCGGTGGCCATCAGGGCCGCCGGTGTGTCGTGCGTCGTAGCGGCCTCGTTTGCCCGCATCTTCTACCGCAACGCGATCAACACCGGCCTGCCCATCGTGATCTGCCCGGCGGCGGTCGCAGGGGTGCAGGCCGACGACCGGCTGCGCGTCGACCTGGTCACCGGTGCCGTCACCGACCTCACCCGCGACACGACCTGGCAGGCCGATGCCTTTCCGGCCTTCATGCAGGAGCTGATCGCCCAGGGCGGCCTGCTGCCGTACGTCAAGGCGCGGCTCGACGCCGAGGCGAGGCCATGACCACCTCCTATCGTGTGATGGTGCTGGCCGGCGACGGCGTGGGCCCCGAGATCGTGGCCGCCGCGCAGCGCGTGCTGGCCGCGGCCGGCGAACGCTTCGGCTTCGCCGTGAGTTACGAGCAGGGGCTGCTCGGCGGCATCGCCATCGACGAACTCGGCGTGCCCATGGAAGACGGCCTGGCGGCGCGCTGCCGCGCTTGCGACGCCGTCCTGCTGGGCGCCGTGGGCGGCCCTAAATGGGACGCGACCGATCCCGCCAAGCCGCGTCCCGAGCAGGGCCTGCTCGGCATGCGCAAGGAGCTCGAGCTGTTTGCCAACCTGCGGCCGGTGAAAAGCTTCGCCGCTTTGGCCGGGAACAGCACGATCAAGCCCGAGGTGATCGCCGGCGTCGACATCGTGGTGGTGCGCGAGCTGACCGGCGGGCTGTACTTCGGCAAGCGCGAGCGCCTGGCCGACTCGGCCTACGACACGATGCACTACACCGACGTCGAATGCGACCGGTTGCTCGAGTACGCCTTCAGCCTGGCCGCGGCGCGGCGCGGGCTGCTGCACTCGGTNNNNGGCGACATCCTCTCCGACGAGGCCGCCATGCTGACCGGCAGCATCGGCATGCTGCCCAGCGCCAGCGTGGGGGCGGGGGGCGTGTCGCTCTACGAACCGATCCACGGCTCGGCGCCCGACATCGCCGGCCGGGGCGTCGTCAATCCCTGCGCCACCATCCTCTCGGCGGCCATGATGCTCGATCTGAGCTGCGGCCAGACGGCCGCGGCGCGCGCCGTCGAGGCGGCCGTCGAGACGGCGCTCACGAGCGGCGCGCGCACCGCCGACATCGCCGCCGCCGGCGAGCCGGTCCTGACTACCGACGAAATGACCGACCGCGTGATCGCGGCGCTCCAAGGATAAGGAGGACCCTCATGCCCATCCCCGAAGTCGACACGATCTGGATGAACGGCAAGCTCGTCGACTGGCACGAAGCCCAGGTCCACGTGCTCACGCACGCGCTGCACTACGGCTCGGGGGTCTTCGAGGGTATCCGCGCCTACAAGACCGACCGCGGCCCGGCCGTCTTTCGCCTGACCGCCCACCTCGAGCGCCTGCGGCGCTCCGCCAAGCTCTACTACATGGACGTGCCCTATTCGACCGAGGAGCTCGCTCAGGCCACCAAGGAGCTCATCCACGATAACGGTCTCGAGCACTGCTACATCCGGCCGATCGTCTACCGTGGCTACGGCGAGATGGGCCTGTTCCCGCTCGACGCCACGATCGACTGCGCCATCGCCGCCTGGGCCTGGGGCAGCTACCTGGGCGACGAGGGCATCAAACACGGCGTGCGCGTGAAGGTCTCGTCGATCAAGAGCCTCGACAGCAACGCCATGACCCCCGCGGCCAAGAGCTGCGGCCAGTACTTGAACAGCCAGCTCGCCAAGATCGAGGTCGTCAAGGCCGGCTACGAAGAGGCGATCATGTTGAACAACGCCGGCTTCGTCACCCAGGGCACCGGCGAGAACGTCTTCATGGTGCGCAACGGCCGCGTCTTCACGCCGCCGGTCTCCACCGGCCTGCTCGAGGGCATCACGCGCGACACCGTCATGACCATCGCCGCGTCGCTCGGCCACCCGGTCGAAGAGCGCGACTTCACGCGCTCCGACATGGTCGTCGCCGACGAAGCCTTCTTCACCGGCACCGCCGCCGAGATCGTGCCGATCCGCGAGATCGACGATCGTCCGATCGGCGAGCCCGGTCCGATCACCCGCGAGGTCCAGCGCATCTTCCACGAGATCACCTCGGGGAACAGCAGCGAGTTCGCCGACTACCTCGAGTACGTCGACGAGGCCGTCAGGGCCTGACGGCCTCGAGCCAGCAAGCACCCGAAAGGAGACCATCGACATGGGCGGCGCCGGCGTCACGCTCTACGACACCACCCTGCGCGACGGCATGCAGCAGGAAGGCTTGTCGGTCTCGGTCGACGAGAAGGTGCGTATCGCCCTCAGGCTGGACCAGCTCGGCCTGCATTTCATCGAAGGCGGCTTTCCGGCCGCCAACCCCAAAGAGGCCGCCTTCTTCGAAGCCATGACGCACGAGACACTGCGCCACGCCGCCCTCGTGGCCTTCGGCATGACACGCCGCAAGGGTGTGGCCGCCGCCGCCGACGAAGGTCTCGCGGTGCTGGCCGCGGCCGCCGCGCCGGTGGCCACCGTCGTCGGCAAGAGCTGGGGCCTGCACCTGCGCACCGTGCTGCGCGTGAGCCGCGACGAGAACCTGCGCATGATCGACGAGTCGATCGCCTTTCTCGTCGCCCAGGGCAAGCGGGTGATCTACGACGCCGAGCACTTCTTCGACGCCTGGGCCGACGACCCCGACTACGCCCTGAAGACACTGCTCGTGGCCGGTGAAGCCGGCGCCGAGCTGGTCTGCCTGTGCGACACCAACGGCGCCGCGCTGCCGCCGGCGGTCGAGCGCGTCGTCGCGGCGGTCGTCGGCCGGCTTTCCGGCCCGTCGGGCGGCACGCCGGTCGGTGTGCACTGCCACAACGACGCCGACTGCGCGGTGGCCAACTCGCTTGTGGCCGTGGCCGCCGGCGCCGTGCAGGTGCAGGGCACCATGAACGGCTACGGCGAGCGCTGCGGCAACGCCAACCTGACCTCGATCATCCCCGGGCTGAAACTCAAGATGGGCCTGCCGGTGATCTCCGACGAGCAGCTCGAACGCCTGACCGAGACGTCCCACTTCGTGGCCGAGGTCGCCAACGTCACGCCCTGGACGCACCAGCCCTACGTGGGACGCAGTGCGTTTGCCCACAAGGCAGGACTGCACGTCGCCGCGATCGCGGCAGCGGCCGAGACGTTCGAACACATCGATCCGGCGCGCGTCGGCAACGAGCAGCGGGTGCTGATCTCGGAGTTGTCGGGCAAGGGCGCCGTGCTGCGCAAGGCGCGCGAGCTGGGTTTCGAGCTCGATGGCGGCGACGAGCATGTCGGGGCCATCCTGCGGCGCCTCAAGCAGAAGGAGCACGAGGGCTTTCACTACGAGGCGGCCGATGCCTCGTTCGATCTGTTCCTGCACGATCAGCTCGGCGGCCGGCGGCCGCTGTTTCGCCTCGAGAGCTTTCGCGTGATCGTCGAACAGCGCGAGGACGGCCGCGTCGTCACCGAGGCGACGGTCAAGGTCCACGTGAAGGGCGAGCGGATCGTCGCCACCGGAGAGGGCAACGGTCCCGTGAACGCGCTCGACAACGCCCTGCGCCTGGCGATCGTGCGCAAATACCCGCACCTCGGCGCCATCGACCTGGTGAACTACAAGGTCCGCATCCTCGACGAGAACAAGGGCACCGGCGCGGTCACGCGGGTGCTGCTCGACGCCAGCGACGGCGAGCGCACCTGGGGCAGCATCGGCGTCTCCGAGAACATCATCGAGGCGAGCTGGCAGGCGCTGGTCGACGCGATCGAGTACGGCATGCTGCACGACGCCGGCGCCGTGCCGCCCGACGGCGACCCGTCCGCTGACGCCGACCCGCCCGCCGCCGGCGAGCCTGCCGGCAGTGCGCCCGCCGGTGGGCAGCCCGCCGCGGGCGCCCCCGCCGGCCCGGTCCGGCCTTGAGCGCGCCCGACCTTCTGCCGTTCGGGCGGGTGCTGGTCGACGGCGCGCCGCGATACTGCCTGTTCGACGGCGACGAGGCCCGCCTGCTCGACCGTCCGGCGTTCGCGCCCGAGGCCCGCGAGACGGGCGTCGTCGCGCTGCCCGGCGCGGCCCTGCTCGCGCCGGTGCTGCCCACCAAGGTCGTGGCCGTGGGGCTGAACTACCGGGCCCACGCCGCCGAGCTCGCGATGGAGGTCAGAGCCGAGCCCATCCTCTTCCTCAAGCCGCCCAGCGCGGTGATCGGTCCGCGCGAGCCGATCGTGCTGCCCGCGCGCTCGGCGCAGGTCGACTACGAGGCCGAGCTCGCGCTCGTCGTAGGGCGCCGCTGCCGCGCCGTCGAACCGGACGCGGCCGCCGGTTGCGTGGCGGGCTACACCTGCGGCAACGACGTCACGGCCCGCGACCTGCAGGCGCTCGACGGCCAGTGGACGCGTGGCAAGAGCTTCGACACCTTCTGTCCACTGGGGCCCTGGATCGTGCGCGAGTTGCCGCCGGCCGGCGCCGCCGTGACGGCGGCGCTCGACGGCGCCGAGGTGCAGCGCGGCCGGGTGGGCGACATGATCGTCGAGCCGCTGGCTCTGCTTTCGTTCGTCTCGAAGATCATGACGCTGGAACCCGGCGACGTGCTCATGACGGGGACGCCGCCCGGTGTCGGCCCGCTCGCCGCCGGTCAGGTCGTGACCGTCGAGGTGACGGGCGTCGGGCGCCTCTCGAACCCCGTGGTCGCCGGTGGCTGAGGCCGGCACGCCGCCCGGCGGCGGGCCGGTGTTCCTGTCTGAGCAGGCCCTCGAACGGCGGCTGTTCGAGCTCCTGAGCGACGTGGGCGCCGGCCGTGCCCCCCGGGAGCGCCCGATCGACGACGACTTCGCGCGCTTGCTGCGCGGCTGCGGACTGACCGTCTTGGCCGGCCGCATGGGGCTGCGCCACGCCTCGTTTGCCGAAGCCGAGCGCCTTCTGTTCGTGAGGACCTCGGCAGTCGAACAGGTATCGGGCTGGTGCGTCGAGGTGCTCGCCGCGGCCGGGGTGCGCTGCACCACGCTCAAAGGCCCCGCGCTGGCCGTGCAGCTCTACGGCGACGACGTGACCCGGCCGTCGACCGATGTCGATGTGCTCGTAGGCCGGCACGAGTTCGAACGCGCCCTCGGGGTGCTCAGGGCGGCGGGTCTGCGCTTCGGGACGCGCCACGCGGCCTGGTACGAACGCGGCTGGCACCACCACCTCGTGGCCGTCGGCGCTCCGGCGCACCCGGGCCTGCCCATCGAGGTCCACTGGTCGTTTGCCCGGCCGGGCCTGATCGCGGGCTCGCTCGAGGGGCTCCTCGACGACGCCGTCCCGGTGTCATGCTCCGGACGGCCTCTGCCGGCGCCGGGCCTGGAGTGGCAGCTGGTCATCAGCGCCGTGCACTCGGCCCAGCACTACTTTCCGCCGCGCCAGGTGCTCGACGTCGCCCTGATCGCCGGCCGGCTCGACTCGCGGCAGTGGGGCAAGGTCGTCGCGCTCTGCCGCGAGCTGGCCGTCGGGCCGGCGGTCTACTACGCGACGACCGTCGCCGCCCGGCGGCTCGGTCTGTCGTGTCCGGTGGCGGTCGAGGAGCTGCGACCGGCGGTCTGGCGCGACGCCTTGACGGCTCGGGCGATCGCCCGTCTGCCCGTAGTCGCGCCGCCGTCCCGCGCGCTCATGCAGGCCATGAAGGCCGTGATGCCGCTCGTGATCACGACCTCGCCGCGGCTGCCGGTCGCGCTCGCCTACCAGCTCACCGACCGCCCGCGGCTGGCCGACGCCTTGTCGGGACACCACGCCTCGCGACCGCGCTCGCGGCCGAGCTCGCGACCGGGCTCGCGACCGGGCTCGCGGTCATAGCGCCGCCGCGGCTCGCGGCCGCCGCGCCCACGCGGTTCGCGGCGAGACACGCATGGACCCGCGCTGCCGGTGGCGAGTAGAATCAATCTCCGCAAGATGGATCCTGACTTCGTTCACCTCCACGTCCACAGCGAGTACTCGCTTCTCGACGGCGCCTGCCGCGTACGGCCGCTTGTCGAACGGGTGCACGAGCTCGGCATGCCTGCCGTGGCGCTCACCGATCACGGCTCACTGTCGGGCTCCGTCAAGTTCTACCGGGCCGCCAAAGAGGTCGGGGTCAAGCCCATCCTCGGGCTCGAGCTGTACGTCGTCTCCGACCGTCACGGTCGCGCCGGCCTCAAAGAGCGCTACTCGCACCTCACCATGCTGGCGCGCGACNNCGCGCCGACTGGGAGCTGCTCGGGCGCCACGGCGCCGGTCTGATCTGTCTGACCGGCTGCATGAGCGGCCGGGCGTCGTTGCTGCTGCGCGAGGGTAACGACGCCCAGGCGCTCACCGAGATCGAGCGCCTGATCGAGCTGTTCGGCCGCGAGAACGTGTACGTCGAGCTGCAGGACGCCGGCATCGCCGAACAGCGGGTGCTCACTCCGAAGCTCGCCCTGCTGGCCCGCCAGACGGGCCTCAAGACGGTAGCCACGAACGACGTCCACTACCTGCGCCACGAAGATGCCCGCGCCCAGGACGCCCTCGTCTGCATCCAGACGCAGTGTCTGCTCGGCGATCCCAAGGCCGCGCCGCGCATGAGCACCGAAGAGTTCTACCTGAAGACCGGCGCCGAGATGCGCGAGCTGTTTGCCGACTACCCCGAAGCCTGCGACTCCACGCTCGAGATCGCCGAGCGCTGCAACGCCGAGCTCCAGTTCGGGCGCACGCTGCTGCCGCGCTACCCGGTGGCCGACGGGCGCAGCGAAGACGAGTACCTGCGCGATCTCTGCCAGGCCGGCGCGCACCGCCGCTACGGCGCCGAGCTCAGCGCCGAGGTGCGCGAACGGCTCGCCTTCGAGCTCGACACCATCCGCGACATGGGCTTCAGCGCCTACTTCCTGATCGTCTGGGACTTCGTGAAGTTCGCCAAGGACTCGGGTATCGCGGTCGGTCCGGGCCGCGGCTCGGCGGCCGGCAGTATCGTCGCCTACTCACTGGGCATCACCGACATCGACCCGCTCAAGTACGACCTGCTGTTCGAGCGCTTCCTCAACCCGGGCCGCAAGTCCATGCCCGACATCGACATGGACTTCTCGGTCGAGCGCCGCGACGAGGTCATCGAGTACGTGGCTCGCAAGTACGGCCGCGACCATGTCGCTCAGATCATCACCTTCGGCACTCTGGCGGCGCGCGCCGCGACCAGAGACTCGGCGCGCGTTCTCGGCATGCCGTACGCGATCGGCGACCGCATCGCCAAGATGATCCCCGAGCAGGCGCCGCCGGCGACCTTCAAGCAGGCCCTGGCGGCCGGCAGCGAGCTCAAGCAGGCCTACGACAAGGACGAGCAGACGCGCCAGGTGGTCGACCTGGCCCAGGCGCTCGAGGGACTCATACGCAACGACTCTATCCACGCCGCCGGCGTGGTCATCTCCGACGAGCCGCTGACCGAGTACATCCCGCTGCAGCAGAAGGGCGAGGCCGAGGTGGTCACCCAGTTCGGCATGGACGACGTCGCCGCCCTCGGCCTGCTCAAGATGGACTTTCTGGGGTTGCGCAACCTCGACGTCATCGAGGCCGCCCTCAAGCTCATCGAGCGCAGCCAGGGCGCCTGTATCGACATGACCAACCTGCCGCTCGACGACGCCAAGACTTTCGAGATGCTGGCCCGCGGCGACTCCACCGGCGTGTTCCAGTTCGAAAGCNNGTACATCCCGACCTACGCTCGCAATAAGAGGGACCCCGCCTCGGTGGTCTACGACCACGAGGCGCTGCGGCCGATCCTCGAGCCGACGCACGGCGTGACCGTCTACCAGGAACAGTACATGGCCATCGCGCGGCGCGTGGGGGGCTTCACCCCGGCTCAGGCCGACGATCTGCGCAAGGCCATCTCGAAGAAGAACAAGAAGCTCATGGCGAGCCTCAGAGAGCCGCTCATGGCGGGCCTGCAGGCGAGCGGCCTGCCGTCGGCCGTCTGCGACAAGCTGTGGAGCAACTTCGAGGCCACCGGCGACTACTCGTTCAACAAGAGCCACGCCGCCTGCTATGCGCTGATCAGCTACCGTACCGCCTTTCTCAAGGCGAACTACCCGGTCGAGTACATGGCGGCGGTCGTGTCGAGCGTCATGAACACCAAAGACAAGGTGCCGTTCTACGTGAACCAGTGCCACGAGATGGGCATCGAGGTCCTGCCGCCCGACGTCAATAAGAGCGAAGTCGGCTTCACCGTCGACGAGGGCAAGATCCGCTTCGGTCTGAACGCGGTCAAGGGAGTCGGCGTCGGCGCCATCGAAGCGATCGTCGCGGTCCGCGACGACGGCCGCTTCAGCTCGATCTACGACTTCTGCGCGCGCGTCGATTCCTCTCTGGTCAACCGGCGCACGCTCGAAGCGTTGATAAAAAGCGGGGCCTTCGACTCGACCGGCGACACGCGACGTGGCATGCTCGAGGCGTTGCCGGCGGCGGTCGCTTTCGGCGAGCGTCGTCGGCGCGACCGCGCCCAGGGTCAGGGCGGCCTGTTCGACGTCATCGCCGCCGGCTCCGACGAGGTCATCTCGCATCATCCCGACACGGGCACCGAGGAGTTCGACTCGGACATCCTGCTGCGCTTCGAGAAGGAGGCCCTCGGCCTCTACGTCTCGTCGCATCCGCTCGAGGGCCTGCGCGCGCAGCTGCGCGATCTGATCGACGCCACGGTGAGCCAGCTCGCCGACCTGCGCGACGGCCAGACCGTCTGGACCGGCGGGGTCATCTCCGGACTGCAGCGCCGCCAGACGCGCAGCGGCGGCACGATGGCGGTGTTTCGCTTGGACGACGTCGACGGCGGCATCGAGGCCGTAGCGTTCGGCAGCATCTGCGAGCAGTACGCCGAGCTGCTCGTCGAAGACGCCATCGTCCTGGTGCGCGGCCGGCTCGACCGCAAAAGCGAAGACGACGTCAAGCTGATCACCCTCGAGCTGCGGCCCTTCGACGGCGTCAGCGCCACGCGGCCGCTCACCCTGGTAGTCGACGCCGACCGTGTCCAGATGGACATGCTCGACGAGCTGAAGTCGATCCTGGGCGCGTTTCCCGGCGAGGTGCCCGTCGTGCTGCAGTTGACGACGGCGCAGGGCCGGCACCGCCTCAAGGTGGGAAACAAGTATCGGGTCGAGCCCGTGAGCGGCCTCTACGCCGAGCTCAAATGCCTGCTCGGCGAAAGTTGCGTACGCGTCGGCCGGTAGCGCCGGCGGGTCCGGCGGCCGGACCAGGAACCGGACCAGGGGCCGGGGCGGGGGTCGGTCCAGAGGCCGGGCTGCGAGCCGGGCCGGCGCCGGCGCCGGCCGCGGGCCGCAACGGCCGGCCGTTTCGGGCGGCCCGCGTAGTGCGTAGACTTGCGTCTCTAAGGCGGCCGCCCGATGGCGGCGCCCCCGAATGGGAGGTCGGACTGCCGTGATCCCCGAAGGCATGCGCGACGTTTTGCCGCCCGAAGCCGCCGAGCTGCGCGCGATCGAACGGATCGTGCTGGCGCGGTTCGGCGCCTACGGCTACGGAGAGGTGCGTCCCCCGGCACTCGAGTATCCCGAGACCATGGAGCGCACCGGCGTGCCGCTGCTGTCGAGCGGCTTTCATCTCTACGACGAACGCGGCCGCGCGCTCATTCTGCGCACCGACCTGACGACCGCCATCTGCCGGCTGGCCGTCGACCGCCTGCGCGAGCGGCCGCTGCCGCTGCGACTGGCCTACGAGGGTCCGATCTATCGCACCGAGGCGAGCCGCCACCGGCGCGCGGGCGAGTTCGTACAGCTCGGCGCCGAGCTGCTCGGGCTGGGTTCGGCGGCGGCCGACGCCGAGGCGGTCGTGCTGCTGTGCGACACGCTGGCGGCGACCGGCCTGCGCGGCTTTCGCCTGGCGATCGGCAGCGTCGCCTTCCACCGTGAGCTCGTCGCCGCCCTGGGGCTTCCGCCCGACGAAAGCAACGACATCTTCGATGCCCTCGCCGATCGCGACTATGCGCTGCTCGAATCGATCGTCTCGCGACACGGGATCGGCGACGACGGCGCCCGCGTCTTGCAGCGCGCCCTCGACCTGTCGCCCGGCAAGGGCGCGCTGGCCGCCGCTCGCAAGCTGGCCTCGAGCGAGGGCATGGAGGAGGTCGTCGAGCGTCTCGTGTCGGTCCAGGATCTGGCCGACGACGCCGGCTACGGCGACCTCGTGGGCTTCGACTTCGGGCTCATGCCCGAGCTCGACTACTACACCGGCATCGTGATCGAGGCCTATGCTCCGGGGGTCGACTTCCCCGTGGCCAACGGCGGCCGCTACGATCGCCTGCCGGCCGCCTTCGGCTGGCCCATTCCGGCCGTGGGGTTCACCATCGACCTCGAACGCCTGCACGAAGCACTTGTCGACGAAGGCGCCGGCGTGGCCACGGTGGCGCCGCCGGCGCTGGCCTACTGCGGCGGCCTCGACGATTCCCGGGGCGTCATCGAGCTGCGCCGCCGCGGCGTCGCCGTCGCCGCCCTGCCGGGCGACGCCCGCGCCGCGCCGCCGCGCCTGCGGGCGGCCGATGGCGAGTTCCTGCTCGAGACGGCCGACGGGACCATGCACGGTTCATGGCGCGAGGTGCTGCGCGCCCTGGGGGCCGGGTGAGCCGCCCGGGCGCGCCATGACGCTGCGCATCGTCGCGCCCGACGGCCCGCTGCGGGCGCCGTCGCTCGAGCTGCTCGCGGCGGCCGGAGCGATTGACGGCGTAACGACGGTCGCCACCGCCGATGTACCGTCGTATCTTCTGCTCGGAGCGGCCGACGTCGGCCTCGTGGCCAAGGAGGTGCTGCTCGAGCGCACAGCGGGCCTGTGCGAGCTGCTCGACTTGCGCTTCGGTGGCGCGGAGCTGGTCTACGCGATCGCGCCGGGGGCGGCCGCTCGTGCCCAGCGGCTCGGCCGCCTGCGGATAGCCACCCGCCATCCGGTCCTCACGAGCGCCTACTTCGCGGCGCGGGGTGTCCACGTCGCCGTCGTCGAGGTCGCCGGCTCGCTCGAGCGCGCCGCCCTCGACGGACTGGTCGACGGCGTCGTGGCGCTCGTCGACGTCTTGCCCGACAGCGCCTCGAACGGTCGGCACGATGCCGCCTCGAACGGTCGGCCCGACGCCGCCTCGGCCGGCCGGCCCGACGCCGGCCCGCCGGACACTGCCCGCTCGCGGGTCGCCGGGCTGACCGTCGAGGGCGTCGTGGCGACGAGCAGTGTCCGTCTCGTGTGCGGCCGTGGCGCCCGCGTGCTGCGCACGGCCGAGCTCGGAGCGCTGGTCGCGCGACTGCGCGACCTGACCGCGACATAAGGAGCCGACGTGAAGCGACTGACCCTGCACGACGATCCCGCGAAGGTCGTCGCCGAGTTGCGCGAGCCGCTGACATCGGCGGCCGATGTCGAAAGCGCCGTTCGGGAGATCCTCGACGACGTGCGCGTGCGCGGCGATGCCGCCGTGCGCGCGCATGCCCTGCGGCTCGACGGTGTCGAGCTGCCCGAGCGCTACGGCCTGCCGCCGGGCGAGCTCAGCGCCGCCCTGCAGGCCACCGCGCCCGAGCTGCGCGCCGCGCTCGAGCTCGCGGCCGCCAACATCCGTGCTTACCACACCCGCGAGCGGCCGGTCGCGTGGCGCGAGACGCTGGCTCAGGGCCAGGTCGTCGGCCAGGAGATCATCGGGCTCGGCGTGGCGGGACTCTACGTGCCCGGCGGTCTGGCCAACTACCCGTCGTCCGTCCTGATGACCGCCATCCCGGCGCAGGTCGCCGGCGTCGGGCGGGTCGTGGTCTGCTCGCCGCCGCGCCGTGGCGGCGGCGTCGCCGCGGGCGTCGCCGCCGCCTGCGCGCTGCTCGGCGTGACCGACCTGTACCCTGTCGGCGGCGCCCAGGCGGTCGCCGCCATGGCGTTCGGCACGGCCGCCGTGCCGCGCTGCGACGTGATCGTGGGACCGGGCAACGCCTACGTCACCGAGGCCAAGCGGCAGATCATGGGCGAAGTGCGTATCGACGGGCTGGCCGGGCCCAGCGAAGTGCTGATCGTGGCCGACGGCGACGGCCATCCCGACTGGCTCGCCGCCGACCTCCTTGCCCAGGCGGAGCACGGCGCCGGAGCCATGGCCGCGCTGCTCGACGTCGGCGGAAGGCTGGGCGACCGTGTCGCGGACGCGGTCGCCCAGCTCGCCGCCGAGCTGGGCCTCGCCACGGAGCGCATCGCGATCGTCGCCTGCCACGACCGCGCGGCGGCTCTGGCGCTGGTGAACGCGTTCGCCCCCGAGCACCTGGAGCTCCACGTGACCGATGCCGCGCGGCTCGTGCCGCTCGTGCGCAACGCGGGGGCGGTGTTCGTCGGGCCGTACGCCGCCACCGCGTTCGGCGACTACGCGGCGGGCACCAACCACGTTCTGCCGACGGGCGGCTCCGCCCGCTTCGGCCAGGGCCTGTCGGTGAGTGACTTCGTCAAGCGCGTCGGCGTCGTCGAACTCGACGCCGCCGCGGCTGCCCGTCTGGCCGCTCCCGTCGCGACGATCGCCGATGAAGAGGGCCTGGCCTCTCACGCCCGTTCCGCGCGCCTGCGAGCGAGCCGGTGAACCCCGGCGCCCCACGCCGGGCGGTGATCGGTGACGAGGACAGGGGGGAGGGGGCCGTCAGGATCGAGATCGTGCTCGACGGGCACGGGCGTGCCGCCGTGGCGACCGGCGACGCGTTTCTCGACCACCTGCTCGGACTGACCGCGCGTCACGCCGACTTCGACCTCACGGTCGGGGCCGGCCCCGCGAGCCTCGCGGGTGGCGGCGAGAGCGAGGCCGAAGAAGCTGTCGAGGCCGTCGCGGTCGCCGTGGGCCGGGCGCTGCGCGGGGCGCTGGGCGAGGGGCAGGCCATCCGCCGCTTCGGCTGGGCCACCGTGCCGGTCGCCGAGGCGCTGGCGCTCGTGGCTCTCGATCTGTCGAGCGGTCCGNNGAGGCTCTCGCACTCGTCGCTCTCGATCTGTCGAGCGGTCCGTTTCTGGCGTACGACATCGACTTCTCGGGGGTGCGCATCGAAGCCTTCGACGCCGATCGGGCGGGCCGCTTTCTGCGCGCCCTGGTCGACGCGGCCGGAGTCACGCTGCATGTGCGCCTGCTGTCCGGCAGCGACCCCCACAACATCGTCGACGCCGTCTTCAAGGGGCTGGGTGAGGCGCTGCGCACGGCCTGTGGCGTCGTGTCCTGATGGCGGCCGCCCGACCGTCGTGAACCGGGCGATCGATCTGATGCGCCTGCCGGCCGGCGAGGGCCCGGCCCTTGCCGCGGCGATCGCCGCCGCCCGCCTCGTCTGCTTTCCCACCGACACCGTCTACGGCATCGGTGGGGTGGTGTCGCCGGTCACTGGCCGGGCGATCGCGCAAACGAAGGGGCGTCGCGCCGACAAGCCGCTGCAGGTCGTCTATCCCACGCTCGAGCTGCTGCTCGCCGGCATCAGCCTGTCGCCGGCGGTGGCCGCCGCGGCGCGCCGTCTTCTGCCGGGGCCCTTCACCCTCGTAGTGCCCTATCCCGACGGCATCGCGTTTCCGCCCGCCGGCCTCGCCACATGGCCCGCCGCGGACGGCGCCGCGAACGGCTCCGACGCCGACGACCCCGGCAGCGGGGTCTCGCGGGCGGTCGTGCGCACGCTGGGCGTGCGCGTGCCGGCGTGGCCGCCCGCGGCCCAGGCGCTGGCCCGGCTGCCGTTCCCCCTGCTTGCCTCGTCGGCCAATCCGAGCGGCGGGCACGATCCGGCGGACCCGTCGGACGTAGCCCCCGGTGTGCGCGCGGCCTGTGACCTGCTTCTCGACGCGGGGCCGACGAGTGGCGTATCGTCAACTGTGCTTGATCTCAGTGGTCTGCAGGCCGGCCGGGGTTTTCGCATACTGCGCACGGGCGCCGTTGGTACCGCCGAGATCGCCGCCATTCTTGCAAGCTAGGAAGGACAGGGACGCTGTGAAGAGCCTGCGCATGATCCAGGTCGACGTGTTCAGCGAGCGGCCGTTCGCGGGCAACCCGCTGGCCGTCTTTCCTGAGGCGGAGGGACTGAGCGACGCGGAGATGCAGCAGATCGCGACCGAGATGAATCTCTCCGAGACGACGTTCGTCACGCCCGCCGAGGCCGGCGGCGATGCCCGCGTGCGCATCTTCACGCCGGCTACGGAGCTGCCCTTCGCCGGGCACCCGAGCGTCGGCACCGCCTGCACGCTGGTCTCGGCCGGGCGCGTCTCCGTCCAGGAACCGATGACCGAGGTGACCCTCGAACTGAACGTCGGTCCTACGGTGGTCGACGTCACCGTGCGCGGCGGCCAAGCCGTGGCCGGCGTCGTCCATCAGGGTCCGCCGGCCTTCGGCGAGGAGATCCCGCGCGAGGCCGCCGCCGCCGTCCTGGGCCTGCAGGTCAGCGATCTCGACGAGGAGCTCACGCCGCGCGTGGTGTCGACCGGACTGAGCTACGCGATCATCCCGTTGCGCAACACGCGCACACTCGCCGCCTCGTGGTTCAACTTCGACCTGCTGCCCGAGTTCGAGCGCCACTACGCCGAGCTGTACCCCTTCGCGCTGACAGGCGACGAGGAACCGTTCGCCGAGGCGCGCTGCTTCGCCCCGCTGGCGGGTATCGTCGAGGACCCGGCGACCGGCAGCGCGGCCGGACCGCTGGCCGCCTACCTGTCCCGCGAAGGTCTTCTCGGCCCGGGCGAGGCGAGGGTGCTGGCCCAGGGCCGGCACGCGCACCGCCCCAGCCGTCTGACGATCTCGGTGACCAGCGAAGGCGCGCGCATCACCGACGTGCTGGTGGGCGGCGGGGTCGTGCCGATCATGACCGGCGTGCTTTCGTTCTGAGGCGGCGGGCTCTTTGGTAGAATCATCGTGACTGAAAGGAACCCCATGGTCGTACGTATCGCGGTCGGCGCCGACCACGCCGGCTTCGCCCTGAAGCAGGTGCTGGTCGAGCGCCTGAGAAGTGCCGGACACGACGTCGTCGATCTCGGCACAGACTCCGCGGAATCGGTCGACTACCCCGTCTTCGCCCATGCCGTGGCCGCGCGGGTCGCCGGCGGCGAGGTCGAGCGCGGACTGCTCGTGTGTGGTACCGGCCTGGGCATGTGCATGGCGGCCAACCGCCACGCCGGCGTGCGCGCCGCCGACTGCGTGACGGTCGCCATGGCCGACATGGCGCGACGCCACAACGACTCGAACGTGCTCTGTCTCGGCGCTCGCTTGCTCGACGCCGACGAGGCCTGGAACATACTGCGGGCGTGGCTCGCGACGCCCTTCGAGGGCGCCCGCCACGAGCGCCGCGTGGCACAGATCGACGACCTTGCGCCCGCCTCCGGGGACTGAGACGCCCGCCGCGCGCCGGCCGGCCGGTCCACGGCCGAGCTGGGACACCTACTTTCTGCAGCTCGCGCGCCAGGCCGCGACCCGCTCGACCTGCCTGCGGCGCCAGGTCGGCGCCGTGCTGGTGCGCGATCGGCGCATCCTGGCGACCGGCTACAACGGCGCCCCGCGCGGCATAGGTCACTGCCTCGACACGGGCTGCCTGCGCGATGCGATGCAGATCCCCTCGGGCGAGCGGGTCGAGCTGTGCCGTGCCATCCACGCCGAACAGAACGCCATCGTCCAGGCGGCCGTGCACGGCGTGGCCATCGAAGGCGCGACGCTGTACACCACGCTGCAGCCGTGCGTGCTGTGCGCCAAGATGCTGATCAACTGCGGCGTGCGCGAGATCCACTACGGCGAGGGGTATCCCGACGAGCTGTCCCGGGACATGTTCGACGAGGCCGGCGTCGTCGTGGTCAAGGAGGATCTCCCATAGCCAACCTGCTCGAGCTGCCCACCACGGTCCAGCTCGCCATCCTCGGCTTCATCCTCGCGGCGAGCATCGTCATTCTGGCGACCCCGGTCATGGCCCGCATCGCGCGACGTACCGGTGTCGTCGACCGGCCGGTCGACGCCCGCCGCATGCACGCCCGGGTCACGCCGCTGCTCGGCGGCCTGGCCATCTACCTCGGCGTCATGATCCCCACGCTCGTGCTGATCAAGAAGGACCCGGCGACCAAGGCGATCCTCGTCGGCGGCACCATAGTAGCGCTCGTCGGCGTCATCGACGACTTCTTCGAGATCAAGCCGCTGGTCAAGTTCGCCGGTCAGATCGCCGCGATCTCCGCGCTGCTTGCCTTCGGTCTGCGGATCGATCACCTCTCGGTGCCGCTCACGGGCATCGTCGTGACCCTGCATCCGGCCATCGCCATCCCGCTCACGATCCTGTGGGTAGCCACCATCATCAACATGGTCAACTTCATCGACGGGCTCGACGGGCTGGCGGCCGGGGTCTGCGCGATCTCGGCGCTGACGTTCGCCGCCATCGCCTTGTCGCTCGACCGCGGCACGACCGGGGTGGCGGCCGCCATCTTGGCCGGGGCCGCCTTTGCCTTCCTGCGCTTCAACTTCTACCCGGCGAGCATCTTCATGGGCGACGCCGGCTCGATGCTGCTCGGCTACGTGCTCGCCGTGATCAGCATCCAGGGCGTGCTCAAGGGCGCCGCGACCGTCGCGCTGATCTTTCCGCTGCTGGTCCTGGGAGTGCCCTTCATCGATCTGTTCCTGGTCGTGTTTCGCAGGTTGCGCAAGGGCGTGCCCATCTACTCTCCCGGCCGCGACCATGTCCATCACGATCTCGTGCTCGTCGCCGGGTTCTCGCAGCGCACCTCGGTACTGCTCCTGTACGGCTGGTGTCTCGTCCTGAACGGACTTGCGCTGGCCATGAGATTCCGGGCCACGGCGGCGATCGTCGTGCTGGGTCTCGCGTCGCTCGCGGCCACTGCGTCGATGGCGCGCCTGCTGCTGCGGTACAGGTCGCGTGACGAGCACACCGGTGGACAAGGCCACGCGGGCGGCGGCCAGGGCCCGGCCGCCGGCGGGGCGGACCGTGACGGCCGCCGGGCGGACCGTGACCGCCGCCGGCTCGGCCCGTCCGGTCGCCGGATTGGCCCTGCCGGCGGCGGGGAAGAAGACGCGGGCGGCGTGTTCGACCGGTCGCCCGGTCCCTCGGCGCCCACCGGGCGGCGCGTCCGCCGCACGCGGCCTCCCGGCAACACGGCCGGCCGCTGACGAAGCGGGGGGTGTACCTGAAGATCTTGTGGATCATGGCCGACAGGCACCGGGGAGCGGGCCCGGCGCCGGCGCCGGGCGCGTCTCGCGGCGCCGGCGCGCGGGCGTTCAGGCTCGGTTGTCGGGGTAACGAAAGGCGCGTATACTCCCGTGCCGGATGACCCGAACGACCATGGCCACCACGGCCAGCGCAAAGGCGGGCTCGCGTCCGCCGAAACCATCGCTTTCATGGTGTTGGCCGGCATCGCCGTCGGGTTGTTGGGCGGCTATGGCCTCGACCGCTTGCTGCACACCATGCCGGTGTTCACTGTGATCGGGGTCTTCGCCGGCTTTGGCGTCGCGCTCTATGCGGTGTTCCTTGAGACGAAGTAAGGGCGGAGGTACGACCTCGCGTCGGAAACGGGATTGATGAGCGTGAACCCGGTAGACCTTCTGCGTCGTGAGCCTGTTCTGGCGCTGCTGCTCGTGCTCTCGGTCGCCTGCGCCGTCGTGGCCCTGGTGGCCGGACGCAACGCCGCCACCGCGCTTGCCGGGGCGTTGCTCGTGGTCGCCTACTGGGTGGTCGAGCGTCTCGCGGCCCGCGTCGGCCGTGACGGCCCGTTCGGTCGTGCCATCGCGGTCGGGCTCGGCGGCATGGTAGTCCGTCTCGCGATCGTGGTCGGCGGTCTGGTCGCCATCGGTCTCATCGACCGCGCCGGCTTCATCGAGGCTGCATTCTCGTTCGTGGCCGTGTACACGATCTACCTCGGCGCGCGACTGTGGCGTCACCCCGCGCTGGGCGCGGGCCGGCCGGCCCGATGAAGTGGCTCAGCCGATGACGTGGCTCAAGCGCATCCCCTTCTGGGGCTGGCTGCTGATCGCCGTGGCGGCGCTCGCCGTGCTGTTCGTGCTGCCCGGCGGCACCAAGGCGAACTTCAGCGTTTCCAACGAGTTCGTCCTCAAGCCGGTCGTCAAGCTGCCCAAGATCGGCCCCGTCGATCTGTCCATCACCAAGGGCGTCATCTACCTCTGGATCGCGGTCGGCGTGGTCTGCCTGTTCGCGGCGCTCGTCAATCGCAGCCTCAAGGCGCGCCCCGGTCGCCTGCAGGCCGCCCTCGAGGGCCTCTACGAGCTGGCGCGCTACGGCATCGCCGGCTCGGTCATGAAGGAAGGCTCCGACACCACCTGGTTTCCGTACATCGGCGGCGCCTTCTTCTTCATTCTGGTGTGCAACCTCTGCGGCCTGATCCCGCTGCCGTTCGGCGAACACCACCAGCTCTCCTTCTATGCCGCCACCGGCAATCTCAACGTCACCATCGCCCTGGCCCTCTGCACGTTCGTCTTCACCCAGTACGCCGGCATCCACAAGAAGGGCGCCGTGGGCTACGTCAAAAGCTGGATCATCCCGTCGGCGCCGCCTGTTCTCAAGCAGCTCATCTTCGTGATGCACATCATCAGCGAGTTCTTCCGGCTCGTCTCGCTGTCGGTGCGTCTCTTTGCCAACATGCTCGCCGGCCACGCCATCCTGGGCGTGTTCTTCGCCATGGCGCTGGTCTTTCAGAGCTACCTGATCGCCGTCGTCCTGCAGGCGGGCTCGGTGACGCTCTACCTGTTCGAGATCTTCATCGCCGCCATCCAGGCGTTCATCTTCGCCATCCTTTCAGCCGTGTACATAAGCAGCGCGATCGAAGACGAGGAGTGAGGCACCACTGAACTGACAAGGCGCGCGCGTCGCCGTCTTGACCTTAGGTAGAGATCAAGGGAGGAACCACATGGATTCACATGCCGCCAGATTGCTCGGCGCCGGACTAGCCATCGGGCTGGGCGTCATCGGCCCGGGCATCGGCCTCGGCAGCATGCTCGGCAGCGCTCTCGAGAGCATCGCCCGCCAGCCCGAGTTGCGGGGCGAGATCCGCACGAACATGTTCATCGGCATCGGCATCATCGAGGCGCTGGCGCTGTATGCCTTCGTGGTGAGCCTCATCCTCCTGTTCGTCGTCAAGTGAACAGCGCCTCATCCCGGCAAGAAGAGAGGCCGACATGCTGAGCCTGAACCCCGGCCAGATGATCTGGACGGCCATCACGTTCGCGATCGCCGTGTTCGTGCTGTGGCGCTTCGCGTTCGGGCCGCTGCAGAAGATGATCGAAGACCGGCGAGCGGCGATCGCCGAAAGCATCGCGACCGCCGAGCAGACGCGCGCCGAAGCGGCTCGGCTGCTGGCCGAGTACCGCGAGACGCTGGCCTCGGTGCGGGCCGAATCCGAAGAGATCCTCGAGCGTTCCCGCAAGGCGGGCCAGTCGAGCAAGGACGATATCGTCGAAGAGGCGCGCCGGCAGGCGCAGCGTACGGTCGACCAGGCCCAGGAGCAGATCGAGCGCGACATCCGCGCTGCCTTGCAGCAGCTCAAGGGCGAGATCGCCGGACTCACGATGGCGGCCACCGAACAGGTGATCGGCAAGTCGCTCGACGACGCCGACCACCGGCGCCTGATCGACGAGGCGCTCCGCGCCGCCAACCTCGACGACCTCGAGCTGGGGAGCGGCCGGTGAGCGACGCCCGCATCGGACGCGTCTATGCGAGCGCGCTGTTCGCGGCGGCTTCAGCGGCCGGCTCGATCGACCGCACGGGGGCCGATCTGCGCGACTTCGTGCAGGCGCTCACCGACTCGCGGCCGCTGGCCAACGTGGTGTTCGATCCGCAGATCGAGCCCGAAGCCAAGGCGCGCGTGCTCACGCAGCTCACGTGCGACGCCGACCATCTCGCGGCCGGCGTGCTGGCCGTGCTGCTCGAGAAGGGCCGCATCGCGTTCGCCGGCGAGGTCGCCGACGAGTACGAGCGCCTGGTCGCCGCGGCGGCCCGGGTGGTCGACATCGAAGTCACGACGGCGATGCCCGTCGCGGCCGAGGTAGAGCGTCAGATCGTGGCACGCGTGCGGCGCGCGACGGGCGGCGAGCCGCGGCTCACCAAACGGGTCGATCCGGACATCCTGGGCGGCCTGGTGCTGCGCGTCGACGACCTCCTGGTCGACGGCAGCCTGCGGGCGCGCCTGGAGCAGCTCGACGACAGACTGAGAACGGCAGACGTGAGAGGTGGCGGCAAGTGAAGCTTCGTCCCGAAGAGATCGCCTCGGTCCTGAGAAGCCAGATCGAGAACTACCAGGTCGAGGTCGAGGTCGAGGAGGTCGGCACCGTCCTCGAGGTCGGTGACGGCATCGCCCGCATCTACGGCCTGCGCAACGCCCTGGCCATGGAGATGCTCGATCTGCCGCACGGCGTGACCGGGCTCGCCTTGAACCTCGAAGAAGACAACGTCGGCGCGGTGCTGCTCGGCGAGGACACGCTCGTCAAAGAGGGCGACCTCGTCAAGCGCTCCGGCAAGGTGCTGCAGGTGCCCGTCGGCCCGGCTCTCGTAGGCCGCGTGGTCGATCCCCTGGGCAACCCGCTCGACGACAAGGGCCCCATCGAGACCGATCAGTTCCGCCCGATGGAGTTCAAGGCGCCCGGCGTTGTCGAGCGCCAGCCGGTCAAGGAACCGCTGCAGACCGGCGTCAAGGCGATCGACTCGATGATCCCCATCGGACGCGGCCAGCGCGAGCTGATCATC
>PMKK01000274.1:27643-27787 GCA_003157715.1 Actinomycetota bacterium
GGCCGCGAAGCCTTCCCGGGCGACGTCTTCTATCTGCACTCGCGGCTGCTCGAACGAGCCGTCAAACTGAACGACGAGCTGGGCGCCGGATCGCTCACCGCCATCCCGGTGATCGAGACTCAGGCCGGCGACGTGTCGGCCTAC
>PMKK01000224.1:0-1803 GCA_003157715.1 Actinomycetota bacterium
TCACCGCGCAGCCGCAGAACATCTTGGTCTCGGTGTCGAGCTCGACGTGGACCTCGAGCCCGATGACGGGTTCCCAGGCTCGCGCCGTCGCGGCCGCCGGATCGATCGTCGGTGCGCCCGCCGCATCGTTCGTCGGCGCGCCCGCCGCGTCGTTCGTCGGTGCGCCCACCGCGTCGGCCACCGGTTCGTTCATCGGTACCTCCATCGCCGCGCTCATCCTTCGCGCATCTCATGGACGGCCTGAGAGAGCCCGCTCGGGGCGGTCGCGGCCTCGCGCGAATCAAGGAACGTGGGTACGGAGCCAAAACCGATCGCCCCCTCGAGGGCGTGCGCGGCCGACAGCAACCGGTTCTCGGAGAAGGCCGGACCGATGAGCTGAAAGCCGACCGGCAGGTGGCCCGCCAGACCGCAGGGGATGGAGATCGCCGGCAGCCCGGCGAGGTTCACCGGGATGGTGCAGATGTCGCTCTGATACATGGCGAGCGGATCGGCGGTGCGGCTCCCCAGGCCGAAGGCGACCGTGGGCGAGGTCGGCGAGACGATCAGGTCGACCTGCGCGAAGGCGGTAGCGAAGTCGCGCCGCACGAGCGTGCGCACCTTCTGGGCCTGCCCGTAGTAGGCGTCGTAGTAGCCCGACGACAAGGCGTAGGTGCCGATCATGATGCGACGCTTTACCTCGGGGCCGAAGCCCTCGCCGCGGGTGGCTTCGTACATCGAGACGAGGTCGTCGGCGTGGGCCGTACGATAGCCGTAGCGCACGCCGTCGAAGCGCGCCAGATTGGCGCTCGCCTCGGCCGGAGCGATGATGTAGTAGGCCGGCAGGGCGTACTCGGTGTGCGGCAGGCTGATCTCGACGCAGGTGGCGCCGAGCCCTTCGATCAGGGCCACCGTCTGTTCGAAGCGCGTCAGCACGCCCGGCTCGATGCCGGCCGCGATGTACTCGGTGGGTATGCCGAAGCGCACGCCGTCGAGGCGCTCGGCCGTGGGCAGTTCGATCTCGCCGG
The DNA here is from genome assembly GCA_003157715.1 of Actinomycetota bacterium. The sequence goes on from PMKK01000224.1 coordinate 1,005, forward strand.
GCAGCGCCACGGAAGTCGAGTCGCAGGGGTCGGGGCCGGCGATGCGCCGCAGCAGCAGGGCGCAGTCGTAGACCGAGCGCGTCAGCGGCCCGATCTGGTCGAGCGAGCTGGCGAAGGCCACGAGGCCGTAGCGCGACACGGCGCCGTAGGTCGGCTTCATGCCGACGATGCCGCAGAGCGCCGCCGGCTGACGGATAGAGCCACCGGTGTCCGAGCCCAGGGCCCAGAGCGCCTCGCCGGCCGCGACCGCGGCGGCGGAGCCGCCCGAAGAGCCGCCGGGAACGGTCGAGAGGTCCCAGGGATTGTGCGTCGGCCCGAAGGCGGAATTCTCGGTCGAGGAGCCCATCGCGAACTCGTCCATGTTGGCCTTGCCCAGCATGACTATGTGATCGCCCCAGATGCGCCGCACGGCGGTCGCGGTGTAGGGCGGCTGGTAGGAGCCGAGGATCTTCGAGCCGCAGGTCGTGGTGACGCCTTCGGTCACCATGTTGTCCTTGATGGCCGTGGGCAGGCCGGCCAGCGCGCCGCGCGTGGCGCCGACCTCGCTGTCGATCTCGGTGGCGTACTTGGCGGCGTTGTCGGCGGTGACCTGTATGAAGGCGTGCACCCTGCCTTCGACGCTCGCGATCTGGTCGAGATAGGACTTGGTCAGCTCGGACGCGGCGATCTCGCCGTCGACCAGCAGGCGGCGGGCTTCGCGCGCGGTCAGGCGCAGCGGGTCGAGACCGGCGATCACGGCTGCATCCTGGGCACGCGAAAACAGTCGTCGCTCACAGCCGGCGCGTTGCGCAGCGCTTCG
>PMKK01000224.1:1852-3309 GCA_003157715.1 Actinomycetota bacterium
CAATCGTACCACAGGACCGTGAGCACGGCGCTGGGCCGGCGCGCCGGCGGGCGGCCAACGGGCGACCGGCCGGCATGCCGGTGGGCGGGCGGGCGGCGCGCCGGCTGCCGCGTCTGGCGACAGGCGGCGGGCCAGACAAAGAAGCGGCTCCGCCGGCATGAATCTGCCGGCGGAGCCGCGGAGCGGCGGAGACGAGCCCGGGTCGGCTAGACGACCGGCACGACCCTGGAGGCCTGCAGGCCCTTGTCGCTCTGGGCGATCTCGAACTCGACGGCCTGACCCTGGTTCAAGGTCTTATAGCCGTCGACCTGGATCTCGGAGAAGTGGACGAACAGGTCTTCACCCTCTTCACGCTCGATGAATCCGTATCCCTTCTCGTTGCTGAACCATTTCACTGTTCCTCGAGCCACGTGTTCCCTCCCGCTACTGCCGCGGTATGCCGTGCGGCACCCCCCGGGGTCGCCGAACAGTCGGCGACCGTTCTACAACGAAAAGAAACCTACACCCGACACTACGGACCTGTAAATACATAGTAGGACTCCATGCTGGCGCGCCGGCCGCGACACTGGCGAGACCGCGCCGCTTTCAGTAAAGTGTTCCCAGGGGGGCCTCTCCTTTCCATCGCGGCGGGGTCGCGCAAGGCTAGACCGGGATACCAGCGCGACCCACTCCCGCCTGACCTGCGGGAGAGTGGCTTCTTCCCTCGCTCTCACACGGCAGTGTCCACCGGCCGGCACTGGTCAGACCGCTGGCGAAGGAGAGAGACGATGGACGATCTGCTGCGCGAACGCGTCCTGCACGAATCGCGCAAAGCCCTCGAGCTCATGCAGAAGAACGAGCTCACGCCCGAAGAGCAGGACGCGGTGGTGGCCGACTGCGTCGAGAACTTCAACCTCTATATCAACCCCGGGATCCTCGACTACCGCAAGTCGGTCTCGACCGACTACACCGCGGTCGAGTGGAGCGACGGCGGCGCGACCTTCAAGGACGTCCGCGGCCGCGAGTTCATCGACTGCCTGGGCGGCTTCGGCATCTACATGCTGGGCCACCGCCATCCCACCGTCATGAAGGCGGTGCTCGGCCAGCTGCGCCACCAGGCGCTGCACTCCCAGGAGCTGCTCGACCCGATGCGCGGCTATCTCTGCGAGCTGGTCGCCATGGTCACGCCGGGCGACCTCCAGTACTCGTTTCTCGTCAACTCCGGGACAGAGGCCACCGAGGGCGCGCTCAAGTTCGCCAAGGTCTACGCCTACGAAAAGAAGCCCGACCACATGCTGGGGGTGATCTCCACCACGCGAGCCTTCCACGGCAAGTCCATGGGCAGCCTGAGCGTCAGCGGCAAGCGTGAGTTCCGCGTGCCCTTCCAGCCGCTGATGCCGGGCACGCGATTCGTGCCTTACGGCGACGCCGACGCCCTCGAACAGGAGCTGCGCGTCTGCGACATGATCGGCTTCGAC
>PMKK01000278.1:0-1104 GCA_003157715.1 Actinomycetota bacterium
CTCGAGCGCCGCCTCATGCGCAGCGGCATCCAGCCGCCGTATGCGGCGCTTCTCGACGGCGAGACGGTCACGATCGACGATGGCGACGACGCCACCTCGCGGCGCACCGTGTACGATTCGCGGGTCGCCGTCTCGCTGCAGTCGTCGTTCATCTGGGAGCGGCTCGACCTCGGGCTCGACGACTCGTTCCTGCACGAGTTCGCCGACCCGGCGATGAACGTGTTCGAGCGCGCCGCCCTGGGACGCTACGCCGCGAACGTCTGCCGCGGCAGCGACGAGCTGATCGCCAAGGTCGACGCCGCCCTGCGCCGGGACTAGTCCGCAGCCGCCCCGCGCCGGGACTCCGCAACGGCCCCGCGCCGGGACCACGCACCGGCCGCGCGCCGGGACCAAGGCGGGCGGCAGGCGCCGGCCGGCCTAACGGTAGATCTGCAGGTCGAACAACCGGTGGTAGGCGCCCTCGGCGTTGAGCAGCTCCTCGTGGGCCCCACGCTCGACGATGACACCGTGATCGAGCACGACGATCTGGTCGGAATGGCTCACGGTCGACAACCGGTGAGCGATCACTATCAGGGTCTTGCGGTGGCGCATCGACTCGAGCGCCTTCTGGATGTACTCCTCGGACTCCGAATCGAGCGCGCTGGTGGGCTCGTCGAGGATCAGGATGTCCGGGTCCTGCAGGAACACCCGGGCCAGCGCGAGGCGCTGGCGCTGCCCGCCTGAGAGCCGCACGCCACGGTCGCCGACCCGCGTGTCGAGACCGCTGGGAAGGTCGGCGACGAAGGTCGAGCAGTAGCTGGCCTTGAGAGCGGCCTCGATCTCTTCGCCGGTCGGTTCTCGGTCGAGGCCGTAGCCGAGGTTGACGCGGATGGTGTCGTCGAACAGAAGGGCGTCCTGGGTCATGAATCCGATCGACCGNNGTCGCCTCGCGCAGCCGGGGGATGAGGTCGACCAGCGTGGACTTGCCGCCGCCCGACCTGCCGACGATGGCGGTCTGCGAGCGGCTCGGGATCTCGAGGTCGACACCCTTGAGGACGAGGTGCTCCTTCTCGTCGCCGTAGGCGAAGCTCACGTTCTCGAGACGGATGCTCTCGCGCACGCCTT
>PMKK01000278.1:1112-3269 GCA_003157715.1 Actinomycetota bacterium
AAGATGCCGAGCGTGGCAAGCGAGGCGTGAAAGTACTGGACGCCGACGTAGATGATGCCGAACACCACCAGCATGTTGAGCGGGTCGAGAGTCACCTCGATGACGCCGCTGAAGATGGCGATGCGGACCTGGGCGTCGGCCAGGTGTTGCACCACCCGGCTGACCTTGCGCGTCTCGGCACGTTCCTGACCCAGCATCTTGATGAGGCGGATGGCCGTGATGCGCTCGCCGATGACCGAGTAGGTCTCGTTGTTGCGGCGGGTGGTCTCGGCGCCGAGGGCCCGCGAGCGCGTGACCGCGCCCCTCACGAGAACGGACATGAGCACCATGGCCACCACGGCTATGAGCCCCAGCCGCCAGTCGAGCGTGAGCAGCACGACCACGTACATCAGGATGAGGAGACCCGTCGAGATCTGCGCCAGGAACTGGCCGACGGCCTGGCTGCCGCGCTGCGCCTGGAGGGTCAGCGTGCTGACGAGGTTACCGAACCCCTGGCCGACCACGAAGGCGAGGTCGCCGTCGACCAGCGCCGCGAAGCCCCGGATCCGCATGCGGATGGCGGCGCCCTGCACCACGCGTGCAGTCGCCCAGTTGTTGAGGAAGTAGACGATCTCGCGAAAGATGACCGGGATGAAGGCCAGGATAAGCAGCGTCAGCAAGCCCACCTGCAACCCGAGAGTGTGGGAGACGTCGAGGAGTATCGTGCCGTAGGGGCCGCTGCTTTTCACAGAGCCGAACTCGATGTACTGCAGGACCGGGCTCAGCATGCCGACCGCGAGGCCCTGCAGCACGGCGAGGGCGACCGAGAGACCGACCAGCAGGAAGATGCGTCTGGTGGGCACCGACATCATCTGCAGCGCCGTGCGACCGCGGCGTAGCACATGCCTTCTTGATCGCTTGGTCAAGCTGCTCCTTGCCTCGACGGAGAGGGCGCGCACGACGTGCGCTTCGGGACGCTCGCCTGCGTCGTTGCAGTCTAACGTGGCAGAGGCGCGTGCCGCCAACCGGCCCCGCCCCGCCGGACGGCGACGCTTCAGGCCGGCCCGACGACGCCCTGCGCCTGGGCCGACTTGCCCGCCTTCAGATGCTTGCCGGCGAGCTCGGCGGCCGGCACGGAGAAGGTCGTGACGGCCACCCCATCGAGCGTCACGCCGCCCTGCTCGATGCGCCGCCTGCCTTCGGAGCGGCTGATCGCGAACCAGCGTTCCATGACGGCCGGCAGATAGACCGTCGCGCCCTCGATGTCGGCCGGCTCGAGCACGAGACTCTGCGCCGCGCCGGCCACCTCGTGGCGGCGAAAGACGCGATCGAAGTGCTCCTCGGCCTGGGTGGCGGCAGCCTCGCCGCGCAGCCGTGTGAGGATCTCGCGAGCCAGCCTGGCCTTGAGGTCGCGCGGGTTCAGCGCGCCGCCGGCGAGGCCCTCCTCGAGGGCCGCGATCTCGGCGGCATGATGGGCCGTCAGCAGGCGGAAGTAGGTCATGATCACCTCGTCGGGGATGCTCATGACCTTGCCGTAGACGTCGCGCGGGTCTTCGGTCACGCCGATGTAGTTGCCGAGCGACTTGCTCATGCGCTCGACCCCGTCGGTGCCGGGCAGGATGTCGACCGTCATGATCGCCTGGGGCTGCTGGCCGAAGTAGCTCTGCAGGTCGCGCCCCATGAAGAGATTGAACTTCTGTTCGGTGCCGCCGAGCTCGATGTCGGAGCGCACGGCGACCGAATCGTAGCCCTGGGCGAGCGGGTAGAGCATCTCGAGCATGGAGATCGGCTGGTGGGCGTTGAAACGCTTCTCGAAGTCGTCGCGTTCGAGGATGCGAGCCACCGTGGTGGTCGCGGTCAGCTCGAACAGCTGCTCCATGGTAAGCGGCCCGAGCCACTCGCCGTTGAACCGTATCTCGAGCCGGGCCGGATCGCGGTCGAGGATCAGAAAGGCCTGCTCCTGGTAGGTGCGCGCGTTGGCGTCGATCACCGCGGGGTCGAGTCGCGGCCGCGTCTTGGACAACCCCGAGGGGTCGCCGATGCGGGCGGTGTAGTCGCCGATGATGAGCACCGCGACGTGCCCGGCGTCCTGGAACTGGCGCAGCTTGTTCAGGACGACGGTGTGCCCGAGATGAAGGTCGGGGGCGGTGGGATCGACGCCGAGCTTGATGCGCAGCG